>CAYYBB010000173.1:0-4396 GCA_964469465.1 uncultured Actinomycetota bacterium
TTACCATTTTAGGAGCCGCTACATCAAATTTCAACTAAGTCTAGCACACCTTCGTTGCCGAGTATGCTCAAATGTCTCTTTGGAGCACTTCGCCTAGAGGTAGCTCAATCATAAGAAGGTAGAAAAAGGAAGACAAGTAATTAAGATTCTAAAGAGTGAGCAGTCATGAAACTTACCGAGAAGGAAAGAAAAATTATCGAAGAGTTTAAGAGAAGAGCTGAAAGGCAGTTTCCTGGAGAAATTCTTAGTGTGATGGTTTTTGGATCAAAAGCAAGGGGAGACGCTACAAGGGCATCTGATATTGATATTCTGGTTATCACCCCATCTGACGACTGGGCGTTGGGAGACAAAATCAGAGAAATAGGTTATGAGTTAGATGAGGAAATTGATTTTGCTTTGTCTATTCAGGTTATTTCAAAAAATCACCTGGCTTACCTAAGAGATAGAAACTTCCAATTTGTCAAGAATATTGAGCGGGAGGGAATAGCAATATGAGACATCCCAGTCAGGAGGAAATAAGAAGAGAAGTTAAGCGGTCAACAAAATCTTTGGGGCTGCAGAGCGTCTATTTGAAGATGGATTTCTTGAAGATGCTATTTCCCGCTCTTATTATGCGATCTTACATGCTGCAAAGGCAGTTTTGCTTTTTGAAAATGTACAGGTTGATTCTTCAGGCACCGGGCCGAATTGAAGATCAAAAAGGCGCTTTCTTTCTCATAGCTTCTAGAGAGAGCTTCTGGCAATTCGCCCCCTCCCCCCCCCGGCAAAAAATTGATATAATTACTGCACAAAGCGAATATTTGCATACTTGGTTGTGTCACTCACCAGTTTACCCGAGACGTTCCCTTGACCAAAGTAACCTCTTTGGTAAATAATAACGGATGGTTAGCGGGCGGGAATAGCTCAGGTGGCAGAGCGTCAGCCTTCCAAGCTGAATGCGCGGGTTCGAGTCCCGTTTCCCGCTCCATATTTGTTCTCTAAGCGTCAGATTAATTAGTAGCTGTTTGCACATGCGCTCGTAGCTCAGGTGGACAGAGCAACGGACTTCTAATCCGTGGGTCGGGGGTTCGAATCCCTCCGGGCGCGCCACCATTTTACCTAATCAGAGGCTATTTGATCCCCACTTAATTCTTCGCCATCCCGCTTTTTCCCCAATTTGTGGCCAATTTGTGGCCAAAATTTTTTGGCACTTCGCTCCAGACCCTGAAGCTAACCGTCTGCTGGCCCCCTTTGGACCTGCCTCACTCCCCAATCTTCTTTTAGTTTTGCGCCCCCTGGCCGATCGCAGGAAGGGGGTGATAAAGATGAGGAGGGATGAGAAAAGCCTACTTAAGCGTCTGGCCCACCTGGAAGAGAAACTAGCCTCTTTAGGAGAGCCTCAGAATGCCACCCAGAAGCGCCTTAAGGCCCTCTGGGGGCATAAACTCAACCGCACCAAGGCGTATGCCTTAAGGGATGGGAAGGAGGCCCGCTTTTGGGTGGACTATGAGCTGGTTTGTGACCTTCTGGTAGAAGAGATCCTAAAGGGAGAAGTCAAAGTGGGAAAAGAGTCTAAAGACCCTGTCGTTTAGGGCTATAGCAGAACCACAAGAGCGGGATAGCCAGAAGAGACCTGAAATTCTTGTGGAAAGGGGAGCACAATATGAGTAGAATAGAATCTAGTGGTGCTTTCATATACATCGCCGAGGTCAGTCAAAAATAGGGAAGGACGAGCATGAGAAAGAAATTGGCACGCTTCTGGTAGGTTTTGCATGGCTTGGGTGACAGGATCTGACGGGGCAAGGAGTTAATATACGTTAGAGCAACAATGCAAGTGCCTGTGAGTTCTGGATGAGAAAAGTATGGAAAGGAGGTTTTGGCCATGTTAACTTTGAACAGAAGTAAAAAGATCCTCATGGGGGTCGCCATAGCTCTAGTAGCTAGCTTTCTCTTGGCTCTATTTGCTCTTTATCAATTTTCTGCTCCCCAAAGCAAGGCTCCCGAGGAGAGAGTGGTTATCAATTTAGGGACCTCAGAGGAAGAGCTGATCAGTCTGTTGCATGCTCAAGGCTATATAAGAAGCCCTTGGGCTTTTAGTATGGTTCTCACCATCAAGGGCTGGCACGGGAAAATTGAGCCCGGGGGCTATCTGATCTCCAAAGCTATGTCCGCCTGGACCTTAGCGGACACCCTGGTTAACCATCCTTACGAGAGGTGGGTCCTCTTGCCTGAAGGGCTGCGGATAGAGGAGATGGCCGACCTTATTGGACAAAAGCTCAGGTGGGGTGAGGATCAGAAATCCGATTTTCTTAAATCCGCCCAGGAAGGCTATCTGTTTCCCGACACCTACCTGCTCAACTTAGACTATTCGGGAAAAGAGGTGGCTCAAAGACTGATCGCCAATTTTAATGAAAAAGTTAAAGACCTTTTCAGCGAGGCCCTGAAGGCCAACATTCGCAACGACACCCTAATTATCCTGGCTTCCCTGGTCCAAAGAGAAGCTGCAAGTGAAGAAGAGATGCCCCTAATTGCCGGAATCATCTGGAATAGGTGGACAGCAGGCATGAAGTTTGAAATAGATGCCACCGTGCAATACGCTTTAGGAAAGGAAGGTGCCTGGTGGCCTGTGGTCAAACCAGAAGACTATAAGGCTGACTCACCTTACAATACCTATCTTATTGAAGGACGTCCTCCGGCTCCCATTTGTAACCCTGGCCTGGCTGCGATTAGGGCGGTAATCTATCCTGAGGAAACAGAGTATCTTTATTTCCTGCACGACCAAGAAGGAAAAATTCATCCTGCCCGCAGCTATGAAGAACACCTGCAAAATATTGAGAAATACCTCAGGGGGGCTCAGGAAGATGATTAAATCCAGGCATCTTGGGTATGCTTTTCTGCTACTGGTAGTAGTTGGGGTGGCTGCTATGGTTATCTGGAATCTCACCGGAGCTAACCCCTATTATGAAATTCCTGCCTTGACCTTATTTGACCGGCCCCAGAAGCCACCGGAGGAAGACCAAGCCACCAAGGCGGCCGAGCTCACGCAAACTAGCATAAACTCCCAGCACCTTAAGAAGATTCAAGCTGCTGTACGCGAAATGCATAAGAAGTTGAATAGCCTGGCTGGATGGGATGGTATCAACTTCTTCGCTGACCAGAGTGCCCCTAAGTGGAAGGAGGTTGAGCAACTATCAGAAAGCTACGGTAGCCAAATTGACCAGTTGCTACCCCTTATTGCCGACTAAGACCTAAGGAGGGACCTCACCACCTTCAAGGGTCTTCTAGAGATCGCCGCGGAGGAGAAACTAGAGGTCGCTCTACGCTATGCCCACCGGGTCATCCATGACCTGGACTACTGGGTGTTTAATGCCGAAACGGTGAGTGGAGGTACTCGTGATTACTGGGGAGCTACAATAACTCTAGACAAAGAGAGCACCCGCTACCACAGGTGGCTGGAGGACAGGGCGAGGGCTACCCAGGGCATAGGCCAATAATTCCGGGGACTGCCATAAGACAGGAGGTCAGGAAGATGATTAAGACTAAGGGGTTGCCGAAAAATAAAGTTGACTTATTTTGATAGTCATGCTATAAAAAAGTATGGCAGAAAGGACACAAAAAGATACAATGCTGAAGGTATTCGACACGCTAAATGAAGCGCAGGCTCGCTGGTTTGTTGCCAGAGAGGCTATGATAATTGGGCATGGTGGGATTAAAAAGATGTGTGAATTAACTGGTTTATCTAAGCCTACCATAATAAAGGGAATAAAGGAATTAAAAGCAAAAGAGAAATTTGATGCTGGAGAAAGAATCCGTCGGCCTGGAGGGGGGCGAAAAAGAATAGAGGAAAGGAATCCCGAAATTCTAAAGGTTCTAAAAGAGATCATGGATGAAACGACTGCAGGCGATCCGCTGAGTTTGCTGAAGTGGACAAGTAAATCCACCTATCAGATTAAAGATCAGCTACAGAGACTAGGCTACTCTATTACTGAGGATACAGTAGGGCGAATGCTCAAGGAAATGGGCTACTCGCTGCAAGCTAATGTGAAGCTAAAGGAAGGTGGAACTCATAAAGATCGTGAAGCTCAGTTTCGATATATTAACGATCTAGCAAAGGAATTCCTGAAGGGTGGGGATCCCGTTATATCAATTGATGCGAAGAAAAAAGAACGAGTAGGAGATTTCAAGAATCCCGGAAGAAAGGGGCGCCCCAAAGGCTCTAAAGAAGAGGTAAATGTTTATGATTATCCCAGCTTATCGAAAGGCACAGCGATTCCTTATGGGGCCTATGATATAAAGAACAATAATGGTTTAGTAAATGGGGGAATATCACCTGAGACCGCCGAGTTTGCCGTAGAGAGCATAAGAGGGTGGTGGAAACAGTTTGGTTCTCATCAATACCCCCATACCAAGAGAATAT
>CAYYBB010000174.1:0-1076 GCA_964469465.1 uncultured Actinomycetota bacterium
AGCTTTTCAAGGTGCGGAACGGGCAAAAATACCCACACTAAATCGGAACGGTACCCAAATTGCAGATAGTCAAGTTAACTGGATACGGTTTCACGTCTGCAGCGCCTCATCGATAGCCTGGTTAACTAACTCATCCGCTTCCCTATTCTCCTCCCTGGGAACATGCTGGATCTCTACCTTACCGTAAGGATAGAGCAGGATGCGTACCCGTTCATGGAGAGGCTTTAACTTCTTGTCCCTTACCTTGTAGGAACGGTTGAGCTGCCTTACCACCAGCTCACTATCACTTCTTATGGCTATCTCTTGAGCTTCAAATCCCCGGGCTCGGTCCAGAGCCTGCACCAGGGCTGTGTACTCGGCCACATTGTTAGTGGTAAAGCCTATGTATCTACCTTCCTTGGCCAAAAGGCGGCCCTCTCCATCAAAGATAAGATACCCCGTTCCTGCTGGACCGGGGTTTCCTCGTGCTCCACCATCCAAATAGATAACTACTCTTTTGGCCAACTATTACGCCTCCATTATCCGAGGACCAGGGATCAGGAAGAACCATAGTCAGATTTTCGCCGCGTGTGGGACAGACAAGGTGCGGCCCGCTATTTAAGTACCAGAAGTCTCTTGCAAAAATCACATCTATAGATGGCCGTTCTATCTTCCATCTTATCCACTCGATAGGCCGGCAAAGTCATATGACAGCCTCGACAGACTTCGTCGAGAAGAAAGGCCACAGCCAGTCCGCCCTTCTCCACCCTGAGTTTGTCATACAATTGCAAATGTTCTTCCAGAATCAAGATGCACAATTCCGCTCTCCTCTGTCCTAATCCCTCCATTTTGGATCTCAGATCAGATTCCCTGGAGGCCAGTCGCTCCCTGACTTTTTGGGTCTCCCCCTCCAGACTGTTGATACTCTGGCTGAGCTGATTTGATTCTTTTCTGAGTCCCTCCCCTTCCTCCAGACAGATCAGGATCTGGGTCTCAATCTGGTCCTGCTTGGCTTTTAAGGATCTTACTTCCGCTTCAATTCCGGATAGCTCCTTGGGATTGGTTATGCGGCCGCTGTAAAGTCTATCCTCCTCCCG
>CAYYBB010000174.1:1176-4373 GCA_964469465.1 uncultured Actinomycetota bacterium
CCACTTCTATAGGCCAGCCTCTTTCTGCTAAAACTCGCTCCACCTTATCCTTTATCAGCCAGACAGCAGGCCCTTCGGTAATGTGATGATCTACTTCTATAATCAGGAGTCCGTTTTCTGAGGCCCATAGAGCATCGTGGTGCCTGACTTCCCCGGTGATCAACACATCAGCTCCTTTGTTCAGAGCGACCTGGACCAGAGATGAGCCGCCTCCGGTGACTATAGCGACTCTTTTAATGGTGCTGTCCATACCAACATCTGTACAATTAAGTCTCAGGTTTTTAGGGCCGAAAAGTTGAGCGGCCAGTTGGAAAAAATCCTTCACACTCCTGGGGCTTTCTAACTCCCCTATCCTGCCAATTCCTGCTTTTGGCGACCTGTTGGCGAGGGGGTACACATCGTAGGCCACCTCCTCATAGGGATGGGCCTCTAACATCCTGGACAGGGCTTGCTGGAGATGCATTTCATCTACTAAGACCTCCAGACGGAATTCTTCCTCCTCATTCACCTTACCCACCTGGCCTAGATAAGGGGTAGCTCCTTCCAGAGGAAGAAAAGTACCTGTGCCCCGAGTTCGGAAACTGCATTGAGCATAATTCCCGATCTTTCCTGCCCCGGCCTGGCCCATGGCCGACCTTACCTTTTCCACATGAGTCTCCGGCACAAATACAGCAATCTTATAAAATCTGTGCCGGATCTCAGGATCAACGGCCTCCACTCTCTTAAGTCCCATCCGCTCAGCCCAGAAATCGTTTAACCCTCCCGGCATGGCATCCAGATTGGTATGAAGTATGTAAAGAGCTAAACCTTCTTTAATCATGTGCATCACTACTTTCTCGGGATATGAGGTAGAGAGGATTCTGGAAAGAGGACTGAAGATCAAAGGGTGGTGGGCAATTACAAGATCGACGTCTTTTTCATAAGCCTCCTGGACCACAGGTGATGTTACATCCAGAGCCACCAATATTCGGTGGACCTCGGAGGTGAGATCACCTATCTGAAGTCCCACCTTGTCCCACTCCACAGCATAATCGAGGGGGAAGGTCTGGTCCAAAAGGGAGCTGACTTGCTTCAGATCCATAGGTTGTATCCCGAATGTAGAAGGGCAAAGAAAAGACCCTGACGGGCTGCGATTTATTATATCATGAACACTCCTTGAATAACCCCTCATCGGCCACGATGTTGTCCTGAATTCGAAATAACAATGTAAAAACCATTGACATTAGTATACCAATGTCGTACATTTTTTCTTAGGAGGTGATGGCTGTGAAGACCCAAGTATGTATAAGGCTCCCAGAAGAACTCAAGAAGAGAATTGAGATTAAGGCCAAGAGGTCTCATAGAAACTTTACCAATCAGGTAGAAGACTACCTGCGAATTGCCTTGATTGCAGAGGATAACCCTGATCTTCCTTTTGAGTTTATCAGGGACATATTGGAGGCCAAAGCCGAGAAAGAAGCTGGGCTGGGAAGGACATTTAGTCTAGATTGATGAAACCTGTTGCCCTACCAAAATTTGAAAGAGAGTACAAGAAGCTCATAAAGAAGGTGCAAGAAAGGACTAAAGAAGAGATAAAATTTATCCTCACTAATCCAGAGGTGGGCGAGCCTAAAAAGGGGGACCTGTCCAGTATAAGGATACACAAGTTCAAATACGAGAGACAATTATATCTCCTGGCCTATGAAGTAGATTACAATGAGCATAAGCTGTACCTTTACACCATTGGCACCCACGAGGGGTTTTACAAAAGGCTCAAAAAGTATCTTAAGGTGATGTAGTATCGGTGGAGGCTCTGGAAGAAACTCTAAACCGAGAGTTGACTAAAGGTTGCTCTTTTTTGACAACCTCTAAAGAAATCTCAAAAGATGATGTGGATGTGGAGTAAGATGAAGACCGAAGAGCTTTCGAAAACGCTCCAGCAAGCAGCTCAACGAACTTTTGCCGACTATCCGGTCATTTCTGCCTACCTCTATGGCTCACAGGTTGGCGATAGAAATCTCTCTACGAGTGATATTGATGTGGCAGTATATATAGACCCGGAAGCGCTTCCCCTATCCCTGAACGTAGAACTAGGCCTATGCGTGAGGCTGGAGGAGGCAAGTGGGCTTTCCAATATAGACCTCCGCATTCTCAACGAAGCTCCCCTTTCTTTCCAGGGGGAAGTCTTAAGGCAAGGTATTGAGATCTACTCAGCTGACGAGGGGAAAAGGATACGTTTCGAGACTCACACATTGGACGCCTTTCTGGATTATCTCCCCCATCTGGAAGAACTGCGGAGAGCCTTTCTCCATTCCATCGCTGAAAAAGGGATTCTGTGATGATGGTTGAGCCGGCCACTATAGACGGTCTCTTTCTCAACCTCAAGGACTATGTCTCTGAGCTTAAGAGGCTTTCCTCTACACCCAGAGAGAATTTTCTCTCCGAACCGGATAAGGTTGGAAGTGCAAAGTACCACCTCCTTGTTGCTATAGAGAGCTGCATAGATATTGCTCATCATTTTGTTGCTACTTACCGCTTCCGGCGGCCTACGGACTATGCCGATGCCTTCAAGGTACTGGTAGAAGAAGCCATCTTGCCTCAGGAACTCCTTGCGACTCTTCAGAACATGGCTAAATTCAGAAATCTGCTCGTTCATCAATACGCAAAGATAGATAACTCGAGAGTTTATGAATTCTTGCAGAATAACCTTCAGGACTTCGATGCCTTTGCCAGGCACGTTGCCGCTCAAGTGGAGAATTTATCCGAGAGCAGTGACGTGTAGGTCGATATATCCACATTCACCAGCCCAGTTGGATTTACCAGGAGGTGAGCATGAGTACGGCGAAAGAAGAAGTTCGGAAGATGCTTGACCAGATTCCAGATGACTCGTCATTCGAGGACATCCAGTACCACATCTACGTGCGGGAGAAGATCGAGCGCGGACTGGAAGATATCAAGGAAGGCCGCGTGCTAAGTCAAGAAGAGGTTGAGCGAAGAACGTCCAAATGGCTCGGAAGGGAACATGGATAAAGAAGGTGCAAGAAAGGACTGGATTACAAATGGTGGGCCTTTCGGAACAGTTCCCGAACTTTTCTTCGAGAAGAAGGTGCTTATTCCGGCTTTGCAGCGGTTGCTTGTATCCTACCCGAAACCCACTGGTTAAATTTAACACCGATTTTCGTGAGTATGTAAAGCGTCAAAATAAACCCCTGATTTTA
>CAYYBB010000175.1:0-4324 GCA_964469465.1 uncultured Actinomycetota bacterium
CTTTGATTCCAAAATCACTGTTTACTGCAATGGCCGAAAGGCGGACGCCAAGAGCATCTTAAGTGTACTTACTCTAGGCGCCAACCTGGGCAGTGAAATCACTCTTGAAATTGAAGGCGAGGACGAAGAAAAGGCGCTTAAAACCTTACTGCAAATGATCGAAAATAAGTTCGGTGAGGAATAATAGATGGAGAAAGCCTTTAAGGGAATTGCTGCCTCAGAGGGGATAGCCATTGGACCAGCAGTTATCTATCAAAGGCCTATCCTTGAGATTTCTGAGAAAGAGATTAAAGAGGAGGAAATACCCGCTGAAATAGAGCGGCTTAATCAGGCTGTTAGCCAGGCTAAAGTAGAGCTAGAAGAGATTAAGGAAAAGAGTAAGAAAGAAGTAGGCTTAAAAGAAGCCGAAATCTTTTCTGCTCACTTAATGCTCTTGGATGATCCTTTGATTTTGCCGGTAGCTACCCACAAGATTAGCCAGAAAAAAATAGGCGCTGAACAGGCCTGGCAGGAAGTGATCGAGGAATCGGCGGCCCTTTTTGAACAAATTGAGGATGAGTATATCCGCGCAAGAGTGGTCGATCTCAAAGACGTAGGAGAAAGAGTCCTCCGCAATCTTCAAGGCAAAAGGGAAGAAGTCTTAAGTGACCTCCCTGAACCATCTATTATCCTGGCTGTCGATTTGACGCCTTCGGATACCGCCCAGATGATTTTCTCAAAAGTCCTCGGCCTTGCCACTGAGCAAGGTGGCCGAACTTCTCATACAGCCATTATAGCCCGCACTCTGGAACTACCGGCAGTAGTGGGCCTAAGAGACATTATTTCTGAGGCCAACAATGGGCTCACCCTCATTGTCGATGGCTATGAAGGACTGGTTATCCTTGATCCGGCTCCGGCCACTCGGAGGAAGTACCAGGACAAAAAAGAGGTCTATTTGGCGGAGAAAGGGAAGCTGGCTGAACTAAGAGACTTACCTGCCCAGACTCAAGACGGCTTTCGCCTGGAATTGGCGGTCAACATTGGTAATCCCGCAGATGCTCAACAGGCAAAAGCTTACAATCCGGATGGAGTTGGTCTCTTCCGAACGGAATTTCTCTATCTGGACAGAGACTCTCTACCCGAGGAAGAAGAGCAATTTCAGACCTATAAAGAAGTAGCTGAGATCTTCGGCCAAAAGCCGATTGTTATTAGAACTCTTGATATTGGTGGAGATAAGGACATTCCTTGCTTGGACTTACCTAAGGAGCTCAATCCTTTTTTGGGCTGGCGAGCCATCCGCATTGGCCTGGATAGGCCCGAGATTCTTAAAACCCAGCTGCGAGCCATCCTGAGGGCCAGTACCTTTGGTCAGATTAAATTAATGTTCCCCATGGTTTCCACTATTGATGAGGTTCGAAAGGCAAAGGCCTTAGTCGAGGAAGCTAAAGAGGAACTTCTCCACCGAAAAGTACCTTTTGAGGAAAAGATAGAAATTGGGATCATGGTTGAAGTTCCCTCAGCCGCCCTTACGGCTGATATCCTGGCCAAAGAAGTTGATTTCTTTAGCATTGGAACCAACGATCTCATTCAGTACACCTTTTCAGCAGATCGAGGGAACCAAAGAGTTTCTTATCTTTACCAGCCTTTCCATCCAGCCACCCTTCGCCTAATCAAAATGACTGTCGAGGCAGCTCACGCCCATGATAAGTGGGTAGGTATGTGCGGAGAAATGGCTGTGGAAATTCTGGCTGTCCCTCTTCTAGTCGGCCTGGGTATCGATGAGCTGTCTATGACCGCTACTTCCCTTCTCCGAGTAAAACAAGTAGTCCGAAAACTTAGCCTGGCTAACTGCCAAAGGCTAGTTAGGGAGGTTTTTCGACTTACAAAAACCTGCCAAATTGAGGCCAGAATTAAACATTTTCTTAAAGAAAAGGGATGTGCGTAGAAAAAGGAAGGTTCCTCCACGGAACCTTCCTCTCTATTCCTTATGACCTTATGACCCGCTTTCTTACCTTTCGCTAGCCCGAGCGGGCGCGATTCCTTTCTCCGCCGCTGCAGACTCTGTGGCTTTCTCCTCAGAAGCTCCGCCCCATATCATCCAGGCCTTGGGGTTGCGCTTGAAGAAAAAGATGGCTAGACCCAGGATCACCAGAGCCACGATGAGACCCAGGATAGGTATGGAGAAGAGAGTAAGGAGGGACCAGGTCAGGGGGTTGGCTCCATCACAGATGCTGGCGATGATGGTAGCCCCGACAGGGAACTCGAAGCCCGATGCCTTGGCTATTGTGGTGTGAAGCCCGCTCATAGAGGTTGCTATGTAGAGGCCAGCACCGATGGCGATGGTTCCTACGATCACTGAGCGCACCACATTCCCTCGGGTGATGGGAGCGAACATGGCCACCAGAAACGGAATAGTAGCCAGGTCCCCGAAGGGCAGCACCCGGTTGCCGGGCAGAATGACAGCCAAGAGAAGCGTTATGGGTACCAGAACCAGGGCCGCGGAAATGGCCGCCGGGTGGCCGATAGCAATGGCCGAATCCAGACCGATATAGAACTCCCTACCGACGAACCTTTTCACCATGAACTCCCTGGCTGCCTCGGAGATGGGAATCAGGCCCTCCATTAGCAGAGCCACCATGCGGGGCAGGAGGACCATAACTCCGGCCATGGCCATGCCCAGGACGAGAATCTTGGTGATCCACTCTCTGGTAGCACCTACCCCTCCGTAGCCCAGGGCTCCGATAATGATGCCCAGAACCAGGCCCACCAGTATTGGCTCCCCGAAGACACCGAACCTCTCTCTGATGGTATCCGGGTCGGCCTTCAAGTCTCGCAGTCCGGGAATGAGGTTGATGACCCTGTTCACAGGAATGGCGATAGGGACATAGGCTGCCGAAAAGCCGTGGGGAAGGGAGATGCCCGGAAGGGCGTAGAACTCCTGAATAGCCGGAGCAGTCCAGTCAGCCAGAAAGAGAACAATCGCTGCGTTGATCGCGGCGGCCACAAGACCCCACTCGAAGCTTCCAGTAGCCGCGTGAACCAGAGCTCCGGTGAAGGCAAAGTGCCAGAAGTTCCAGATATCTACGTTGACCGTCTTGGTGAGACGCGAAATCAACATGACGATGTTTACCAAAATAGCTACCGGGATAATCAACGTAGCTATGCGCGAACCGAAGGCAATGGCTGCCGCCGCCGGCCAGCCTACGTCGATGACCTCGAGTCGCACCCCGAACCTCTCCACCATAGCCTGGGCAGCCGGGCCCAGGTTGTTGACCAGAAGTCCTATGACCAGCCCGATCCCCACAAATCCCACGCCGATCATAAGGGCAGCCCGAAAGGCTCGACCGGCTGGTGCACGTAACACAAGACCAAGAATGAAAATAATGATCGGGAGCATAACCGAAGGACCCAGGCCCAGAAGAAAGTCTACGATAGCTTTTGCAGTTTCCACCTTCTCACCTCTCTTTGCATTAGCGTTTTCCGGAAGAGAGACTAAATCCCTCTCCCTTGCAGTTTAGGCCTTTACCACAAGAGAAACCATTTTCCTACCTCATTTACCACCTCTCTTTCGTTTGATCTCTCTCTACATCCCCACCTTCCAACCGTCACCTCCTCTCCGGGGATATACGAAGTGAACATTCCAGTCACACAAAAATATCATTGCCCCCCAAACAGGGCTCGCGAGTTGAAAAATTTGGTATCCTTAATCTAACCTATCAAGTGTATTATACCACACCTCTCTCACTAGACAACTGAAAAGGTTTTGTTGGTCTAGATTTTCTCTTCATCAATTTTGGCCGATTCACCAGAACAACTCACCAGAACAACTATTGACAATATGCCACGGCAAGAGTTTAATAATATCAAATTCCGATATCGAGCTTCGATATTATGATACGAGATTTCTTTTTGGGCTTTATCAAGATTCATATCCTGTACCATGCCAGCAAAGCCCCTATCTGTGGCATCGAAATCATCAAAGAACTGAGGAGACACGGCTACTCCATAAGTTCGGGGACAATTTACCCTACTCTGCACGCGCTGGAAAGACACAATTATCTCAGGAGTGAAAATTCAGTCGTGGGGGGCAAAAGAAGAAGATATTATCAAGTAACCAAGAAGGGGCTCCAAATGCTAGAAGCATCAAGGAAAAAGATCTCTGAGCTGGTAGAAGAAGTGATGGAGCAAACGGAGATCGGTAACTAGAGAGTGGAAGAAACAGAGGTGGCGGAACTGCAAAAACTAGATTCTGGGTCAATTTGCCTTCCGATTTAGATTTCCAGCATGGAACCAGTAATTGCTCAATATCCTGTGGGAAAAACAAGATACTGAAATTCAGCCCTTT
>CAYYBB010000176.1:0-4318 GCA_964469465.1 uncultured Actinomycetota bacterium
AGAATCTGGAGAAGGAAAAACTCTACCTTCAGGTCCTGCGGCAGAAGATGGTGGATGGGTTGATAATCTCGCCAGCGTTGCGGAAGGCCAATGAGCTGCGGGAGCTCTTAGAAAGACATCCCAACGTGGTATTTATGGATAGGAAGATAGATGGTGTACCAGAGGCATTATGTGTTAGAGCAGATAATCTGAGAGGAGCCAGGATGGCAGTAGATTATTTGCTTGAACTAGGGCATAGGGAAGTGGCCCTGGTAAGTGGCCCCTTTGAAGTAACCTCAGGTCTGGAGCGGTATGAGGGATATGTGGCGGCTTTGAGAGAGGCGGGGATAGAGCCGAGGCCAGAATTTATAAAGATGGGTAACTTTCGGAAAGAAGGAGGACACAGATCGACCGTAGAACTTCTCCAATTAAGAAACAGACCCACCGCTCTTTTCGTCGCCAATAACCTGATGACCCTCGGCTCCCTTTTAGCCATAAGAGATGTGGGTTTTTCAGTTCCCGATGATATTTCTATCATTGGTTTTGATGATATGGATTGGACTGTGCTGGCCAACCCACCCCTTACCACAGTAGCTCAGCCCACTTATGAAATGGGAGTAACCGCTATGGAACTGTTGATCAGGCAGATGCAGATGGAAAAGATTGACCAGAAAGAAATTTTTCTGTCGCCGGAGCTTAGGGTGAGAGAGTCGTGCAAGAGAATAGGTTAATCTATTATAGAGAGCGAGGCCGTATGCATCAATATTTACCCCATGTTATGTAAACGTATACATAACAAATTATCTTGGTGTGGTTTGTCTAAACGTATACATACTGAAGGAAGGAGCTCCAAGTGAAGAAGAAGGGGATACTCAACCAGCCCCTTTCCAGAGTGCTAGCAGGGTTGGGACACACAGATCTTTTAGTGATCTGTGACGGTGGTTTCAACGTACCATTGGAAGTAGAACAGGTGGATCTGGCTATTGTCCCCAACCTCCCCAGATTTTTCGATGTGCTGGATGCCATTCTGGATGAGTTAGTGGTGGAAAAAGCTATTGTTCCTGGTGAGACACCAGAGGTAAGCCCGCACATTTTTGAGGGAATTAAGCAGCGGTTAGGAGGAGTAGAGATTGAGTTGCTTCCCAACCTGGAATTTAAGAAATTAGCCAGGAGTGCTAAGGCTGTGGTACGAACAGGCGAATTTACTGCCTATTCCAACATAATTTTGCAGTGTGGAGTTCCTTATGCGTAGTGATGACTAAAGAGCCTTTGGGATAGTGTTACCAGGAATAGTTGAAAGAAGAAGGAGGTGCCCAGGTAGTTTGGAGGATCGGGAAGCAGGCTATGATCTTCTGAAGGTGGCCAGGAAGGTAATCAGGGTCGAGGCGGATGCGGTACGCGATCTTGAGGAGTCAATCGATAATAGTTTTCTTCAGGCTATCGAAATTATTGAGGCCTGCAGTGGACGAGTGGTAGTCACCGGAGTAGGCAAGTCAGGCCATGTAGGCAAGAAGATAGCTGCTACTTTGGCCAGCACAGGTACACCAGCTTTCTTTGTGCACTCAAATGAAGCTCTGCATGGTGATCTGGGGATGATAACCCATCACGACGTGGTTGTTGCCATAACTAACAGCGGTGAGACACCCGAGGTTCTGGCTATGCTTCCCACTTTAAAAAAGGTCGGGGCCAAGATCATCGCCATCACAGGAAAGAAGGACTCTACCCTGGCTAAAAGCAGCGATTTGGTCCTTCTAGTTGCAGTCAAAAGAGAGGCGGATCATCTAAATCTAGCTCCTACTGCCAGTAGCACAGCAGCCCTGGCTCTGGGAGATGCCCTGGCTATCGCCCTGGCTGTGGAGAAAGGCTTTTCCCGAGGTGACTTTGGGCTTTATCATCCCGGTGGTGCCCTGGGCAGGGTGTTGAAAAAAGAGGTGGAGTCGGAAGAAGATAGGTAGCTTGTGAGTTGGAGAGGAGGAGTGGTGCAAGAGCTGAGGAGATGTAAAGTAGCAGTAGTCGGCAGCTTTGTAATGGACCTGGTGGTACACGCTCCTCGTCGGCCCCAGGCTGGAGAGACCCTCCTGGGCACGAGCTTTGCTATGTATTTGGGAGGCAAGGGAATAAATCAGGCGGTGGCCGCTGCCCGGTTAGGGGCTACAGTTCACATGATAGGTCGGGTGGGTAATGACCAATTTGGAGAGAGCTTCTTGAGGGCCATGGAAGAAGAAGGTGTTAACGGCGAGTTTGTCATCATTGACCAGGAGGAGGGCACCGGCATCGGCACGCCGGTTATCGATGAGAAGGGCAACAATAGCATTATCCTTATACCTCGGGCGAACACAAAGGTTACTGTCCAGGATGTGGAGAAGGCCCGAACCGCGATTGAGGAGGCGGATGTTCTGACAGTGCAGTTAGAGCTTCCCGTAGAGACTTCCCATACCGCCGCCAGGATTGCCAAAGATGCGGGAAGAACGGTGGTGCTGAATTGCGCACCCTTTCGCCCTATTGGAGATGATTTTCTCCGGCTGGTGGATTATCTGGTTCCTAACGAAGTGGAAGCAGAGCAGCTCTTTGGCATTAGCAAGGAGGATTTACTTGATTCTACAAAGGCCAGGAATCTGGTAAAGAAAACTGGTTGTAAGGCCGTAGTGGTCACAGTGGGCGAAGAGGGCTCCATTCTCATCGATGCCAGGGGTGTAAGGCAGATTCCGGCACCTTTGGTTCAGGCAGTGGACTCAGTAGGAGCTGGAGATGCCTTTGTGGGCGCCTTTTGTGTCGCTGTAGGCAGCGGTATGGATACGGCCAAGGCAGTGGAGCTGGCCAATGCCGCTGGCGCCCTCTCCGTGACCAGACATGGTGCCATGCCGTCCATGCCCAAAAGAGACGAGCTGATAGACTTTCTGAGGCGTGCAGGAAAGATGGAAGACAGAACCTGGGAGTAAGCTCAGTAAGGTCTAGGCAGTTCGTCGGAGGAAGGAGGTGAGCTATCAGGGTAGAGATGTAAATGCTATTATGTTGGTAAGGGTAAGGATAATTAAAAGGAGGAAACTAAATGGAAAGGCATTGGAAATTAGCAATAGCCATCGTCATGGTGGTCCTGGTGGCTGCAGTCCTCGGAGCATGCGTACCCCCGGCGCCGGTGGAAGAGGCCCCACCTCCCCCGCCAGAAGAGGTTACCCCCGAGGAACCTGTTGAAGAGGTAAAACCATTTGAAGGCGTGGAAATCAACGTGGTGACCTTCACTGGTCCGCAGATCGCCGAACCACTCCTCCGCCGTGGCCCTGACTTCCAGGCGCTAACCGGCGCGAAGGTCAACGTGGTGACCGTTCCTTTCGCCGACCTGTACACCACAATCTTGACTGACATGGCGACCGGCACCAACAGCTACGATGCCTTCGTGTTCGCCCCGCAGTGGATGGTTGACTACATCGTGCCCGGCTACCTCGAAGACCTGACCGATCGGGTCGCGGCTGACGAGGCATTGGAGTGGGAAGATATTGCGCCCTTCTTCCGTGACTTCAGCGCGACCTATCAAGGCCGCATCTACACCATCCCATTGGACGGTGACTTCCAGATGGTCTACTATCGCACTGACCTTCTCGAGCAGGAAGGCCTGAATCCGCCGAAAACTTGGGATGACTACTTCAGCATCGCCAAAACTTTCCACGGTAAAGACCTCAACGGGGATGGCGAACCGGACTATGGATCAGTTATTTCCAAGAAGCGCGGCGCCCAGGCCTACTGGATGATTTGGTCGGTAGCAGCCGCCTTTCTACAGAGCAAAGGTACGGAACAAGGATCCTTCTTCGATACCGAGACCTTGGAGCCGTTGGTCAACAATGAAGCCTTTGGGGCGGTTCTGGACGTCTACAAGGAGACTACCAAGTACGGTCCACCGGATGAACTGGTCCTCGACGTGGGCGACACCCGCGGCCTCTTTGTCTCAGGTCGTACTGCGCTCTCAATTGACTGGGGTGACATCGGCACTCTGGCCATTGACCCGGAAATCTCCGTGGTGCAGGACAAGGTTGGCGCTGTCATCTTGCCCGGCTCTACCCGGGTCCTTGACCGGGACACTGGCAAGTTGGTAGATGTCGACGAGACCACTGCCCCCTATGCGGTGGATGGGGTAAACCATGCGCCATTTGCGGCCTTTGGAGGGTGGTCGGGCGCGATCAACGCCGCGGCGGACCCCAAAGTCAAGGACGCCGCCTACGCCTTCCTGTCGTATATGAGCCAGCCCGCGCAGGCCAACATAGATGTCACCATCGGCATAACAGGCTACAACCCCTATCGCATATCACAATTCGAGAATATCGATTTGTGGGTGGAAGCGGGTATG
>CAYYBB010000177.1:0-4279 GCA_964469465.1 uncultured Actinomycetota bacterium
CGGAGAACTATGGCAAAGCCAAGGGCCTTCTAAGGCAAGCGGCCCAGATCAACCTAGAGCTCTTCAAGATGAGGAGACCAAGGCATGGCTTGGGAGAATTTGGGAAAAGAAGTCCTGCGCATGGAGAATATCACTAAGACTTTCCCGGGAGTCCTGGCCAATGACCGGATCAGCGTAGACCTCATAGAGGGTGAGATCCACGCTTTACTGGGAGAAAACGGAGCTGGCAAAACCACCCTCATGAACATTCTCTACGGCCTCTATCGAGCTGATGACGGAAAGATTTTTCTAAATGGCGGAGAAGTAGCCATTGATTCCCCCAAACGGGCTATTGAGCTGGGCATCGGGATGGTCCATCAGCATTTTATGCTGATTCCTCCCCTTACGGTCATGGAGAACATAGTTCTGGGACACGAGCCCAACAAAAATGGGATGATAGACCTGGCCCAGGCTGAAAAGGATGTCTCCGAGCTCTCCCAGCGCTTTGGCCTGTACATTTCTCCCCGGGCCAAGGTAGAGAGCATAACCGTGGGCATGCAACAAAGAGTAGAGATTCTAAAAGCCCTCTATCGTCAGGTTAAAATATTGATCCTGGATGAGCCCACCGCAGTGCTCACGCCTCAGGAGGTAGAGGAGCTCTTTTCCGTCATTAGATCCTTGACCGAAAGGGGGCTTTCCATCTTCTTTATTACCCATAAGCTGGAGGAGGTCATGGCCATCAGTGATCGGGTCACCGTCATCCGGGGAGGAAGGGTAGTGGACACTGTCCCCACCGCGGAGACGGACATGGTCTCTCTGGCTCGTATGATGGTGGGCCGGGAGGTGGTTCTGCGAGTAAATCGGGAGAAGATGAAGGCTGGCAAGACCATCCTCAAGGTCTCTAATCTCCACGTCCTGGACAACCGCAGGCTCCCGGCAGTCAGAGGAGTGAGTTTCGAGGTTAAAGAGGGGGAGATCGTCGGCATCGCCGGGGTGGACGGCAACGGCCAGACGGAACTGGAAGAGGCCCTCACTGGTCTGCAAAAGGTAGAGTCGGGTCAGGTATTCCTCTCCGGTGAAGATATCAGTAATTTTCCTAAAAGAGAAAGAATGAAAAAAGGGCTCTCCCATGTCCCCCAGGACAGGCACAAGATGGGTCTCATTATGGATTTCACGGTAGCCGAGAACCTCATCCTGGGCGATCAGAGAGAGAAACCCTACGCCAATGGCCCGGTACTGAATCTGGCTACCATTCGGGAAAAAGCTAGAGCTCTCATCAAAAAATTCGATATTCGCTGCCCTCACGAGCAACTTCCTGCCCGCTCTCTATCAGGAGGCAATCAGCAGAAACTGGTAGTAGCCAGGGAGTTCAAGAGGGAGCCCCGGCTTCTCATCGCTGCTCAGCCCACTCGAGGTCTGGATGTAGGGGCCACCGAGTTTGTCCATAATCAACTTCTGGAGTTCCGGCGAAGAGGAAAGGGGGTTCTTCTTATTTCTCTGGAACTGGAGGAGATAATGAGCCTTTCCGACCGGATTTTAGTTATCTATGAGGGAAAAATAACGGCAGAATTTCCCTCCGAAGGTGCGACCAGAGAAGAGATCGGATTTTATATGACCGGGGGCGGCAAGAAGAAAATAGCCCTAAATCAGGCTTGAGTCGGCCATGAGGAGTGAGGACGAAATATCTTCCAGAGGACTAACCTATTCGGTAAGGACCTTTGCTTATCGGGAATTTTTTTATCATCTGATTGTTCCGGTAGCCTCGGTAGTTCTATCCCTGATTATAGGGGCAATCATTCTGTTGAGCTTCGGCCTTAACCCCGTGGCAGCATACGTTGCTCTGATCCAGGGCTCTCTCATCGGCCCCTTTAATCTGGTGATCACCATTCTAAATGCCATACCTCTTATCTTTACAGGTCTGGCCGTAGCCTTTGCCTTCCGCTGCGGGCTCTTCAATATCGGCGCTGAGGGCCAGCTCTACCTGGGCGCTGTGGCTGCGGCCTGGGCAGGTACTAGCCTGATCCTGCCCGGCTATATTCATCTTCCTTTGGTCATCGTCATAGGCTCCCTGGCGGGCGGTATGTGGGCTCTTCTACCTGGCATCCTGAAGGCCAAAGCCGGGGCTCACGAGGTTATCACCACCATGATGATGTCCTATATCGGTGTCCTTCTGACCAGTTTTCTGGTACGGAATATTCTTAGGGACCCTGCCACCGCCCTGCCAGTAAGCAGAGAGGTCAAGCCAACTGCTGAACTCATTACTGTGGATAAACTCTTCTTCTTGGGCCCTGGCTTCGGCCGGCTGCATATAGGGTTCCTCCTGGCCATCCTCACAGCCCTGGTGGTTCTCTATATTCTGAAGAGAACCACAATGGGTTATGAGATCAGAGCAGTTGGTTTCAACCCTTACGCTTCCGAGTACGGAGGGATAAGCGTGGCCAGGAACGTAGTGCTGGCTCTTTTTATCAGCGGCATGTTGGCTGGCCTGGCTGGAACTGTGGAGGTGCTGGGAGTCCACCATCGTTTCTATGACCGCTTTTCTTCTGGATATGGTTTTACCGGAATAGCTGTGGCCCTGCTAGCAAAAAATCATCCCATAGGAGTTATTTTTGCTGCTCTTCTGATGGGGGCTATCCAGGCGGGAGGACAGAAGATGCAGATCAGCGCCAACATCCCTGTCGACCTTATCGACGTCCTTCAGGGAGTGATAATCTTTCTGGTTGCTACTGAGGAGATAGTCAAAATGATCAGGAGGAGAAAGGAGAGGAAGGAACTTGCCGATGTGGTTTGAGGGGCTCTTTACGCCAGATCTTTTTAACGCCATGATCAGGATTGCCACCCCTTTGGCCCTGGCGGCCATAGGAGGCACTTTCTGTGAGCGCTCCGGAGTGATCAACATCGCTCTGGAGGGCCTGATGCTCACTGGAGCCTTTGCCGGAGTGGTGGTCTCCTATTTGACTGGCAACCCCTGGCTGGGTATACTGGGAGCTGCCCTGGTGGCCGGCATACTCTCTCTGGCCCATGCCTTTGCCAGCGTTCATCTCATGGCTAACCAGGTGGTAGTAGGTACAGCCATTAACTTCTTTGCTCTGGGAGCCACAGGCTTCATGACTGAATACATTTTTAAGCAACCCGGAGCAACCCCTTCAGTGCCAGGCCTTAGTCCCGTCAAAATACCATTTCTGGGGGATATCCCCTGGATAGGCCACATCTTCTTCAACCACACCCCCATTGTTTATATGACCTTTCTTATTGTCATCCTGGGCCATTTTGTTCTCTTCAAGACTACCCTGGGGCTGCGCATTCGAGCGGTAGGAGAACATCCCAGGGCTTCCGACACGGTAGGCATCAGCGTGGCGAAGATGAGATACCTGGCTGTTTTTATTAGCGGCCTGCTGGGAGGTCTGGCTGGGGCTAACCTCTCTGTGGAGAACGTCAAGCTTTTTAGCGAGGGTATGAGTGCCGGTAGAGGGTTCATCGCCCTGGCTGCCAATATCTTCGGCAAGTGGACGCCCATAGGAAGCTGGGTGGCTTCTCTTGTCTTCGGATTTGCCGGTTCTCTGGAGCTCAGAGTTCAGCTTCTTAAGGTCCCGCCTGAGTTTCTTCTCATGCTGCCTTACGTCCTGACCATTATCGTTTTGGCCGGAGCCATGGGCCGGGCCATCCCTCCCGCGGCCATTGGTAAGCCCTACCGCAAGGATTCGGACTGAGAAGTAAGTTTCCTTAAGGGTGTCTATTTTGAGGATCGACTTGACAAATGCGGCTGTTCATGGGACATTAATAACGTTATTTATCACTCCGGGGTCTGGTGATAGAAAACAGAGAAAAATGTAAGACCCAAAAGTGTGTTACCTTGCGATCGGAATCTAATTGGAGAGCCTGACCAAAGAGTGAACCCTATCTGGGAACCTTCCATGATCTGCCTCTCTCTAGTAATCTGATCCCCAAGATAACGCCAACCTGTGGAGGAGGAAAGCGTGGGAAACAAGTTATATGTGGGGGGTTTTCCCTACTCAGTAAAGGAGGAAAAGCTGCTGGAGCTCTTTTCTCAGCACGGTTCAGTACAGAGCGTCAAGCTCATCTCTGATAAGTATACCGGCCGTTCCAAAGGGTTTGGCTTTGTAGAGATGGGCTCGGCGGAGGAAGCCCAAAAAGCAATTTCTGAGCTGAATGGCATCGAGTTTGAGGGCAGGACACTCGTGGTCAGCGAGGCACGTCCTCAACAAGAGAGACCCCGACGTCCAGAAGGTGGAAGAGGTCCTCGCAAAGCTCGATGGTAGTTGAGGTAAACTCTCCAGAA
>CAYYBB010000178.1:0-4270 GCA_964469465.1 uncultured Actinomycetota bacterium
AATTTGATGGGAGGGCCTATATCCCCGATCCAAAAGCATCTTAGTAATGGTAGCGTATCTTTCTTCATCAATGATTTGAGGATCTATTACCAGATCAATATCGACGGAGCCCACGTGCCTAAAGTCGGAAGTTGGGGATTTATGCTTCTCCAGTAGGAAATAGGGGGCCCATCCACCAATCAAAACCAGAGCATCAGCATAGCTTTTAAGGATGGTCATAAGTTCAACCAAAACCGATTTTGAAGCTTCTGTTACTTCAAGCTCGTAGTCGCCACTAAGTCTTGGCAATTCCCACTCCTTTTAGAAAGAAAGCTTTTGTGCCCGCAAGAAATCCGCTTGTTCTTTTCCTCTGGCAGGATAATTGTGTAAGTCGAGGTAAAGTTGGGTGTTCGACACAGTCACCATATCCCCAACAATCTGCCTATTATAGAACACTCCTTTATCATAGGGGATTATCAGATGCACAGTCCCTCCGTACTCTACTGGACGAAGATCAAGTTTTTCAATCCAAATACCACGAGAACCAACAAGGTAAAAATGAACATCTGTAAAGCGAACGAACGGGGCAACAAGGGAAGCTCCTGCATGGAGAGTGAAAGCGTATTTCAGACCTTTTTCTCTCGCTAGTGCGCTTGCCTTTTTCATTAAGGACGTTGGATTCTTCTCAAAGGAATAAAAAGTTTGGATCTCATTGATCGTGATATTGTAGCTACTGGCCCAAAGATCAAGCAGCTCACCTGGCCTAGTTAAGGTGATCGCGCCTCTTTTCTTATCAACAAAACCTTCCTCATCTAAAGTATTGGTTACAAGGTAGGTTTGTTTTAAGCTTGCCTCTGCTTCAGTAGATAGGGCTTTAAGGGTCCAAACTTCTTTTGGATTTTCTAGCATTACTCTTATGACTCGCGACGATACGGGTGAGAAGAGACGCCTCAGGGTTCTCTTCTCCATCTTTTTGACGCTTACACGATCTATACCCATAGCTTGGTCTTTCACCCCTAGCTGCTGTACGTCTATCAAGATGCTGTTGAATTTCAAAAATACATTGCCCTGAAGATCTATAAAACCAACTCCTGCCTCCTTGCAGATATTCCTTCCCCGCTCAGAAATATAGGGGGCGACGATTATGGGGTATGCGTCCTTCTCAGCGGAAATACCCAACTTTAGCTGACCAATAGCCTGGTAGAGATAACGGGGTTCGCCTACAGATTTTACTTCGCAGACAAGCTTCTTCCTGGTTTTGTTTATCTGAACATCAAAGACAAGATCATAGGGTTTTTTCTCAACTTTCTGCTTACCGATTACTTTCCCATTCGGAATTATCCTTTGAAAGTCTTTGATAAGTTGAGAAATAATTTCCTCTTCCCTGTTCATAATTTTCCTCTAAAAGTAATTTTTCCCGTACGGGAAAATGATAGCATCCAGGAAAATTCTGCGCAACTATTAAATACAACAAAAGATAAGGAGTCAGCCATGTCTCAAGATGATCTAATTATCCATCATCGGCTACAACTTTTGTAATATGCTAAAGAGCATAGTGTCAAAGCCACCCGGGAGGTCTAGGTCTTGGGGGTATCCAGAACCAAATATCTACACTAGCTCAGAGGAACTGCGCAAAGACCTGGATAAATTTCTCTATCGCTGGTAGATCACATTGAAATTCTACTCCTCAGCTCAGCCAATTCCTCTTCACTCAGCTCGAACTCCTCCAGAGGAGGAAGGTCCTTCAGGGATCTCAGACCCATACTCTCCAAAAACTTATCCGTAGTTACATAGAGGATAGGGTTGCCAGGGACGTTCAATCTCCCTGATTCGGCAATCAACTCCTTGTCCTGTAGACTTTTCACCACGGAGTCGGAGTTTACCCCCCGGATGAAACTAATCTGGGCTCGAGTAATAGGTTGTTTATAGGCAATGATGGAAAGAGTCTCCAGAGCTGCCTGAGTGAGATAACCCCGCATAGAAGAGGTCACGAATTTCTCTACCACGCTGGTGTAGCAGGGATTGGTGAAGAGCTTGTATCCTTCCCCTACCTCTCTAATTGTTATTCCCCGCTGGCCATCTTGATACTCCCTCTTCAGTTCCTGGAGAGCAGCGCTGACCTCTTTCTTATCCTGGCCTAGAATTTCCGCTATTTCGGAAATCCTAAGGGGCCGATCGCTGACAAACAGGATCGCCTCAATTACGCCTTTCAATGCTTGAACGGTCATGCTGGAAGGCAGAGTTGCTCCTCTCGGTAGATAATAATGTCTCCAAAAGTCCCAATCTGATCTATCAAAATATCTCCTCTTTTATAAAGCTCCAATATCGCCAGAAATGTCACTATGATATCCATCCTGTCACTGTAGCCTTGAGTAAGCTCCCGAAAAGACAGATTTAGTCTCTCTTTTAGCTCCTCTTTGATCCTGAAAATCTCCTCCTCCACGTTCTTAAATAAAGGAGTCAGGTAAATCATAGGGAGAGTCTCCCTTACTCTTCTTCCTTCCAGGCTCAGCAGAATGAGAGCAAGATCCTCCTTCCTGACCGAAGCCAGAAAGTCCGGCCTGATCTTTACAAATCTTTCCTCCAGTTCTGCCTGTCGGCCGAAGCACTTCTCCTGTTCTGCGTGCTGTTCTAGATAGCGAACTGCTTTTCTAAATTTTCTATACTCCACCCCCCTAAGGAAAAGCTCCTCAGGAGAGAGCGGTTCTTCTTCCTCGTGATCCACCTGGTTCTCCAAAGGAAGAAGGGATCTGGATTTCAGCTCCATCAACAGAGAGGCATAGAGAGCAAAAGAGCTGATCTCGTTAAGGTCAGCTTCAGCCAGGTGCTTAAGATAAGATAGGAAACCGTCTGCTATCTGGGATATGGATATCTGGTAGATGTCTAGAGTTTGCTGCTGGATAAGCTCAACCAGCAGCTCTATGGGTCCTTGAAATCTCTCCAGAGTCAACCGATAACCCATCACAGCTTCAAGAGATTTCGGACATCAGCCATAGTCTTATCGGCTATTTTGAGAACCCTCTCTCTGCTCTGGGCAAAGATGTCCTCGATCCTTCCCTCATCTTCCATCAGATCTTTTCTCTTCTGGCGGAAAGAAGCCAGTGAGTCAGCGATTCTCCTGGCCAATAAATCTTTGCACTGAGTACACCCGATGCGGGCCTGGCGGCAATCTTCCTCTACCTTTGCTATCTCCTCGCTGCTATAGATCTCGTGAAGATCGAATACCAGACAGATTTCAGGATGGCCGGGGTCAGTCCGGTAGATCCTTTGTGGATCGGTGATCATCTGGCGCACTTTTTTTCTGATGGTGTCCGGGTCGTCGCTGAGATATATGGCATTTCCGTAGCTCTTGGACATCTTGCGTCCATCGGTTCCCGGCAGGCGCTTGACTTCCGATAAGAGAGCCTCTGGCTCTTTGAAATACTCGCCGTAGAGGAAATTGAACCTCCTGACAATCTCCCGACAGAGTTCCAGATGGGGAAGTTGATCTTCTCCCACGGGAACGATTTCCCCATGAACGATTATTATGTCCGCACATTGAAGGACCGGGTAACCCAAAAATCCCAGAGTGGAGACTTCTTTAGAGGCAAGTTGAACGATCTGTTCCTTGTAGGTAGGGCATCTTTCCAGCCAGGAGACCGGGGTAACCATAGCCAGATAAAGGAAAAGTTCAGCCACCGGGGTAATATCCGATTGTCGATAGAGAACGCATTTTTCGGGATTAAGACCGGCTGAGATGAGATCTATAGCTACCTCTCGAGTATTTTCCCTTAAAGCACTGGTGTCGCTATACTCGGTGCTTATAGCATGCCAATCAGCAATGAAGAAGAAACATTCATATTGGTCCATCAAGCGGATCAGGTTTTGTACGTTGCCATGATAGTGACCCAGATGGAGCTTCCCGGTAGGCCTAAAGCCAGTTAAGACCCTCCTCATTCACCTTCCCCCTCAAATTTTTAGGATAGTATAACTCAGATTGGAGGAAAAATAAAACGGTACAGAAGCGTTCTCTTCCTAAAGACCTGGTAGCAGATCAAGTTAGGAAGCTCTCCGAGAGTTCCCCGATCAAAAGCTTCGAAGAAGTCCTCTCATGAGGGATTGCTCTGCCCTATAGCCTATTGTCTTACATAGCAATTACCTAGAAAATAGACCAAATATTCTCATCGTTCGTGGGTAATACTTGCATCATGGAGAATTAGAGAAAAAATCTCCATAAAGTGCTGGCTGTAAAGAGTAAATTGAAAAAGGGTGATATTATGGCCCAGAAGACGGGAGAAAAGAAAAAGAACAG
>CAYYBB010000179.1:0-4252 GCA_964469465.1 uncultured Actinomycetota bacterium
TCCATGAGCTCGGAGATCTATGACCTTCTCAAGAGGCCTGATGAGCTATACGTGGTGGAGAAGGCTCACTCTCATCCCCGCTTCGTGGAGGACTCAGTGCGGGAGATGCTCAGCATGGTCCTGGAGCGCTATCCCGATTTGCCTGGCGACGCCTTTGTTCTGGCCAAGCAGGAGAATTACGAGGGCATCCATTCCTACGATGTCTTTGCCGAGAGATATGGCACGGTGGAGGAAATCCGAAGGGAGATTCAAGGGCAGGCCCATGTAACCAGGCACACTTCCATCCGGGAGTGGCTGGACTGGTGAAAGATCCATGCCAGAAGGGCGTTGTAGGCTGGCAGGTCCAAGAAGGTGGCCTTTCTGGAAATTTAGAAGGTTATGCCCAGCCTGTAGAAAAAGCTATATAAGTAGCTAACCAATCGCAAAAGGAAATTAGAATAGATAAGCACTCCTATAACCACCAGAAGAGCCCCGGAGGCCAGCTTTAAGATTCTAGCGCAAGTGGCTACCTTCTTCAGATATTGGTTGAGATAGCCAATAAAGAGACTGGTGATAAGAAAAGGAACGGCCAGGCCCAAAGAGTAGACAGCCAGAAGCAACCCGCCCTGCCAGATAGTCTCCGTAGTGCCCGCCAGAACCAAAATGCCCGCCAGCACCAGGCCAACACAGGGAACCCAACCGAAAGCAAGGACTGAACCCAGCAGAAAAGAGCCCACGTATTTCAATCTCCATGTAGGGGGCAACTGAAATCTCTTCTCATAATTTAAGAACCTGAGATATCTAATATTAAGGAGACCCATAGTGTAAAGGCCGAAGGCTATGATAACCAACCCACTGACTTTTCTGATAAAGGGCATGAGGTTATTGATCAGTTGTCCTAAAAGGGATGCCGAGACCCCCAGGAAGATAAAGACCAAAGAAAAGCCAAACACAAACAGAAGGCTATTGACAAAGGTGAAAAGTCTTTGGGAGCTCTTGGAAGAGAACTCCAGGGTACCACCTGAGAGATAGCTTATATAAGCAGGTATGAGGGGAAGGATGCAGGGAGACAGAAAAGACAACAGTCCAGCCAGAAAAGCTGCGGCCAGACTAACATTTTGATCAGGCATGCTGTATCCTTACCTCGGCGGCCGCAAGAAAAACCAGCCGATCAGAACCAGATAGACCACATAGCCCAGAGCTTCGGTCAGTGAAGGATTGGCGTTATAGCCAAAGAGAGATTTAAGCAGACTCCCGACCGTACTTTTCTCATTTATAAAGGAGTTTATGTCCCAGACATGTTCCACCACAGGAGGAACTGTACCCGCTTCGTTAAGCTCGTGAATTCCATAAGCCAGAAGACCTGCTGCAAACAGGATGATCAGAATGCCCGTCACATTGAAGAAGGTGCGCAAATTGAGCCGCCTGCTCCCGGCATAAAGAGCATAACCCAGCACCACAGCCAGGGACAATCCCAATATTGCCTCCGATGACTGAAGAGATGGGGGATACAGCTCTGGTGGCAGCAAACATAAACAGGACGGTCTCGATCCCTTCTCGAAGAACAGCAACAAAGGCCAGAGCAGCCAGGGCCAAGACAGACCTCTTCTCCAATGCGGCATCGATCCTGGCGTGAAGCTCTCTCTTGATATTGATGGCCTGCTTGCGCATCCAGAAGATCATGTAGGTAAGAACACCTACCGCAAGAAGAGATACCAGGCCTTCAAAAAGCTGTTCCGCCCTTCCCTTGAACTCCGCCGCTGTAGCGAAAAATATGAAGCCTGCTCCCAGGATGATCAGTATAGCCGCTGCTGTGCCCAGCCAGACGGTGCCGAAGTGCCTTCGCTGGCCCAACTTGGCGAGATAGGCCAGAATGATGCCTATAATCAGGGCCGCCTCCAAACCTTCCCTTAAAGTTATTAGAAAACTGCCAAACATCTTCTCCTCCTTTTAGATTTTGAATTGCATTTTCGACATATTGCTAAAAAAATTTTGGCTTTCTGGGGCTTTCTCTTCCTGCCCCAAAGAGCCACAGCTGCCTCATTATCTATCTACTGGCAGCGACTACAGATGCCGTATATCTCCAGCTTATGATCCTCCACTTTAAAGTTATTCTCCTCCGCTATTTTGCGCTGAATTACCTCGATCTGATCGCTCTCAAACTCTTTGATACTCCCACATTTAATGCAGACCAGGTGATCGTGGTGCCCATGGTCATAGGCGTGCTCGTACCTGGTTATTTCTCCATGGAACTTCCTCTGCTTGGCAATGCCGCATTCCGAAAGCAGCTTCATGGTCCGATAGACAGTGGCATAGCTGATCTCAGGATTTTTCTTCTTGATCAGATCATAGAGCTCCTCTATGCTGATATGCTTTTCAACGGAAAGGAAGGAGTCAAGAATCTGATCTCTCTGTCCAGTATACTTAAGTCCGTTGTTTAAAATGTAGTTCCTAAAAATCTGTTTCTCTCTATACATAAGCCCAGAAGCAATACTGAAATGAAATGGTCTTGAATTGCATTATCATTGTACCGCAGAAATTTCTTTTGTCAATGCTCTGGAGCTGATTCTAAAGCGAATTATAACATTTCCAACAGCCATGTTATTTAGAGATATTGAACATGGTTTCAAGATAAGGCTGTAAGTCGTCCAACTCTCAGACTAGGTAGAAAATAGCCAATATTTTCATGATTCGTGGGTGACGGCCACATCATGGCAAATTACTTAGAGAATAGATTCCCATTTCCATCGTTCGAGGGTGCGGCTCCCGAATGGCAATTCGCTGGAACAGAATACCCCACACTAAGCTTTCTTTCTGGCCACCATCAGGAAATATAGGGCCAGAAAAATTGCTATGCCCGCAAAGTTTAAGAGATGCACTACCCTGATACCCCCTACGAAGACGCTGTCGACCCGGAGGAACTCAATGGCGGTGCGGTAGACGGCATAGGATAGGCCGTAGATAATGAAAATAGTCCCATCTCGTAATCTCTTCCCTCTCTGGCTCAAGCGGTGAAGATAGATAAGTACCAGAAAAAGAACGAAATTGAGAATGGACTCGTACAGAAAAGTAGGATGAAAATAGGAAAATTCTTCGTAACCAGGGGGCCTGTGGGCGGGACCGATGAATATCTTCCAGGGGAGGTTCGTGGGATATCCAAAGGCCTCCTGGTTAAAAAAGTTACCCCATCTTCCAATTGCCTGTCCCAGAACCAGAGAGGGAGAAAGGATGTCCACCCAGCACCAAAAGTTAAGCTTCCGGACATAAGTATAGATAACCAGAGCCACTACCCCTCCCAGAATGACCCCGTGGATGGCAAAACCCCCTCTCCATATAGCAATGATCTCCAAGGGGTGCCGCACATAATGGTCCCAGCGTACCGCCACATGTACCAGCCGGGTCCCCACAAGGCCCAGGAGAAGACCAAGAGGGGCAAAGTTTAGTACTTCCTCAGGATTTTCACCCCTGTATTTGGCCAGCCGGTAAGCGATCAATATGCCCAGAATGATAGAGATGGAGATGAGAAGACCGTACCACCTGATAGCCATACCTCCAATTTTGAAAGCTATGGGATCTACCATTTTTACCATATCTCCTTTTTCTCGCGATTTCCTATACTGATCTTCGATCGGGGATTTTGTCTACATCGCGCACCCCAGGTCGCTTCTCCTACAGCATGCCGTCTATTTTACAGGATGGATTATCTCAAGGAAAGGGATTCAGGTAATTCTGGTCTGGGTTTGCTGGACAAAACTTGACTTATGAATAGCCCAATTTATAATGTTCGTAAAGGGGACTTCTATGCCCGATGAACTTAAGCTTGAAGAGTACAAACTGGATCCTTCTTTAGTTCTTCTCTCTTTAGCTGCTCAAAATAAAGAAGAGGCAATTACAAAATTGAGTAATCTCCTCTTAGAGCAAGGCTACGTCAAGGACAGTTTTGTCCAGGCAGTCCTGGAGCGGGAAAAGGTCTTTGCTACTGGACTCCCTACTGTCAACGTCAAAGTAGCTATTCCTCACACCGATGTGGAACACGTAATTAGACCAGCCCTTGCTGTCGGTATCCTTAAAGAGCCTGTGGAATTCCAGGAGATGGGCAGTCCAGAAAACACAATCCAGGCGGAAATAATTTTCCTTTTAGCCATGACGGATCCACAAGCTCAACTGAGTTTACTCCAAAAACTGGTTCAGCTTTTTCAAACAGAGGGCCTCCTTCTTGCTGTTAAAAAGGCCAAAAGCCCCGAGGAGGTTGTACAGATATTTAATTCCCAGT
>CAYYBB010000180.1:0-4225 GCA_964469465.1 uncultured Actinomycetota bacterium
GATCCGGGGTGCTTTCAGGCCATCACTCCACACTTGAGGGAGAAGAACCACAAAAATATATCCCTTTACTCCTGCAGCCAAAGATTGCTCAAGATTTTGGAATTCATGGACGGGGAGCCTGGACAGCCAGTATCTTCATCTGGCTCTGAGTGGTCTTGAGACCATGTCTGGTACCCATAGGAGCCAGGGCTAGATTTCCCTGCTCAATCTGGTGCTCTTCCTCTCCCATCATCAGCATTCCTTTTCCCTCCATTACGTAGAAGAGCTCGTGAGAGTTTTCGTGCTGGTGAAGAGGCAGCTCCTGATTAGGATCAAAGAACAGCAGAATCACTCTCATTTTCTCGTTGATAAAGGGAACTTTCTTGATCAAGTTTTCCGAGGAAAATTCCTCCAATTCCTGAACTTTGAGCAGATCCATCTTTGCCTCCTCCTGGGAAAGGTTGTTCTGTATGACTTACTACAACCTGGTTTACTGACTGGTTAGCGGTATCTAGATGTGTCTGGATATCAAGATAGTAGGACCTCTTGATAAGCCTTATAGGTATTACCATCAAATAGCACCAGGGCCACTTCATCAATGCCTTCGTTTGTTTCCAGAAAATCTACTATGGCTTTTATAGCCACTCGGGCAGCCTTATCTACAGGATATCCATAAGCACCTGTACTGATGGAGGGAAAGGATATAGTGCGTATGCCTTTCTCTTTGGCCAACTTGAGACTGTTGAGATAACAGTTTCTCAGTAACTCAGGCTCTCCTCGCGTTCCTCCCCTCCAGATGGGACCCACGGTATGAATGACAAACTTGGCCCGAAGGTTACCTCCGGTGGTGATCACCGCCTCTCCGGTTGGTAGAGGGCCTTGTCGAGAAACAATCTCTTTGCATTCCTGGAGAATAGCCGGTCCCCCGGCCCGGTGGATGGCCCCATCAACTCCCCCGCCACCCATGAGACTGCTATTGGCGGCATTAACAATAGCTTCGGTTTGCTGTTTGGTGATATCTCCCTGAATCAGTGATAGAGTGGCACCACCTATTTGTACAGTTGTCATACTATGCGACCTCCTTGCCTGTCTCTAGTTCTCTCAATTCCTCCCCATTGTGCAGAGACTAAACTTAATCGGTCTTCCAATTTTTATTATAATACATGTAATCTGTTTAAAACCTCTAAACTTGGAATATTCGTGTCGAATTCTATAAACGCTATCTGGCCACGTAGTCCAAAATATAGCTCAAGAAATCCAGGTATCCTTTGGACTTTTGGATTCGTCCAATTATAATAATCAATGCAGCTTCATTTATCACCTACAAAATTCATGAAAAATGTGGAGAGAAAAGGAACGGGAGATGGACTATTTTTTATCTGATGAACAGAAGATGATCGTAGACATAGCCAGAAAAATAGCACAGGAGAAAATAGTACCTGTCAGGAAGGAGTTGGATGAAAAAGAAGAGTTTCCCCATGAAATAATTAAGGAAATTGCCCGGGCTGATCTCTTTGCCCTGTTCGTGCCCGAAGAGTATGGAGGGCTGGGCGGAAGAATGTTTGATGTGTGCCTGGCCGTAGAGGAGCTTAGCAAGGGATGTCTGGGGGTAGCAACCAGCTATGCTGCCTCTGGGCTGGGCTTCTTGCCCATAATTATATCCGGCTCGGAGGAACAAAAAGAGAAATACCTTCCGGACCTGGCCAGCGGGAAAAAACTGGCTGCTTTTGGCCTCACCGAGCCCGATGCTGGAAGTGACGCCGGCGCCATCAGAACTTCGGCGGTGCTTGACGGGAATGAATACGTTCTTAACGGTACCAAGCAGTGGATAAGCAATGGTGGAGAGGCTGACATTTACACCATCTTTGCTATGACAGATAAGACCAAAGGGGCCAGGGGAGCCAGCACTTTCATAGTGGAAAAAGGTACACCAGGATTTTCTTTTGGCAAAAAAGAAGAAAAGCTGGGCATAAGAGCTTCCGTAACCAGAGAGCTTATCTTTGAGAACTGCAGAATTCCCCGAGAAAATATCATCTCCAGAGAAGGTATGGGCTTTATCATAGCCATGAAGACCCTGGACAAAGCCAGACCAGCCGTAGGCGCTCAGGCCGTTGGAGTAGCTCAGGCAGCCCTGGACGAGTCCATCAAATTCGCCAAAACCAGGCATCAGTTTGGGGTACCTATCTCCTCCTTTCAGTCAATTCAGCATATGCTGGCTGACATGGCCACTCAGATTGAAGCCGCCCGGGCCCTGGTCTATGCTGTAGCCAAAATGATAGATAGCGGAGCCAAAGAAATTTCCGCAGCTTCCTCCATGGCCAAACTTTTCGCCTCAGACGTGGCCATGAAAGTGACCATTGATGCAGTTCAGATATTCGGGGGCTACGGGTATATGAGGGAATATCCCGTGGAAAAAATGATGCGAGATGCCAAGATAACTCAGATATACGAGGGCACAAACCAGATCCAGAGAAATATTATCGCCAGCCATCTCTTGAAATCCGCATAGCTTCGGTGATGAGGTAGATTTAGAGCCAACCTGGGGCTAGTGGTCATACGGGACCGCACCTTCGAACGAGAAAATGCTGACTATTTTCTACTAGGAGGATGATAAAAATAAACATAGTAGTTTGTATAAAGCAGGTGCCTGGAACCACCGAGATCAAAATAGATCCGCAAACAAATACTCTGATTCGTGAAGGAATCGAATCTATAATCAACCCCTTCGATACCTACGCCGTAGAAGAGGCCGTAAGAATAAAGGAAAGAATAGCCCAACAAAGCAAAGAAGGCCTTTCGGGCCAAGAGAGCAAAGTCATAGCCATGACTATGGGGCCTCCTCAGGCAGAAAATATTCTGAGGGAGGCCATCTCGGTAGGCGTAGATATGGGCGTGCTACTAAGCGATAGGGCCTTTGCCGGGGCTGATACCCTGGCCACTTCCTTTACCCTGGCCAAAGCCATAAGAAAATTGGAACTTGAATTGGGAAGAATTAATTTGATCTTATGCGGAAAACAGACCCTGGACGGAGACACCGGCCAGGTGGGTCCGGAACTGGCCCAACAACTAAATCTCCCGTTTTTAGGCTATGTAATCGAAGTAATGGAAATAGATAAAAAATACTTTAAGCTAAAAAGACTGATGGAGGATAGATATGAGGTTTTCCGAGTTCCTCTACCCGCAGTAATTTCAGTCAGCAAGGGAATTAATGAACCTCGGGTACCCTCTCTCCGGGGTGCCATGCGGGCCAAAAGCGCCCCTATCATAGTTTGGCGCGCCTCAGATCTGGATGTCAAAAGCGAAGAAGTGGGCCTTTCGGGCTCGGCAACACAAGTAATTAGGGTATTCTCCCCCCACATAGAACGTCAAAGTGAGATTTTCACCGGAGATGTGGACACTCAGGTGGAAAAGTTGACCGAGAAGTTGCAATCTTTGGGAGCGGTTTAGATAGACTGTTGTGATTGCCACAAGGCTGAGAAAATTTAAGGAAGGCAAGGTGTCAGCTACTGACACCTAAAGGAGTCAGCTTGTCAGCGAAGAGGATCACTTCCCAACATTCAAACAAGTCTGATACCCGACTTGCTCTACCCGTCTTGCACGGGGGGCCGGTTGACTACGCCGAGTGGGGCAGCCGACCCGCATTCACAGGAGTAGCACCCACTATCTCCCCGTCCAGCAAGCTGGACTATGCTACAGAACATTACTGTTCTCATGCCCGTGGATCGTATCAATATTATAACGCAGAAAGGAGGGAAGTGCAATTCTCCTGCCAGCTAAAGCAGGCAGTCCTCTTGCGCGAAATTTCATGGATATAAGCATAGATCTCGAAAAATGCACCGGATGCGGTCTATGCATGAAAGCGTGCATGTATGATGCCGTAAGAATCGTAAATAAGAAGGCCGAGATCGATGAGAACTGCACGCTCTGTGGAGCCTGTGTAGAGGCCTGTACCTTTGATGCTATCAGTATAGTAGGGATTCCGGTCAAGGCCCAGGACTTCTCTGATTACAAAGGGGTCTGGGTTTTTATCGAAAATCGAAACTCCCAAATAGCAGAGGTATCCTATGAGCTTCTTGTGGAAGGGAGGAGGCTGGCAGATATCCTGGGAACCACCCTGGCTGCGCTAACCATAGGGTATGGTATAAAAGAGAAGGTCTCCGGTCTGTTTGATTATGGCGTGAACCAGGTTTATCTCATAGAAAGCCCCCTTTTCGAAAATCAGCTCGATGATATATTTGCCAAAGCT
>CAYYBB010000181.1:0-4173 GCA_964469465.1 uncultured Actinomycetota bacterium
GATAGACGGTGGTCACTCATATGGTCCATACTCTAGGGAGAAGAGCCTAAAATATAATTAAAGGTGGATTGTACAGTTTATAGCGGTGGCCCTCTTTTTATTCTCAGCCCAACAGAGACTCTTTATTTGATTAGGAGATCGCTACCAAACAGTTGAGGTGTGCTACCAACCAAGGGCACGGACAGATGAATGGTTATCTAATCTTAAAGGGCTACCACAAAAACCTTTGTACATCTTTTTCATAGATGTCTCAGGTAGGTGTGTTCTGGGATACCGAGGAGTAGACTCTTGAACAGTAGAAATCTGATTCTAAGGGATCCAGAACTACCTTGGATTTAGAAGATAAGAACTCAGGAGACAAGTGAGAAAGAAATTTGTGAACCTTCCGTTGCAATACTATAACGCCATCCTGGTAGGCGGTCCGGCAGTGCTGGTGGGTAGTTTCGCCTACCTTACTCTTGATGCTCTGGGATTTTTTCCGCCCCTGTGGGTCTGGATTATTGTTGCAGCCATTATCGCCCTGTATCTCTACCGGCCGAGTCTTGGCATTACAGCCTCCCTGGCTTCGCTGGTGCTTCCCATCGCCTGGATTTCGGTGCCGCTGGCTGTACTATTTTTGCTACTGTGGTTTATTGTTAAAGGATTCAGAGTTCTAACACCGACAGGGTTCTTGCTCTTGGCCCTGGTTGCTGTGGTCTATCAATTCCCTGGGTTAGGTCTCCTTCTCTTGGTTGTCCCCCTGGCTGCCGGGTTTCAGGGGTCGCGTCGTGGATCGTACCTGGCAGGGATAGCCTGCCTGATGGCGACAATGCTAGGGATCCTAGGTGGTCGGCAGTCGCTAGGCCCACTCAGGATTGGAATAATTCAATCTCTGGTTGAGCTTCCTGCCATCCCGCCAGAGGCTCCTTTATCGCCAGACTGGCTAGTAACCTCGGTACACAGTCTAAGTGCCAGGACTACGATAAACTTGATTGTGAGCATGTTGAGTCCTTTGTGGAAGAGCCCCCTTTTGGCGGCTCAGATTCTGCTCTGGGTTCTGGCGGCTTACGTGGTAGCTCGCATGATGCGCGGGTCGCGCTTTGATTGGACCACTCGCCGCGCTCTGGCAATTGGAGCAGGTGCAGCTACGCTGGTGGTCGGCCAGATCCTGCTACTTGACCAGTTAGCCGGGGTGGAACTTGCTGGTACTGGCGTGCTTGGCCTGGCTTTGACCGCCAGCGCAGGTGCCGCGGCAGTGTTCTTCTTTGGCCCTCACTTGGAGAACATGGATGCTCTGGCACAACGTACAGTCAAGGTTGAGATTGAGAGCGCCACTCCGGCCGGTACAGAAAGGGTGCCGCCTCCGTCGTTAGGGAGGCCCCGTGCCTCGTGGGACGACCTGGCTGGCATCCAGGACATCAAAGCCGAGGTAATGGAGGCTATCCGGTCCCAATTCGATTCCAGGTTCCGAGCGGCCCTAAGCCGCATGCATATCTCACCCGCCAGAGGGATCCTCCTCTACGGTCCACCTGGGACGGGGAAGACCCACCTGGGACAGGTTATTGCGAGCCAGGCGGGGGCGACGTTCATCCGGGTCAGTGGTACGGAATTTACCAGCAAGTGGTTTGGTGAATCGGAGGCAAATCTGCGGCGGATCTTCCGGGAGGCGCAGGAGAGCCGGCCGGTGGTACTCTTCTTTGACGAGCTGGAGGCTATCTTACCCCGCCGGGATCAAATGTCCCGCGCTGATGCGCCAGAATTGGGCATTGTAGACACGTTTTTAGCTCAGACGGATGGTGTAGCGGACATAGATGGACTACTCCTCCTTGGTGCTACTAATCGACCGGACCTTATTGATCCAGCGGCCTTGCGGCCAGGTCGCTTTGACAAAATCATCTATGTGGGCCCGCCAGGACAGGAGGCGCGTCGACAAATCTTCTCCCGCTATCTCAAAAATCGACCGCTAGCCGAGGATGTTGACCTGGATCGCCTGGCTGCCCGGACCGAGCGATTTACCGGTGCGGATATCCGGGCTGTTTGCGATGAGGCAGCTCGCAAGGTACTGGGAGACGGTGCGGCGAGCAGTACCACGGCAATCACCATGGCAGATTTACTGCGGGTGATCGAAGGCACCAAGCCCTCAGTCTCCTTCGATATGTTACGTCTGTATGAGAGAGTCGCCGACGCCTATAGCCGACGTTCTGAAAAGGTAGTGCGTGAGGAGGTTATTGAAAAGAGTAGGCTGACGTGGGATGACGTCAGTGGGCTGGACGAAATGAAGCAGGTCCTGCGCGAGACCATCGAATGGCCCCTGGCCCACCCGGCGGTACTGACTCGCTACGGAATCAAAGTACCCAAAGGGGTGCTGCTTTTCGGGCCACCCGGTTGTGGCAAGACCTACCTGGCCAAAGTAGTAGCCAGCCAGGCCAACGCCCATTTCTTGCACGTAAAGGGGCCGGAGCTTCTGGCCGGGATAGTTGGCGCCTCCGAAGCTAAGCTGCGGGACCTCTTTGACCGGGCGCGAGAGAATGCACCCTGCGTGCTGTTTTTTGACGAAATTGACGCACTGGCGGGACTGCGTGACGGGGGGCAACGCAGGACAGAACTGCTTACGCAGTTGCTGACCGAGATGGATGGAGTCGAGGAACTGAGGGGTGTGGTGGTAGTTGCCGCCACCAACCGGCCGGAGGATCTGGACCCGGCGATATTACGTCCGGGTCGCTTCGACCGGCTCATTTACGTGCCACCGCCAGATCAGGCGGCACGGACCAGGCTCTTTGAGATGGAACTGGCGAACAAGCCGCTGTCCCCCGATGTGGACTGGGGGCGGTTGGCTGAGATGACGGATGGCTATAGTGGAGCAGATATCGTGGCTATTTGCACCGCAGCAGCCATGGATGCTGTGCGAGAGACGCTGAGCCAGGGTTGTGACATCCCGGTAACAATGAAACACCTTACAGAACGGGTAAGACAAACCCCGCCTTCAATTAGCCAGGACAGACTGGTGCAGTACGAGCAAATGAGGATCGCTCTGGCACGTTAGGCCCGCCTTCGAGACGGCGAGCAGTCGGTGTTCCAATCAAAGAGTGGGTTATCCGTCTTCACCGTCCTCATCCACTACCTGTAGATCTTCCCTTCCTCTTTCGGGTTGGAAGATTGGGGATTCCAACGGGGGGGAAGGAGATTAGTCTTCACGGTGGCTGTTCAAGGCTTGACTTCTAAGAAAATGCAGTTTAGTATCAAATCAGTGAACTAATCTAACGCGAAGGAGAGTTGTGTTTACTCGTGAGATCACATTCACAACTATAATAGTGATTTTGCTCTTGCTCCTGTCCACTCTTCTGTTAGCGGTACTTTTTTGGTCTGTGATCTACCTGGGGAGTGGTCCTGAAGGTGGGCTGGGTCTTTTTGATCTGAAAAGGTCCGCGGCTCCGCAGCAGGACTCCAATGAGATCTTTGGCGGAGGAGCACCCGGAAATACTGGTGCAGAGGGTGGCTGGTAGTAAGCAGGCTTGTTCAAAGTGACGAATGTAGAAGGGCTGGCACCCTCTCTGGAAGAAACCGAAGGAAACCTTATAGCTTTGCTGCCTTGAGTGGAGATTTTATATATGCCCAGAAATTCTTCCTTTAGGGATTAGCGAAGCCGAGAAAAGTTACCTACCTTCAGCTCTTAGGACGGCATTCCTTTAGGTTATTCTCCTTGCCTCCGTTCTTTGTGCTTGGGGAGCCAACATTTCCTTCGAATTGGGATGTCTTCTATCTAATCCATACAAGTCACTCATGCCGCGTACAGCAGCACCACAAAGGATGAAAAGGAGTATTTTTCAGGATAGTAAAAGAAGGTCCTCTGCTTGAGGCTACTGTTTCTGTTGCCTTCCACTTCAAAAAGTGCTACACTTCGTAACATCTTAAAGAAAGGTGTTCATCGGATGAATGCTTGGTATATTACTGCTCTTTATGTTACCCATACTATTGTTTCCTTAGCTCTTATCTTCTTCATACTTCTCCACTCAGGAAGGGGAGGGGGGCTGTCGGAGGCATTTGGAGGAATGGTTAGCTCTTTCGCTGGCTCGGGGATTGTGGAGAAGAACCTCAATCGGATAACTATAGCTCTTTCTATAGTCTTTGCCATAACCACACTGGCGTTGATCATCTTACTTTAAGCAGCTTTGCTGAGGGAGGTGGTGGAGAAGA
>CAYYBB010000182.1:0-4156 GCA_964469465.1 uncultured Actinomycetota bacterium
GAGCTCATAGAAGTGGTCGTTTCTTTGGCTCACCATAATTTGGATCTTGTCTTTCACGGCTACACTCATCTACAGAGGGCCCAGCCCGTCCTTCTCTCCCATCACTTTATGGCCTATGGAGAGATGTTCCGCCGGGACTATGAAAGGCTAGAGATCAATTTCGAACACACTGATTACATGCCTCTGGGCTCCGGGGCCCTGGCTGGTGTATCCTATCCTGTCGACAGGGAGATGGTAGCCCGGGAGCTCAAGTTCTCCAGGCTTACCCGAAATAGCATGGACGCCGTAAGCGATCGAGACTTCGCTTTGGAGTTTCTGAGCAATGCCTCCATTCTGATGGTCCATCTCAGTCGCTTGGCAGAGGAGATAATTCTGTGGAGTACCACGGAGTTTGGCTTTATTGAGCTCTCTGACCGCTATGCCACTGGAAGCAGCATGATGCCTCAGAAGAAGAATCCCGATATCTGGGAACTGGTCAGGGGAAAGGTCGGAAGGGTCATGGGTAACCTCAGCTCCCTTTTAGTGGTTCTCAAGGGTCTTCCTTTAAGCTACAACCGGGATCTACAGGAAGACAAGGAACTCGTTTTTGATACTGTTGATACTGTTAAAGAAATCCTTCCTCTGGTAGGAGATGTTCTTCTGAGCACGAAAATAAACAAAGACAGGATTGCCGCTTCCATGAGCAAGGGTTTTCTGACTGCTACTGATATGGCTGATTATCTGGTGAAGAAGGGAGTCCCCTTCCGGAAAGCCCATCATATTGTGGGTGAGGTGGTTCTTTATTGTTCCCAGAACTCCCTCACCTGTGAGGAATTAGGAATAGATATCTACAAGCAGTTTGATCACCATTTTGACCACGATATCTATGAAGCAGTTTCTTTATCCCAAAGCATTGCTTCTAAGAACATTGTGGGCGGCACTGCCAAGGAACAGGTAGTCTATCAGATTGAGGAAACCACCCGATGGGTGGAAGAGAAGAAGGGAGATCTACGCAAGTTGAGAGAAAGATGTTATTTTGTATAGAGATCCTAAAACAGGCGGGACAACTAAGTGGATCTTTCAAACTCTACTTAGGAAATGGATTGGTTTCCCATTTTCACAGCCCGAGGATGACCCCGAATAACAGATTGGGAAAGAGATGGGGAAGCTATCTACAGTAAGTAAACTGAAATCAAAAGTGCTTGGCGAGTCTTAGTAGTGGAGGTGGGTAAAAATGCCCATGGCCACCGGTATCACCGTTACTAATCAAGATATAGCCAAAATCCTGCGGGAGATAGCCGAGCTTCTGGAAATGAAAGGGGAGACTTACTTCAAGACCCTGGCCTATACTCGGGCTGCCGATACTGTAGATAAGCTGGATTTCGACCTCAGCGAGGTGAGGGGGGAGGAGGAGCTTCGCCAGATCAAGAACATCGGCTCCTCCATCGCCAAAAATATCTGGGAAATTTTACAGGATGGGGAATGTCAGAAGCATCGAGAACTCCTTCTCCAGTTCCCTCCCACCCTTCTGGAACTTCTGGAAATACCTGGCCTGGGTCCCAAGAGAGCCAAGGCTCTCTTTGAATCAAGAGGAGTTCGCTCCATAGAAGACTTGGTAGTACTGATCAAGGATCATGGGCTGCGGGATCTTCCCGGCTTTGGAGAAAAGACGGAGCAGAACATCCTGCGAGGCATCGAACAGTATCGCCGACATAGGGAGAGACTGACCATCTTCAGGGCCGACAGCATCTCCCGGCGCATTGTGGAAGAGCTCAGGAGGAGGACCGGTCTGGAGCTCATCTCTCCGGCAGGCAGCTTACGCCGCATGAGAGATACCATAGGAGACATCGACATTCTTGCTGGAAGCGCTGAGAGGCCCTACGTCATAGGCGAATTCTGTAACCTCAGCTCTGCTTATGAAGTTTTGGCCCGGGGGGAGACCAAAAGCAGCATCCGCACCGCGGATGGCATTCAGGTAGATCTACGGGTGGTGGAACCCGACCGTTACGGCTCCGCTCTCATGTATTTCACCGGCTCCAAGGAGCATAACGTCCAGGTGCGAGAGATTGCAGTAGCCCTGGGTTATAAGTTGAACGAGTACGGGCTCTTTGAGAGAACCAGCGAGCGTCTGGTGGTCTCGGCTACCGAAGAGGAGATCTACGGACGATTGGGACTGCAGTTTGTTCATCCTTATCTTCGAGAGGCCCGGGGAGAGGTGGAGATGGCTAAACAAGGTAAGCTACCCAGGATCGTCTCTCTGGAAGAAGTTAGAGGAGATCTCCACGTCCACTCCACCTATACTGATGGTGGCAACTCTATCGAAGAAATGGCTCTAGAGGCCAAAAAGATGGGGTATGAATACGTGGGCCTAACTGATCATGCTCTTAAACTTAAGGTGGCCTCGGGGCTTACAGTCAAGGATCTAAAGAGGCAATTTGAGGAGATTGACTACCTCAATGAAAAACTGGACGGAATTCGTATTCTTAAGGGGAGTGAGCTTAATATAGGGCTGGATGGCAGTGTGGACTACGATCCAGAGATTCTGGCTCAGTTTGACTTTACGGTAGCCTCTATTCATGGCGGTTTTGGCCGGAGTCGAGAGGAGCAGACCCAAAGGATAATCCGGGCCATGGAAAATCCCTACGTCACCATCATCGGCCATCTCACGGGGAGAATCATCAACAAGAGAGAGCCTTATCAGTTGGATCTGGAAGCGGTGCTGGAGAAGGCGGTGGAGACCGGCACCATCCTGGAAATAAACTCCTTTCCCGATCGTCTGGACCTGAAAGATGACGACATCTTTCGAGCCCGACGCTACGGAATAAAATTTTCCCTGGGCACTGATGCCCACAGTACTCAGCATATGGAGCTCATCCGCTTTGGCGTGGCCACGGCCGGAAGAGGTTGGTTGGAGAAAAAAGACCTCATCAATACCTATCCTCTGCCAGAACTTCTGGAGATATTTGGGCGCAAGAGGGCAGGGTATGGATGACTATGATCGAATCGGTCTAGAACGAAAATGACGAAAGCGGGCTAACATTTCGCTGGAGCGGACGCAGCTTTCACCGCGAAGAAATCGACGGCGCCTTCCTTGTTGGCAGCTCTGGTTGGCAACGTTTCGCGCGCTCGTCCACCGCGCCGCTGTGTGTGCGTTAGGCTAAATCGTGTATAATTAATACATTAGCTATAGGCACGAAATGGATGCTTACAAGTTTACGGAATACTTCGAGAAGGAAGTGCTGAGAAAACGGTCATATCTCAAAAAGGAATGGTGCATTCAAGTAATTGAAAACCCTCTCAAGGTAGAGCCTCAAGAGCACAACCGTTTTCGATTCTGGGGCCTGATCAATGAGCCTGAAGGTCGTGTATTGCGAGTGATTACTTTGGAAGATAAAAGAACAATTCACAATGCTTTTCCAGATAGGAGGTTTAAGCCATGAAACTTAATTATTACCCGGAGACCGATTCGCTGTATATCGATCTTTCTGAAAAAACAAGCGTAGAGAGTAAAGAAATCTCAGAAGGTATAGTCCTCGATTATGATGCCGAGGGCAATTTAGTGGGTATTGATATTGACAATGCCAGTAAAAAAGTTCAGCTTAAAGAACTTGCTCTTCGTAGACTACCGGCTGACATTCATGCTGTTGTGGCCTAATACTACCTCCTCCGACGAAAGCTCTAATCAATCTCTTGTGGAAGGTAGTAATTAGTTGGCCATTGATATCATAGACCATGGAGGTGAGGGCAGAAGTTTTTGGCTCTAGCTCCTCCAGGCGGGGAAGAGCCAGAACCAGACCCCCCAGTAACACCACTCCCACCAGGATGACGACAAGGAAAAGGAGGAGCAGGAATATGAGAATTCCTCTAACCAAGCTCCACCCCTTCTTTCTTTAGCCCACCTTTTTTCTATAGGGGTACATGGCTTTTCTTGTAGATCCGTAGATTCATCTATGAAAAAGCTGTGCAAGTGTTTTTCCGGTAGCCCTCCCAGATTAAGATTATATATGACCATTCATCTATCCGTGCCCTTTGTAGCACACGTTAACTGTTCGGTAGCGGTCCCCTAATCACCATAAGAGCCCCTGATTGGGCTAGAAACTTAAGAGGGCGACCGCTAAACTCTATAGGCTAGCTCTTTTTCATAGTAAGGTCTCTTTTCCTTCCAGACGTGATAGAT
>CAYYBB010000183.1:0-4146 GCA_964469465.1 uncultured Actinomycetota bacterium
AATATCAGAGACTTGCCAGGCAGGAAATACAGGGTATAATCGAAAGAAAACATCTGCCCATTTTGGTGGGAGGATCGGGCCTTTATATCCGGAGTGTCATCAATGATCTTCGTTTTGCCGAGAATGCCACAAGTCTGGAAGAAAGAGAGAAATTGACGCAAAAGCTGGCCGAGAAGGGAAGAGAGCTTCTTTGGGAAGAGCTGCAAAAAATCGATCCCTGGTATGCGGCAAAAATCAGTGCCGGTGACACCAGAAGGATTATCAGAGCTTTGGAGGTTTATCGTCTCACCGGAAAACCCTTTTCCTCCTTCGGTGGAGAATGGGATAAACGTCGCTCCGTCTATGAGCTGACTATGTTTGGTCTGACAGCTCCCAAAGAGGTCCTTTACTCCAGGATAGAAAAACGGGTGGATGTTATGCTGGAAAAAGGGCTGGTCGAAGAGGTCAAGGGGTTGACAGACCAAGGATATTACAACTCTCCCGTTCTGACTCAGTCCATAGGATATAAGGAGGTTATTCTCTATCTCCAGGGAAAGATCGATTTTGAAGAGATGGTGCGCCTGATTAAGAGGAACAGCCGCAAGTTGGCCAAAAAACAACTGACCTGGTTTCGAAGAGATCCAAGAATTTTATGGCTTGATGTTTCCTCTGGTGAGAACGAAGAGGAACTGGTTAACCAGATGATCTGCATTTTGAAGGAAAGAGGTGTACCCTTTGAACTTTGTTAAGTTGCACGGCCAGGGCAATGACTTTATTCTCATAGATGGCCTTAAAGAGGAAGTAGATCTTCCCCCGCATCTGATCCATCACCTATGCCGGCGAAGGTTTGGCGTGGGAGCAGATGGTGTCCTCCTCCTGCTCCCCTCTCAGGTGGCTGACTTTAGGATGCGTATTTATAATGCTGACGGTTCAGAAGCAGAGATGTGTGGTAATGGGATACGATGTCTGGGCAAATACGTCTATGATCGCGGCCTTATCGACCGGCTAGCTCTTACTGTGCAGACCGGAGCGGGGATAAAATCTTTAAAGCTGGCCCTTAGAGAGGGACGGGCGGACCGAATAACCGTCAACATGGGCATGCCCGTCTTCGAGAAATCCAGGATTCCCATGGCCGGGGAGAGGGGAGAGGCCATACAGGAAGGAATTCCCATCGACAACCTGACCCTGAAAATCACGGCCCTATCTATGGGAAATCCCCACTGTGTCCTCTTTGTGGACGAGATTGCCTCAGCTCCAGTGGAAAAACTGGGCCCTCTTCTCGAAAACTCGCGCTTCTTCCCCCAGAGAACCAATGTGGAGTTCGTTTCCGTTCTCAAGAGGGACGAGCTAGAAGCAAGAGTGTGGGAGAGAGGAGTAGGAGAAACTCTTGCTTGCGGCACAGGAGCATGTGCGGCAGCAGTAGCTTCAGCAAGAAGCAACTTTGCTCATCGGAAGGTGGTGGTTCACCTTCCAGGAGGAGATCTGGAAGTGGACTGGCAAGAGGATGGCTATGTGTACCTGACTGGACCGGTGGTGGAGATCTATCAAGGCATGGTACTGGAGGAGTGGCTCCTTCAGCAGTACGAGGAGGATTAAAGATGGCCGTCAGCCACAGCGACTACAGAAAGGAGCAAGTTACCAGCATGCGTCCAGCCAAGAGGATAGAAAATCTCCCTCCCTACATGTTTGCCCGGATAGATCAACTTCTGGAAGAAAAGCAACAAAAAGGAGTGGATATCATTAACCTGGGAATAGGTGACCCGGACCGGCCGACACCAGAGCATATTGTAGAAGCTCTCTGTCAGGCGGCTCACGATCCTGCCAATCACCGGTATCCTCCTTACTATGGGCTTAAGAGTTTGAGAGAGACTATATCCCTATGGTTTGAGAAGAGATTTGGCGTGACACTCCATCCCGACCGAGAAATACTTCCTACTATTGGATCCAAGGAGGGTCTTGCCCATATTAGCTGGGCACTTATCAATGAAGGAGATTATGCTTTAGTGCCCAACCCTGCCTACACTGTCTATAAGACCGGCGTCATACTGGCCGGTGGCAGGCCCTATGATCTACCTCTGCTGGAAGAAAACGACTTCCTTGTGGATTTCGATAGCGTGGATCCCCACATAGCCAGAAAGGCAAGGCTCCTCTACTTCAATTATCCTAACAACCCTACTTCTGCTGTAGCAGATGGCGCATTTTTTGAGAGGGCTATCCAATTTGCTAAAGACCATGATCTGGTTCTGTGCCATGACTGTGCCTACTCGGAGATTACCTTTGATGGATATAAGGCTCCCAGCCTGCTTCAGTTTAGAGAGGGGAAGCATGTGGGAATAGAGTTCCATTCCCTCTCCAAGACTTTTAATATGACCGGCTGGCGCATCGGGTTTGCCGTGGGAAATAGCGAGCTTATTGACTCCCTGGCTACCCTAAAGACCAATATTGATTCGGGTATCTTTAATGCTATCCAACATGCAGCCATAAAGGCCCTGGAGGGCCCCAGAGAGCCTACTGAGGAAACCTGTCTGGTTTATCAGAATCGGAGGGATCTGGTTATGGAAACCCTGGAACAGATCGGCCTCAAAGCACAAAAACCTCAGGGCACCATGTTTGTCTGGGCCAGAGTTCCCCCTGGGTTCACCTCAGAGTCATTCTCTCAGAAGCTGGTGAGAGAAGCCAATGTATTCGTCACCCCGGGGAGTGCCTTTGGAAGCTTTGGAGAGGGCTTTATCAGAATTTCTCTGACCATTTCCGATGAGAGACTGAAGGAAGCTATGGAGAGAATGAGGCTGTGTCTTTCTCCGGGGGAATAGAGTACAATGTATTTATGAGTGAGCCATCCTCCTCCAAATTAAATGAGGTCTCTCCAGATGCTCTGGAGAGGGCCATTCTGGTAAGCATCAAAACCCCCTCCCAGACTCAGGCAGAGGTAGAAGAATCGATAGAAGAGCTAGCCCGGCTCTCCTCCACCGCCGGTGCTATAGTAGTGGATACAATTATTCAGCCTAAATCTTCTCCTGACCCCAAGTTCTTCATCGGTAAAGGAAAGGTAGAGGAGATCAAGACTACCATGACCTCTATGGGAACTGATCTGGTTATTTTCGATGAAGAACTTACCTCCACTCAACAATATAACCTGCAAAAAGAGCTGGGGATCAAAGTTCTGGATCGGACAGCTTTAATTCTGGACATATTTGCTCAGCACGCTCACAGCCATGAAGGTAAACTACAGGTAGAGCTGGCCCAGCTAACCTATCTCTTGCCCAGACTTAAAGGCAGAGGCATAGAGATGTCCCGCTTAGGTGGAGGTATCGGCACCAGGGGGCCCGGGGAGACCAAGCTAGAGGTAGACAGAAGACGTATCCGAAAGAGAATCAAGACTCTCTCTGATCGACTTGAACATCTGGGAGTAAACCGGTCCACCCAACGGAAGAAAAGAAAGAAGAGCAGAGTTCCTGTGGTTTCTATCGTGGGCTATACCAATGCCGGTAAATCCACGCTTCTGAACAGGCTGACCGGCGCCCGGGCCAGGGTGGAAGATAAGCTCTTCTCCACCTTAGATTCTTCTGTCAAAAGGCTTGATAGAGGCCAAAAGGGAACAGTTCTTTTCTCAGATACGGTAGGATTTATTAACAAACTTCCCCATCAACTTATCGCCTCTTTCAAATCAACCCTGGAAGAAATCAAGGAATCAGATCTTCTTCTCCATATAGTAGATCCCACTAACACAGATCTGGGAAATCAACTCAGAGCGGTAGAAGAAGTATTGACAGAGATAGGGGCCATCAACAAAAGGACTATTCTGGTATTCAATAAGATTGACCTCTTGGATAGACTGGCCTTGGCCCGGCTAAAGGAAAGGTACCGGGAAGCTGTGTTTATTTCAGCCCAACAGGGAACCGGTCTTGATAACCTGATCACCAGGATCGAAAAAGTGCTGGAAGAGGAACGGGTCTCCCTGCGACTAAGGATACCTTTTGGGGAGGGAGACGTTTTGGCTGCCTTACATGATAAAGGGTATGTAGGTGAACTACCCCGTCCCTAGGAACGGGGCTGAGCTCATTAGGTAGGCTGACCTAATATGCAATATAAGGTATGTAGGTAAACTACCTCGTCCCTAGGAACGGGGCTTCCTGCTTCAAAGACAACCTGCGGTGTCTCCACAGG
>CAYYBB010000184.1:0-4121 GCA_964469465.1 uncultured Actinomycetota bacterium
CCCTAGAGTCCACTTTTGAATTTTACAGGTGTCCACTTTTCAACTTTTCCTAACACTTAAACAATAGAGGCCGATAACTGGACGGGTTCTCTGAGGGCATATGGGTTAAACTAGGCTTTGCCACCGAAAGATCAGGACGAGTCGCCAACCGGGTTCAGTGGCAGCTCTGTCCATCGCCACCTATACCAGAGAGAGGTAGAGAGTGTTTGCGGGAAATTATGATATGAAGCAGCGATATGAAGACTTTGGGCTACCTGAGATGTTCCCTGTGCGCATAGTCTACCTGAAGTATGGTGTAGGACATGGATGGGACAGACCATTTGACGAGCAAAGGCGCCGGTCCCATCATGGGTGGAGGCGGGTGTAGTAGATGAATGACACGAACCACTTGGCAGGTTGCGGTGTGGGCCTCTAAGATGGCCGAGGAAGCCTTCCCCCAGCAGCTCACCGAAGTCTTTTACGCCGGACTGCTGCATGACATCGGCGGTATAGGGCTTTCCAACCACATCATCCACTGGCCCCGTCTGGACGATCAACTGAAGAACACCGAAGTTCGTAGCCATCCCTACCGCGGAGCCCAGATCATCAGGATGATTCCGGTCATTTTCAAGGGGCTGCACCATATTGCTGATATGGTTCTGGAACACCATGAGTGGTGGAACGGAAGGGGGTATCCCAATGGGAAATCCGGTGATGAGATAAGCATGGGAGCCCAACTGTTGCGTGCCGCTGACGCCTTCGATATCTATCGGAGGCTGCATCCTGAGTCCGTATCCGAGAGTGTAGACAGTGCACTGCGCAGGCTGGCCTCCAGCCAGGAGTGCTCTTTCCAGATGGTCGACCTGCTGAAGAACATCCTGCATAGCGAGGACCCCTCTCCTCTTCTCCGCGAGGAGGAGGCTCTAGCTGAGCTGATCAGGCAGATGCAAGATCGTCTGCGCCCTTTGGTACTCCAGGATATTTCCGATACTTTAGAGGGTGTCCTGTTGCTGCTTGCCAAAGTTATAGACGCCAAGCACTCCTACACGGCGGGACATTCAGAGCGAATAGCTCTTTACTCCTCCCAGATTGCCCGCGCCCTGAGACTACCTGACGATCAGGTTAGAGAAATAAGGTATGCCGGGTATCTTCATGACATAGGAAAGCTTTCTGTTCCCAGGTCGGTCCTTGATAAGCCTGGCCCCCTGGATGAGGAGGAACGCCTCCTGGTAGAGAACCATCCTCGTCTTACCATCGAGGTTCTGGAGTTTTTCCCTGCTCTGCGAGGGCTGGCTCAGATCGCTGGTCGTCACCACGAGCGGTGGGATGGCCAGGGCTATCCGGACGGGCTAAAGGGAGAGGAAATACCCTTGGGAGGTAGGATATTGGCCGTGGCAGACGCCCTGGATGCACTGACCTCCGATCGCCCCTATCGTAAGATTGGCACTTTTGAAGAGGCACTCCAGAATCTGAGAGCCAACAGCTCAAAGCAGTTTGATCCACGCGTGGTGGATGCTACTGTTGAGCTGTTCGGGTGAGGTCTGGCCGGACTATTGGGGATTAATAGGAGTTTCAATAAAAGTTAAGGCAGGGTCCCATGCAAACTTTGGTTATCTATGACATCCCTGATGATAGGAAGAGGCTTCAGATCTCCGAGCGCTGCAAGGACTGGGGGCTTACTCGCATTCAGTACAGTGCCTTCATTGGAGATCTAAATCACAACAGAAGAGACGAGCTTTTTCAGAAGCTGAGGAGGACTCTGGGTAGAGAAGAGGGCAATATCCGCCTCTATCCCATCTGCGATAAAGATCTTAAACTGATGAAGGAGATTGATATTGGGCCAAAATCTGAGAAGTAGTCATCCTATGGCGAGCTATAGGGATCAAATAGAAAACAGAAAATGCTTTGCTCAGACGGCAGGCTTTACAGTTTGAGAGTCCGAACAACATTTATTCGAGGATGATGATGCCGTAATGACCAACTACGCACATAACTACCGGGGACATACCAGGGAGAGTCTCGGCCATCCTATGACGAGTTACAGAGACTACATCCCGGTTCCCGACATCAGAGTAACAGATATAAAGCAGTTTATCTACTGTCCTCGCATCCTTTTCTATACTTACTCCATGCCATTGAAGAGAATTACGACTCATAAGATGGGTTTTGGGAAAGAAGAGCATCAGAGAGTCAGCGAGCTGGAAGAGAGGAGAAAGCTAAGAATCTACAGTCTGGATGAGGGAGAACGTGAATTCCATTGCCATCTTTTCTCTCCTAGACTGGGCTTGAGCGGCCTTCTGGACATGGTCATAAGAACGAAGGACGAGATTATCCCGGTGGAGTTTAAAAATTCCGAGAAGGGACCCTCTCTTAATCACAAGTATCAGCTTACTGCCTATGCTCTTCTCCTGGAGGACACCCACAAGTGCATTGTAAGAAGAGGATTTATCCATTTGATCCCGCTTAAAAAATCCTTGGAAATAGAGATCAGCCCCAACATGCGAAAATTTACCAAGGAGATTTTGTATAAGATACGGGAAATGCTGATCTGGCAGACCCTGCCCAAACCTACTCCATACAGAGAACGATGTGTGGATTGCGAGTTCAGGAAATTTTGTGGAGATATTGATATTAAATCGAGGATAAGCTAGAAACCTTGGGATACAGGAGTCAGGGGCACGTATTCTGAAGATTAGCCATGGTCCGGGCGATGGTCGGCTGTCTCTCAAGAGATAGGAGTTATTTGGCGCTAATTCTGAATCTGAAGAGTCGAGCCACGAAGATCCCAAAAGCTGGGCCGTCTTTTAAGACACAGGAGACATTAGTACGTATTAGGAGGGGTTGTGTACTTCCCCAGCCAGGAAGAAAGAAAAAACTTGATCAAAGGTATTCTTCCTAAGGCCCGGACATTGGACGTAGCTGAGGATCTGCGAGGCTGGAACTGGCACAGACCTCCCCTGGCTCCTATTTTCGAAGTAAGACTACCTCTCCACGAAGTTGCTGATCATTATTGCCCTACAGGCAGGAATGTTTATCTAGCAAAAGTTCAGGGAGTCAAAGCCGCTCCTACCTATGAGATGATGGAGGGGATAGTTCTGCATAACCTTCTCAATAGTTTCATCATCCAAGCCAAAAAGCTTATCTACGCTTCCTCTCCAGATACAGTTCTAGAAGCCTTGACCCAATTGGACGAAGTCGACTTTTCGGCTGTGGAGCAGTTCAAAGACCAACTTGATAAAGATAAAATATCGCTCCTGATCAAAAAGGCCTCTATCCTTTGGAATTTTGAGCTGACCTCCCTCAAGTACCGCATTCAAGAGACATTGTCCAAGCAGCGTTACATAGGGATCGATTCCTTGATCTCCATGGCTCTTCCTGTCACTGTAGAGCAGAAACTTGACGGATCCTTTTTGGGTTTATCGAAGCACCTCTCTGCTGACGCCTCCGGTTTCTTCGAGATAGTTATTTATGATGTTAAATTCGGAACTCCCATGAATTTTCATAAATTGACCACTACCGGATATGCTATGGTCATGGAGGCGGTGTACGACTTTCCCATAACTTGTGGATGCATAATCTACGCTAACTTTGCTGGGGGCAGGCTTCTTGTGGAAAGAGAGTACCATCTGATAGATGATGAACTGCGCCAATGGTTCATCGAAGCCAGAGACGAAAAAGCCAGAATAGTGTCTGAGGAGATCGATCCAGGGAAGCCAGATCAGTGCTATGGGAATTGTATGTATCGGGAGTATTGTGGATAGACCAGGGTTGTTATATTCTTGTATAGGGGTCGTTGGTCATTGCTGCTTGCAAGCGAAAACCAGAGTCCACGCTGCTTGTCATCAGCATAGTTCTAGTACGTCCTCAGGACATCATTGCTCTTTGCACGCGAACACCACGGTTCACGCCGATCGGCGGGAAGTGAAATCATGCAATCTGACAATTTTCGCAAACCGAGAGGGTTTTAAGGCAAAAAATGTTTTTCGAAGAACACGTTAAACCAAGACCTTCTCTTTCTGGTCTAAACCTGTGGAAAATGAGCGTGAAATTACCACCGCAAGACCTATTATGTGTTCGGAAGTGGTCAGTTGCAGACTTGACTCCGTAAGATAGGAGACTGAAAGATTCCTCGCTAACACCTT
>CAYYBB010000185.1:0-4069 GCA_964469465.1 uncultured Actinomycetota bacterium
CCCTTTAAGAACTGATTCAGGGTAGGAAAGATGCCACAGCCAGGACAGGCTCCATGACCGGGAGCAATGCGTTTGGGCATGGCTGTCAGTTGGCGAGGAGTGCCCACCCGTACCTTAGGCCTACCGGTAGCCTCATCTACCTCCACTTTGGTCAGACCAAGAGTGGACTCTTCCCGAGAAATAGGGGGTTGGAGTGGTTCTAGCTTCAGATCCGAGTCACCTGGATTAGCGCCATGGTAATCAAAAGGGATTTCCACCTGTCCGGTTTGGACAGCCTGCAGGGGCCTGACGAAGGAGTTCCTCGGCATCCTCGGTATAGAAGTCCTTTCCACCCAGGCCATAAACCCGGGCCAGGCACAGGGTTCGACTTTGAGGATCATCTTTCAGAGCTGCCTTCACTTCCAGGGCCATGTTACCGCCATGGGCACCGTAAGAGTCAGCCCGATCAGTGATAAGCACTGCTTTAACTCTCCTCAGAACTTTCCGGATCTCCTCGGCTGGAAAAGGTCTTATCACATTGGGGCTGACGATCCCCACTCTATGGCCTCCGGCTCGAAGCTTATCCACAGCGTCTTTGGCCGTCTCGGCTGCAGAGTTCAGGATGAAAAGGGCCGCCTCCGCATCCTCCATGCAGTATTGCTCCACCAGAGGATAATATCGTCCGCTCAAATCTCCATACTCCTGGAATATCTCAGGAAGTACCCGTCCAGCAGCATCCATGGCCTGCTTGAGCTGATACTTGTTGTTGATAAGATCGGGATCATTCATATAGGGCCCGATGGTGACAGGCTTCTGAGGATCCAGGGCATGGATGGGGGTCCAGTAAGGTCCGACGAATTCCTGGACTACTCGGGCGTCCTGGAAGTAACGGACCCGTCTTTTCTGGTGGCTGGTAAAGAAGCCATCACTGGCCACTATGACCGGCAGACGCACCTCCGGATGCTCACCCAGGCGAACGGCAATGATATTCATATCATAGACGGCCTGAGGATCTCGAGCCATAAGGATGATCCATCCCGTATTCAGGGCCATCATAATATCGGAATGGTCTCCCCGGATGTCCAGCGGTCCACTCACTGAGCGAGTGACCACATTAAGAACCATGGGAAAGCGAGTTCCCGACTGCACCGGTAGCTGTTCCATGGCATAAAGGAGACCATTAGCACTGGTAGCATTGAGCACCCTTCCCCCTCCCAGCGCAGCCCCATAGCAGATGCCTGCCGCTCCATGCTCCCCATCAGCGGGGATCATCCTAATCTGGTGCTCACCTTCTGCATACATCTCATCTACCTCTTCGGCGATCTCGGTAGAAGGGGTAATGGGAAAATATCCCATGAGATGGTAGTTAATCTGCCTGGCCGCAATAGCTGCCATCTCGTTACCTTTTTTGAAATCTACCTTCTGGGCTAACTCTATTGCTCGTTTTTCTTCCTGCTCTTCCATTCTGGAAACCGTCGTCTGTGCTCGCATGCTATACTCCACCTACTCTCTTAATAGAAAACTTATAGATTGTTCGCCTTTTTGTGAGATAGACACAAATTTACTTTCCTAATTATTCAAATGAAATTGTTGTTATAAACCTATCACTTGTAGAGACGGAAAATATTCTTGTCACTCTGGAACCCGTGATGGTACCCCTTGATTAAAGAAGTTTTCCGGGTAGTAGTAGAAAACTCCTCCAGACTCCACCACCTACTGCGTTAACTTATCTTATCCCAATACCCCTGGCTCTCTGGCTCACCATGAAGATGGATTCTGGCCCTTTCCATGGCCGCCAGGGCCTCTGGCGGACCTATCAGTTGAATATTAGCTCTCTCTACCAGCTCTGGTTCCTCCCGCTCTTTGGTAAGAGCCTCCACCGGGCAGATCTCCACGCACCTGAGACATCCTTTGCAATATTGATAATCAATGCCCTGTAGAACCATGGCTGGCCGACCTCTTTTGTCTACTCCTTCCTCCCACACAAAACAGTAATCAGGGCAAGTCATCTCGCACTTGCCGCAGTCGATACACTTATCCCGATGAAAAAGAGGGATAAACCCTTGACGGGAGGGGCTCAAGTCTTTCAAGATGGTGTTTCCCGGATTGATGATGGTCCCTCCCAGAGGAGCATTGGCATACCCCAGAGTAGGGACAAAGCGGGTAAAAGGAACGGGATCATATTTTCCATCAGGGGCAAAATCTTCCAACACCAGCTCGTCATAACCACGGTCAAAAGTTCTGAGATTGGGTTCTACCAGACTTGGATACTTCTGGCTGAGAGCGTCAGCAATAGTTTTCCGTAGAACTTCACAGTCAGCAAATCCAGCGGCCCGGGCGATAGCTCCCAGCATGGCCGTGTTAAGACGCGTCTTCTCCTGAACAGCAATGCCCAGAGCATCAACAACCCCTATTCTTCCCGATGGCAGCCGCAAAAGATCCCGCATCTCGGCCGGAGTTCGGGTAGTATTCACAACCACAGTGCTCTCCGAAGTCAGCCCCTGAGTAGTCCCCTCCACCCCAATCAGAGCTTCATGAAAGATGGCCATAAGGTGGGGTTTCTCTACTGGACTGCTGGTACGTACCTCTCGATCAGCCTCACAGAGACGCACAAAAGACTTTATGGGAGAACCTTTTTTCTCCGAGCCATAGGAGGAGAAACTGGCCCCGTTTAGACCCTGTCCCAGCACCATGGCCTCTACCAGAACCTGGCCAGCCAAGTTGGCACCCAGCCCTCCGATGGATTCAAAGCGCATTTCATAGAAACCCAGCTCATTGGTATAAGGTAACTTTGCGGACCCAATCATATGCCACCTACCTCCTATTCGTAGCCTGCCAAACTTGACCATGTTCCTGATAGTACGCTACCTTGAGCAGCATGGTCAAGAAGGGGCAAAGGAGGGACTACTTAAGAAGTCCCAAACATTGGGATCTTGACCTGACTAGAGGACAATATTCCACGTGTTGACAATCGACTTGGATTATTGATATATTACTCAATGGATTGAGTAACTTTACTCAATATATTGAGTAAAGTTTTTAAAAGGTCATTAACATGGCTAAATTGTTCACTCAAGATATAAATCGAAGACTGATTGAAGGGACCCTTGAATCACGAATCAGCCGTCGGTGCCCATCTTTTGAATGTTGCTTTAAACAAAAATATCGAGCTTTTTTACTGGCGCCAGGGCGATAAAGAAGTCGATTTTGTTGTCCGTAGCGGAAAGAAGCTAATAGCCATTGAGGTTAAGAGCGGTCGAGTTAAGGGAGTTTTATCCGGAATGGCTACTTTCGATAAAATTTTTTCTCCGCAGCATAAACTCCTGCTTGGCAAAGAGGGAATACCCATAGATGCGTTTTTAAAGCTCGATTTATCGGAGTGGTTGACTTAACTTACTATGATTATCAGGTCCCAACAATCTAAAGTTGGGACTTCGAACCTAACGCCTTCCCCCTTCTTCCCTTTGAAAGGCTGAAAATCGAGACTCAGGGGCTTCGAGTCAAAATCGGGAGAGGTGAGAGGGCAACGATTTTTAACTTTTTGGGTCTACTGGCCTGGCGTTGCATTTTTGCTCCTTCTGCTCCATAGCTCTGCAGAGAATAATGTAAAGAGCGTGGGACCATAAAAGAGGTTTGGCCACCTCTCCCCATTTCTGCTGCCATTTGGCGTATTCAGCCGGAAAGTTTAGGGAATGCTGTACCTGCTCTGGCAACTGTCCAAATTCATCAGCCTGTTGCTCTATCCAACTTTTTATTTTCCGAGCCCTTTCATATTCCCCAATCTGGACATAATACCATCCCAGCCAGGCAGTCAAAATTATCCACTCGCCTCCCCCATAGAAAGAGTCCCCTTTATATCTGTGTACGCCTCCATCTCCAACCCTCAAATCTTTCTCAATTTTTTCTACAGTGCTCTTCATGAGAGGGTGCGCGGGCTGAAGCACTTCAAAGGGTATTGAAGCCCACAAAAGACTGACATCCACCTCAGTAGACCCTAAAAACTTCACCAAATGTCCATCTCTGGCTCCGCGATTCAACACCAACTCTTTTATATTCTGAGTTAGTTTCTCCAGTTTTTCGTCCTCCCTGA
>CAYYBB010000186.1:0-4036 GCA_964469465.1 uncultured Actinomycetota bacterium
AGGTCTTCCAGGTTCACCCCTCCGAAGGTAGGCTCTAGCCATCTGACGGCCTGAATGATCTGATCAGGGTCTTTGGTGTCCAGACAAATGGGAAAGGCATCCACCCCGCCCAAATATTTAAAGAGAATGGCCTTGCCCTCCATTACCGGCATAGCCGCCTCAGGGCCGATGTCGCCCAGACCCAAAACCCGGGTTCCGTCAGAGACAATAGCCACCAAATTGCCCTTATTGGTGTGCTCAAAAACAGTCTCGGGATGGGCCTGGATGTCCCGGCAGGGGGCAGCCACCCCCGGGGTATACCAGATGGCAAAATCCTCCACAGTCCGGATCGCGCACTTGGGAATTACGGCTAGCTTGCCCTTGTAAAAAGGGTGCAACTTCATGGCCTCTTCACCTGGCTTACGCGCCTTAGCCAAAAGCTCCTCTTCGGTTATTTTCTTAGCCATCACATTTCCCTTCTTCTAAAGCATACTGTGCTTAGTGCTTATCTTTTCCTCTCACAGCTAGCAAGGAGGCTTCTCATTTATATTAGCAACTTCCTGGGCCTACCTTCTTGGTCCCAACCCCTTAATTGATAATACTCACCAAGCATCCGCTCGCAGTCCTCTCTTTTGATGGTTTGGCCTTCTTCGAGAGATTCCCTAAACAATCGGGAGGGCAATAAATCATCCTCCCAGCTCACTCCTTCTCTTAAGTTAAAGCTCCGCGTGGCATTCATAATATGGGAGCAAACTTTCTTTAGATCCTCCTTGTCTAATTCAAGACCTGTAGTCATGCGGTAGATGGTACTTAGATCCTCCCAGGCAACCAGATCCCTGAAAAACCGGCAAAGGATTAAAGTATCAAAGAGGGTATGTCTATCCTCGTAATCAACTAACAGCTCGGCCTTGCCCCCTACCGCACTGGGATCCACCATACCGGCTAGTTCGGGCTTATATACAGTGGCCCTGAGGTGGCAGGCTCCTCGATCCGATGTTCCGTAAGCCAAAGCCATTCCCTTTAATACCCTGGGGTCATAACCAGCCGGCTCCAGGCCCTTCACCTGAATAGCCAGATCCTCAAGTTTAAGCTGCCTGCTGGCTGACTTTATGCCCTCGGCCAGGATAGCCCCCAAACCTTCCTTTTGGGCGATAGCTTGAATCAGTTCAGCAGCACCTTCGGCATCTCCATAGTTCAACTGATAGTCCAGAGCTCCTCTCTCTGAAGCTTCCATGGTCAAGGCTACCAGGTTGCCGGTACTGATGGTATCCATTCCGAGGCGATCGCACAGATCGTTTAGGTAAGCTATTTCCTCCAGGCTATCAATCATACAAAGGCCACCAAAAGCATAGATAGTTTCATAATCCGGCCCATCTATTACCAGCCCTTTATGTCTGCCTTTTTTTACTTGACTAAACCTTCTACAGGCTATAAAGCAGTGAGCACAAGCCCTGGGTTTTACTTCCAAGTCCTTGTGCAAAGTCTCTGCACTTATTTTCTCCCAATCCTCAAAGAAACCTTTGGACCAATACCGGGTGGGAAATGCCCCAGCAGCATTAACTAGGGCTACCAACATGGGAGTGCCTAGCTCTCGATAAGCAAGCACCCCCGAATTGTCTTTAGCTTTGGCCACGAAATCTTTGATATAGCTCCTTAAGGCCTCCTCATGGGCTACTTTTCTTTTCTTCTTTCCATGGAAAACTATAGCTTTTAGTTTCTTGGAACCCATTACTGCCCCCAGGCCACATCTCCCGGCGGAGCACCAGTAGTTATTCTCCAAACAGGCCAGGCGGACCAGGTTCTCCCCGGCTTGCCCGATCACCACAGCTTGGGCCTGGGGAATTCCTACTTCCTTTAGCACCGAGTCCTCAGTAGCATAGGTATCTTTGGTCCACAGATGGGAAGCATCATGAAATTTCACTTGCTCATCCGAAATTTCCAGGAAAACCGGAGCTTTGGAGACACCTTCAAAGATAATAGCATCATATCCGGTTCTGCTTAGTTGAGGGGCTAGCCTTCCTCCAGAGTAAGACTCACCATAGATGCCGGTTAGGGGAGATTTGCTAAACACCCCATATTTAGCAGAACCAGGAATTTTGGTATCCGAAGCACTACCGGTAGCAAAGATCAACTTATTCTCGCTGGATAGAGGATCAACTCCACTCGGGATCTCCTCTAGCATCAGGTAAGTTGCCAGGCCTTTACCTCCCAGGTAGGTTTGAAGAACCTGATCTGAGATTTCTTCCGCCCGGTAGGTCTGAGTGGTTAAATCTATTCGCAGAAGCGAATTGAAGAATCCATCCATGTATACCTCTCTGTTTTTCTAATCAGTAGGTAGAAAATAGCCAGCATTTTCATGGTTCGTGGGTGATGAGACCATAATGACGAATTTGTTTAAAAGGTGGTTTGCCTTACTCTGCACCCACGAGTAGCGAAAGTAAAAATTTCCCCTCCCTCTCTTAACATATGAGAACCTTTAACGATCTCTCCGTTTATGATGGTAATGAACTTTTTGAAATCTTCCCCGTAGGCTACACCAAGGTCTTCCAGCAGAGCTCGGACAGTGTCGCCTTCCTTGAGTTCTATTCGTAAACTTTTCTACCCAGCTAGGGTTTTGGGAGGAGAAAAACTGGGTCGCCTTTAGTCCCACTTGCATCTCCTCCCTATAATGTATACCTCATCTCCCGATTAGTGGGTGAGGGCATGCTGCAAAATAAGCGTGGATATCATTGGATATTTCCTGTATCCAGTACTTATTCAAAAACTTCTCCCAGAAAGGAGTCCGCTGATGTCCACGCTGACTATCCCCTTTGTACGGCTGACAAATCAGTTGGACTATACTACTTGACGAGACTCAACATTAAGGGGGGCAGTGGCGAAGCCGCCTCCCTCTGAAGTGCACTCAGGCGTAAAGCTTAGAAGTGACAATCGTCGATGTTGCCCTTGTCGAAGACAGTCGGCTGGCCCTGGGTCACGACCACGTTGTTCTTCTTGACCACGCGCTCACCCAGATTCGGGACTGTGAACATGTTGCCTTCAGCCACTCTGATCTCCCCTTTGAGGATGTCAAGGCCCAGATAACCGGCCAAGTAGCCTTCGTTGTAGGGGTTCCACAGCACAAAAGGGGTAACGACGCCATCTTTGATGGAGCGGCGCATCTGATCGGGGGTGCCGAAGCCGGTCACTTCGATGATCGGGTACCCCGTGCCTGCCGACTTCACACACTGCGCCAAGGCTGCAATCCTGGCAGTAGTCGGGGAGATGATACCCCTCAGATCCGGTCACTTGGTCAGCAAATCTTCACATTCAGTCAGGCTCTTCTGCGGGTCGTCGCCGTACACGATATCGACCAGTTCCATTCTGGCGTACTTGGGATCCTTCGGCGCTTCTCTCATTCCTTCGATCCAGTAATTCTGGTCCGGGGCGTCGGTGGAATCACTCAAGATGGCAATCTGGCCTTCATAGTTACATCTATGAAAAAGCTGTGCAAGTGTTTTTCCAGTTGCCCTCCCAGATTAAGATTATATGACCATTCATCTATCCGTGCCCTTTGTAGCACACGTTAACTGTTCGGTAGCGGTCCCCTAATCATTGTTAGAGCCTCTTAGTGGGCTAGAAACTTAAGAGGGCGACCGCTAAACTGTATAGGCTAGCTCTTTTTCATAATTGATTACCCGCACAAGCAGCCCAGGCACTATATGAGAGCCAGCGTCCAGGCTCAAGATCTCCCCGTAGCCCTCGGGAAAGGAAAGACCGGCCATCTCACCAGTTTCCCTAAAGAGAGAAGCTAAGTCGGTACTAATGAAAAGGATGAGGCCCATAATGACCAGACCGATAAGGAGGGCCCGAAAGAGATTCCCCCGATGGGGAGCCACACACCGAATCATGAAAAAAGGAAACAGAGCCAAATCAATAAAGGAGAGCATGCAGCTGAGGCCCAAAGTCCCCCGGGCCAAGCCCAGAAGAAGGGTGAGAAACTGTCAAAAGCACGAACCGCTCACGCTGTTACATATTCGCGAGAGTCTAGGACTGGAGCTGCATCTGCTTCTGATGCAAT
>CAYYBB010000187.1:0-3994 GCA_964469465.1 uncultured Actinomycetota bacterium
ACAATACCCCGCAAGAAAGATCTTCTGGCCATATTGCGAAGGGGGAAAGAGGGCCCTTCTACGTTTACGATAACCACCGCCTTCTGTTAGAATTGGCTTAGGCTAGTTCACGCTGAAGAATGACCTATCGATAGGGTAAAGGTAAAAGCCGGAGGGCAAATTTCGCTCTGACCTACAGTGTTAAGTTTATTCTTCATTGTGGACTAATTACAGAAACCTTATTAACATTCATCTGCAGAAAGGCAGGTCCTTATGAGAGTCTTACTTTCCATTTTGTGTACCATCACTGCCCTTGTCTATATTGCCATTTACTCCTTCTTTGAGCCTATGTTACAACTTTTGGAGAACGTTCAGCTTTCCAACTTTTCCTTCTTTTTGGCCAGGACATCTTTTCTGATAGCGGCAGGTTTCTGTATCGGCACTCTAGGTAAGCTCATGTTCAGATGGGAAGGAATACAAACCAGCTTCAATGCCAGAACTTTCCTGATTATGGGCTTGATTCCGCTAATACTTCTGATTTTTTCCCACGGAGCTTTGATGCAATATCTGGTGAACCTGTTCTTTAGAAACAGCAGAGATATATCGGAATTGCTTTTCTATCTTTTCTCTCAGCAAGCTATCTGGGCATTATGGGTAGGATTCTCCCTGGGGTGCTCCACGGAGACGAGACCTGCCTCTGTCTAACCTCTTCACGTAGATGGCTTTAGCAATAGCGTCGTCGATTCCCAGATAGGTTTCATCTATCTTGACTACATAGGAAGGGCGGCGCTGAATGAGCTGGATCTTCGTTCCGGGCACGATCCCCAGGGAGGCCAGATGGGACAGTCTGGTTTCTTCCCTGCCACTGATGCCACTTCCCCGGCCGCCTCGGTAACCAAATCTGCGGCGCCCGAACCCCGGCCCTTCCTTGGCACTTATGTAGGCAACTTCTGCTGTCTCTCCCATGTCCATACGATTGAGAGTAGTCACCAGCGGCCTTACTGGCTCTGCCCCCTTCTCGCAGCAGATGCCTGGTGGGATTGGCTTGCCATGCGGACAGTGACTGGGGTGCCCCAGCAGGGCGCAGACGTTGTCCGCAGCTTCTTCACTGATAATGTGCTCAAACCTGCAGGCACTCTCATGGGTCTCCTGATCTTCCAGATCCAACACATCCCGAAAGAGACGCTCGGCCAGACGATGTCGCCGAATGATGTCCCTGGCCCGTTCCCTCCCTCTGGGAGTCAGAGAGATAACTTCTCCTGGAGCCGAGATTAGACCATCTTCTTCCATCTTCTTTAAAGTTTCTGTACCCTCTTCCTCCTGTAGAAGGTAGGACAACTGACGACTGCCGTCCTCATCATCTTCCTCTGACTGGATCCACATTGCTTCCAAGATCTCATCGATTCTGTGATCCGGCATGCTCTCTCCTCTCTCGTATCCTGCGCCACCAATTGGCCAGACTGGATCCTGCTACCATCTGATATCCACAATTGGGACAGCAGAGGAGCTTGCAACTAGCCCCCAAAGGACAGGAGGCACAGTATTTTTCATCAGGTTCGAAAGTATATCCACAAAGAGGACACTTCATATTTTATCCCTTCGGCCGTGAAGACCCCTCCCTTAAGGAAGGGGATGAGGGCCATTGTTTTTCCTCCCTTGCTGTGCTATACTGCGACCGGTCTACCTGTAGACATCTGGTCGGAACATGAAATTGCTGGATAGCCGCTTGTTCCGTAAAGTCAAAGCGGAGTGTCCAGTAAACCGAGTAGGGCCGGGCTAGCCCGAATTCAGGCTTGTGGAGGCACCGCAGGTTGCCGATGAAACAGGAACCCACCGAAGCCTTTTCAGGCAGTAGGAATCCCAGGCCTTCGGGCCTTGGGAGGAGGTCAAAGTTGCACCCCCAGACTTCTCAGAACAAAATTCAGCACCCCTCCCACCAAAACGGCAAAGGGGAAGATAAAGGATACCATCCCGATGGCTGTCTTGAGACCTCTCTCCTTAATTATGACCATAAAGTTAGCAATACAGGGGACGAATAAGGTTATTACTACCAGACTGACCAGGGCCTGAACGGGGTCGAGCAGTCCTTCCTGCTGCAATTTGAACAATCCTGCTGCCCCATAATCCCGGCGGAGAAAGCCCAGGATGAAAGCCTGAGTGCTCTGCAGGGGAAGGTTCAGGAAACTGCCGACCACAGGTCTGGCCAACTTTTCCACAAGAGCTAGAAGTCCGATTTTGTCTGTGACAAAGAGGATAGCCGTACCCAGCAGAAAAAGGGGCACTGCTTCTTTTAGAAACCATTCCACCCGGTAGAGAGTCTTCACCAGAATATTGGATATTTTGGGCATCCTGAAAGGTGGGATCTCCATAATGAAGTCCGAGCTCTCGCCCGGTATAAGCCTGGAAGCCAGAAAGCCCACCAACAACAACTGAGAGACAATCACAACCCCAAATATGACAAAAGCCCTGGCTGAAATGCTGGCTGACATGGCCATGATAACTCCTAACTGAGCGGAACAGGGCACCCCCAGAGCCAATAGAAGAGTGGCAATCACCCGTTCCTTGCGGGAATCCAGAATCCTGGTGGTCATGGTGGCCATGGTATCGCAGCCCAGACCCAGAACCATGGGAAGGACGGCCTTGCCGTTCAGGCCGATGGCTTTGAATATCCGGTTGACCATGATGGCCAGACGAGGCAGATAACCGGTATCCTCCACCACGCTAAAGGCGATAAAGAAATAGCTTACAATAGGCAGGACGATAGCAATGGCATAGGTCAGCCCCATAGTTATCAAGCCATAGGGGCCCACCAGAAACTCTTGTAGCAGGGGAAGGGGAACCAGGCTGATTACTTCGGTAGCCCAGGGATTTATGTATCGGCCGAAAACCACGGACTCTAGAAAGTCCACACTGGTCCCGGCCCCAAACTCGCCGACAAATTTGTAGATAATATAGAGCACCAGCAACAAAAGGGGGATCCCGGCAATGGGATGCATGGTCCATCTTCCCAGAATATCAGCCAGGGAAACTCCTGCAGGTTTTTTGGTAGATAGAATCTGCCTGAGGATGACCTCTACCGCATCTGCTCTCTGTTTGCTAATCACATAGCCCAACGGATCGCTGTAGTGAGACTGAACCTCATCCCTGATTTGCTTAATACGAAGAATCGATTGCTGGTTAAGTTGAGATGAGAGTCGCTCCTTGAGGCCTTCGTCTCCGGAGAGAAGCATAATGGCCAGAGCCCTGCTGCATACCGGAAGGAGAGGAAGAAGGTTCTCCATTTCGGCAATACCGTGTTCGATATGCCGATCGTAGCTGATTATGAAAGAGGCCTTTTGGGCCATCTTGAGGCTTTTTTTGAGCTGACCGATACCTTTCTTATCCACAGCCACTGTCTCTACTACTTCTATTCCCAAAACTTGGGAGAGACGCTCTATGTCGATCTCAATGCCCTTCTCCTCAGCTTCATCCGCCATATTCAGATCTAGCACCATGGGTAGCCCCATTTCAGCTAGCTGAGAGGCAAGAATGAGGGTGCGGCGGAGGTTCTTGGCATCACTCACCTGAACCACTATCTTCTGCCCTTCCTGGAGAAGGATGTCCCGGGTCACTCGCTCATCCTCGGAGCGGGGAATAAGACTGTTCGCGCCGGGAGTATCGATCACCGCCCAGCTCCGATCAAAATCAGCCAGGCCATGGGAGACCTCCACCGTGGTTCCAGGATAGTTGGAGACAGTAACATACTTACCCGTCAGGCAGGAGAAGACAACACTCTTCCCTACATTGGGATTGCCCACCAGGATGATCTGTCTCTCTTTGCTCCCTAGATCTAAAAGTGCACTTCCGTGTTGATGCATTCTCTGTCGCTCTCATCCATTTTTTCAAACCACGTGGGGGAAGCTACTTATCTACAATTAGCATTATAAGTTAAATGAAAATGAAATGCAAATACAAAATTATGTGTTATTTCAGATCTGGGATGACAAATTACGGAGTGCCCTTTTGCCTACAAGTC
>CAYYBB010000188.1:0-3910 GCA_964469465.1 uncultured Actinomycetota bacterium
CCGCTTCAAGGCGAGGCGGGCGGAAGGGGGGTTCGGTCTTTGCCCTTCCGCCCACCGAGCCAATCGCCTGCAATTTCGGTTCGGATTTTTTCAAATACACACCGCCAATATTATCTCCGCTCCTCAGAAGCAATTTTGCTGAGGTGCTTTTTGTTTGTGTCACAACGCCTTGTAAAAGGGGGAAAAAGAAGCTAAAATTAGACTTGCTCAAAATTTATGACAATAGATGGGAGCTGGAGACTACCGGCTCTCTCCACGTGGCGAGGTAGCTCAGTTGGTAGAGCAGTGGACTGAAAATCCTCGTGTCCCCGGTTCGATTCCGGGCCTCGCCACCATTTTATTATTTCTCTCGTTTTCGCAATTCCGCCAAAAGATAATTTCGCTGAAACTAAATGAGTCTGTTGTTGGCCCACAAGGTATACTGTCCTGTCTGTGGGATAGTTCATGAGAAAACAGCCTGTCCCAGCCAACAGATAGCTGCTGGACAGCCGCCGTATGGTTACTCAGATTCTTCCCCCATTAAGGAATCTGTGAAGGAATTGACCCTTGCCATCAGAGAGCTGGCACTTCAAATGGAATTGTTGAGAGAAGAACTGAAGAAGTTTATGAAGGAGCCAGGGAAGAGCTCTGCCAATTGAAAGGTTGACAATTAGGACGATCACCCACCTCCCACCCCGTTGACAAAACAGAACTCCCGTGCTAGCCTTAGGTAAACCTGATTATTTTAGTCAGGATTTATTTTGCTTGTACTCCAGTACATCGCCTGAAAGATCATTGGAGGAAATATATGAGGAGGATATACTTCGACCACAGCGCCACCACTCCGGTCCTTCCTGAGGTGGTGGAAGCTATGTTACCCTGTTTTACCGACTGCTTTGGTAATGCCTCAGAGCCCCATCTTCCCGGTCGGGAGGCCAAAAAGCTTCTGGAGGCTTCCAGAGAGACCATCGCCAGGGCCATAAGAGCTCATCCAGAGGAGATCATCTTTACCAGTGGAGGCACGGAGAGCGATAATTTGGCCCTTAAAGGAGTTGCTGAAGCTCTGTCCAAAAAGGGCAATCACATCATCACTTCCTCTATCGAACATCCAGCCATAGGTAATACCTGCAAGTATCTTCAGCGGAGAGGCTTTGAAATTACCTATGTTCCTGTGGATAAATATGCCATTGTCGACCCTGACCATGTAGGTGCAGCCATAACTGATAGGACCATCCTTATATCCATCATGCATGCCAACAATGTGGTGGGTAGCATCCAGCCCATAGCTGAGATTGGCAAAATTGCCCGAGAGAAGGGGGTAATCTTTCACACCGACGCTGTTCAGTCCTTTGGGACCCTGGAGACCGGTGTGGCAAAGTTGAATGTGGATCTTATGTCCATGTCCAGTCACAAGCTTCACGGACCCAAAGGAGTGGGGGCTCTCTATATACGAAAAGGAACCAAGCTGACTCCCCAGATGCAAGGTGGAGAGCACGAGAGAAGAAGAAGGGCTGGCACGGAGAACGTCCCTGGTATTGTGGGTTTCGCCAAAGCTGTGGAGATAGCCATGGCTGAAAGGGAGGAGAAGGTAGAAAGGCTGGAGGTGCTCAGAAAATATCTGGTGGCAGGCGTCCTGGAGAGGATCGAGGACGTCAGCTATAACGGACACTCCGAGAAGAGGTTGCCTGGCAATGCTAACTTCTCCTTTAAATATATTGAAGGGGAGTCCCTGGTTCTTCAACTGGACATGGTTGGAATTGCTGTATCCAGTGGTTCAGCCTGTGCCTCTGCTTCTCTGGAGCCCTCCCATGTTCTTCTGGCCATGGGGCTGACGGCTGAGGATGCTCATGGCTCCTTACGGGTGACCATGGGGAGATCTAATACTAAAGAAGAGGTGGATTACTTCCTGGAAGTTCTGCCGGAGGTAGTGGGCAAGCTGAGGAGGATGTCGCCCCTTTACGCTCAGTCGCGTTAGTAGAAGCCTTATCAGGCAAGCAGTTTCATTTAGACAGCCTCATTGGAATCGTATGAAAAAGTCGAAGTGCAAAAAGCAGGTATATGACGTAGGAAATGGATTTATCATTTTTGTTGTTCGAGGGTGCGGTCCCCGAATGACCATTAGCTTTAAGGAGAGCCGATGGAAGAGAAGACAATAAGCGAGTCAGATGTAATCTCCGCTTTGAGCCAGGTGATGGACCCCGAGCTGGGGCGGGATCTGGTATCCCTGGGGATGATCGAAGATATTCAGATAGAGGGTTCCCGGGTTAATTTCACCCTGGTTTTAACCACGCCAGCCTGTCCCCTTAGAAAACAGATCAAAGAAGCTGCTCAGACTGCTGTTTCCAGACTTCCGGGAGTAAAAGAAGTAGAAGTGAGGGTAAGTTCACGCGTTGTCCCTTCTATGCATGCTCCTGAGGATCTAATTCCTGGGGTGTGCCACACCATCGCTGTGGCCAGTGGTAAAGGAGGAGTTGGGAAGTCCACTGTAGCGGTCAATTTGGCTGTAGCCCTGGCTGAGAGCGAAGCCCAGGTGGGACTTCTCGACGCCGATATTTATGGTCCCAACATTCCTCTTCTCATGGGAGCAAAAGAACTACCCAGATCTCAAGGTCCTAAGATCGAGCCGCTAGTGCGGTACGGGGTAAAGCTAATCTCCATGGGTTTCTTTGTCCGGTTGGAGGAAGCCGTAATCTGGAGAGGTCCCCTGGTAGCCAGCGCTATAAAGCAGCTCCTGGGTGATGTAGAGTGGGGGGAGCTGGATTATCTAGTCATCGATCTCCCTCCTGGGACCGGAGATGCTCAGTTGACTCTGGCTCAGTCCATCCCTCTCACTGGAGCGGTCATTGTTACTACCCCTCAGGACGTAGCTCTGGCTGATGCCGTGAAGGCAGTGAACATGTTTAGAAAACTGGAGGTGGCCGTGTTCGGCCTGGTGGAGAACATGAGTTATTTTCTGTGCCCCCACTGCGGAAATCGGACCGAGATTTTCGGCCATGGGGGAGGAAAGAGAGCCAGCCTTAAGCACGGAGTGGCCTTCCTGGGCGAGATTCCTCTGGATGTGGGCATCCGCTCCTTCGGTGATCAGGGGCTGCCTATTGTGGTGGCCGATCCCGATTCAGCTCAGGCCAAAGCCTTCCGCCATATTGCTGAGGCGGTGGCGTCCCAGATTAGTATCCTCAGTTTTGCTACCCGGTCTGGTTAGCACAAATTTTGCGAAGTCCGCCAGATAGGTGGTGAAAATGAGGTAAGAGTGGAAAAGAGTACGATTCAGGACTTTTTTCCGAGTATTTTCAGGTTTTCCAGTATTAGATCCCGAGGCAAACACTCTATATGCTAATTTGGTTTATCATTATGGCATCATGATTCGCGAACAATGAAGATGTTGAGTGTTTTCAACTCAATTTAATGTAAATTGGGGAGGTGAGTACATTGTCAGAGAATACCAAAATAACCAAAGATATGATTATAGAAGAGGTAGTCAGCCAATACCCTCAGACCGTACCCGTATTCCTAATGCATGGGCTTCACTGTGTCGGTTGCCATGTATCTCTGTGGGAGAGCATTGAGCAGGGAGCTTTGGCTCATGGTATTGAGGTTGATCCTCTGATGGAGGATCTGAATAAGGTGGTGGCTGGCTAGAGCCTCGCCGTCAAAAGAACTTCTCTGTGATGAGATATCAAGAAATCTTAGTCTTCACCCTTTGGTTCCAGCGAGAGGAACATCCGAGGTTTCGGCCTTTATATTTTGAGAGCGGGAGAAGGCGGTTTTCTGGACACCGCAACCTGGGGAGTTGCTTATTTAAGTTTTTGCAGTCTCCCGTGGAAGTCTCTGAAAAGGTAACTTCGCCCCTTCTGATCTTTTCGCCAAAGAGAAGAGTTTCTATGAATTCCCTAAAAACTAGATTCTTTTAGGGATCCCTTCCAAAAAAACT
>CAYYBB010000189.1:0-3901 GCA_964469465.1 uncultured Actinomycetota bacterium
TCTCGTAAGTCATGAATACCATCCTTCATAGAGACCAGTCTTGGTTAAAAAACAATATAATTCTAAGTTATGTGGAGAAGGTGTCAAGTCAGGGTCATTGCAATTTTTCAGCGGTCTGAAGTAAGAACCAATATGCAAAGAGTTCTCTTTCCAACTCTCTATAGTTAGCAAACTTCTTTGAGATAATACCCCAAAATCTATCAGCATGTCTTTTTTCCATTATGTGGGTGATTTCGTGGAAGATTACATATTCTATCAGGCGCTCGGGTAGATGTTTCATCAACCTATTAAGGGTTAAATTCCTTTTGGAGCTGCAACTTGCCCATTTGGTTTTCATTTTTCGGAAGAAAACCTTATTCACTCTAACACTCTTTCAAGTATGATGACTTCTTAGTTTTTTGAGAATATGAAGCATTGTTGAAGCAAAGGGGGCGAAGTATTCTGGCCCTGCATAAGCAGACGGTTCAGGGATTTGTATGTTTAAAGATTTGGCAATTGGTTTCACATCACTCAAAAGATCTCGGAAAAATGAAGATAGCAGATATTCATCGTCAGACCATGGAGGCGTCACAAGTGCATTTGCCAGCCGGTCACACATAAAGAAGGTCTTCGCCCAATTCAAATATGTCAAGCTTTCTTTTAACTGGAGAAGACGAAACCATTGTTCTCTGTTGCTCAGAGAATAATTTGCGATTTTCTTTCCCGCGATTTTTGTTACCACTCCCGCTCCTGCCCATCTTTCCAGGATTCTATATACGTTCTTCTGGTCGTAGAAAACCTCTTTAGCAATGGAGTTAGAGCTACCACTGTTATTAAAAAGCAGGTAAACAAGAACATCAGCCCGAGCACCTACACCAAATATACTTCGTAGCAAGAGCTGAACCAACACAGGCTGGCGAACTTTCACCTCGGTCACTATTCCCCTTGCCCGAAAGGATTTGAAAAATTCTCGGTACCCTTTGATTATGCTCTCTTCTGCCTCAGGAAGCCCAGATTTCTCAAAAGAGACAGTGTTCTCGTTGAATTCTTTAAGCGTTTCAGACAGCAACTCCGTGACTCTTGGAGAAAGCACAGGCGTGCGCCTCTCTACAAACGGCTCCCTAAAAACTTTAGCCATCCGCTTGAGGTGGGCAAGATTCACCCATTTACCATTTTTGGTCAGCCACTCAAGAGAAGCAGAAAGAAGACGTTTGTCATACAAGCCGATAGCCAGAGTGGAGACAACCAATGCTTCAAGGTCAATAATCCAATGTCGTTCAGGCTGAACATGAGATGCAACACCGAGAGCCGTCCAGTGTCTCCAGTGAATCTCAAGCAGGTCTTCAAAAAACTTCCTCTTAAATTCGTTCAGCGACTGATTCATAGCCGTGCCTCTCCAGAAAATCTTTCAAACTCAGTCGGAATCCTTCTGAAACGTCCTGAGAGATTACCCATCTTGCTGCCTTTTCCATTTCGTTATCTGTGGGTTTTAGATTTAGCAAGTCCTCTACGTGATAATCATCACGGTCAACCGCTGCGTATAGCTTGAAATGAATCTGATCAATCCGACTGATGAAATAGATAGTCAGAAAACTACCGTAATTCCTCTTGACTAGCCTTTTTTCAAATCCTTCAGGCAGGCCTGTTTCCACCTGTGAAGCTGGGCCAAGATTAAGCCAGTTCTCGGGCAAATCAAAATCCCTCCTGACTCTCTCCGATGCCATAATAAGCCATTCGGGGAATCTTAAGGTTTTTTGAATAGTGAGGCTTTTCCCAGTTTCTATAGCTTCTCCGAGAACATCAACATCTTTGGTTGTTCGAGTCACGAGACCGAGAGCAGCCAAGGCTGTACCTCCACAGACCACGAGGCTCAAAGGTCTACCGTCTTGCGCTTCGATCTGTCGGTCGAGCGCAGTGAAAATTTGATCGATAATATCCGGCCCGATCTGTCCCATGTTAAGACTTACATTAGGATTTTAAAGCCTTAAAATAAGGGAATAAAGTCCTAATTAACTCCTTAATCGCTATCCTCCCAATTGTTAATTGCTGAATCGAAATCTCCAATGGTGATAATAAGCTAGAAGACCTCGTGTGCACTCTGTTGATAACGACAAATGACAACCGCAATCACAACTGAGATGACAATCGCTAGTAGGCCAGCAAGTACTAGCTCGAGACCTTGACTCAAACATTATTATTATATGAGTTGAATATCAATTTAATGGGGTATGCACTTAACTCCTCTAACCACAAGATATAGTAAGAGTTTGATATCCTTGGCTGCAATATATTGTATTAGGTGGAGTCAAGTGGATACCCCATTTAATTTATTTATATCATAATCCTTCACTGGATCTGTCAAGAACTTTCTTTCCCCCCCAAACGATGCATTTCACCTCTCAGGTAACGACGCTCTCCAGGTGTCAAGTCGTACCCTCCGAATCCAAAACATTGGTCTGGGAACAGTTACCTCCAAAACTCCTCTCTCCAAACTCAACTGAGCAAGTGCAGATTGCCCAGCCGCACCCGCTCCAGACCTGCTTCTCTGACTGCTGCCAGACACTCCATAGCCTGTTGACGAGAGGTGGTGGGCAAGTCATACATATAGAAATTAGGGTAAAAGGCAAGAAGGACATAGGGGATGGTAGGGTCAAGCCGGCCAATGAATCTGGCAATCTGGGTCACTTCCTCCCTATCCACATAGCCAGGAACCAGAAGAGTACTGGCCACAAGAAGAGGAGGATCCGGCCGCTCCTTAATAAAACCGGCGGCATAGGAAAAATTCTCCAAAGTCTGGCGGTTGGAGGCGCCTGCGAGAGCCCGGTGGAGAGTCTCATTCCAGGCCTTGAGGTCGAATTTGAGACATCCGCCGGAGCTCAAGGAAAGCTCTATGGCCTTATGGAGCAGAGAGTGGCGCATAGAACCATTAGTCTCCCAGCAGATACGCAGGATCTTTCCTTTCTTTCTCTCCCTGGCCTTGCGGGATGCCCGCAGGGCGAAACTCATTTGAGGAGTGGGGTCTCCCCCAAAATAACAGATGCAGGCCGTCCTCCCATCCACTGCCTCTGCTAATTGATCTGTGCTACGGAGAAGCCTTGTTGGCTTCTCCGCCATCTGGCGAAAGTGCCAGTTCTGGCAGAAAAGACAATCAAAAGAGCAAGCCCCGAAAAATACGGCCAAATTTCTATAGCCATACTCCGGACCTGCCTGGTATGAATAAGTCGGATAACCTGCTGAGCTACCTCCCGGACATACCCAATCAGCCACACAGTTAGTAGGAAGAGCATCGTAGTACCAATCCACGACCGCCTTGTCCCCCACCAGATTGACCAACCTACCCTCTCTGTTCATCCTCAGCCCGCAGAAACCTTTTTCCCCGGTGGCCATGCGGCAGTGGTTGATGCAGATGTGACACTCCACCCCCATCTCACTGTGGGGAGGTGTGTAAGGAAGGTCAAAATCCTGGCGGCTTTTTCGGTGGGCGGCCTCGATGTAGGAGTTTACTTCATGCGGCCTGTGGCGAATGCAGCTAAGGCATATTCCCAGAGTTTCCGAGAGAAGTTGGGGGGCCTCTCCGCAAAGAAGACAGGTCTTTAACTCCCGGGCTCGAAATCCAATCCTATTTTCCAACTGAACCTCCCCATGGTTAAAGGAGACAAAACAAGGCCATCGGGTCGCCTGTCACCTGAGAAAAAATTTCAGAACGATTCTAGCGACCCCCATTCTATTCTAGGCCGCCGCCCTCCGCTGTCGCCAGGCTTCTTGGCCGAGAGTCCAGACTGCACCCAGGCCAAGCAAGATGACCCCGATGTAGACTACTATCTTGAGGTAGGGAATGGTGGTCAAAATGACAAAGATGATCAGACCAATGACCAGCGGCCAGATACGACTGTCAACCCAGCCAGGTTTAATCCCTCTAAGG
>CAYYBB010000190.1:0-3827 GCA_964469465.1 uncultured Actinomycetota bacterium
GCGGGCCAAAAAAAGATGGACTTCTTTTGGCCTTTGTGCTAAATTTTCTTCTTATGTCAGGTGATAGGGACACTGCTAGATGGTCACCTGCCTACAGGTTAGTAGTATCCAAACCAGGGAGTACCAAAAAGATATTCAAAACAGGAGGCGATGCTCACTTGAAAAGATCCAGAATCACCTATTTCCTCGTTCTCGTCATCACTCTCACCGTATTCCTTGCTCTTGGCAGCTACGGGGTTGTCCTGGCTCAGGAGGAAAAAACTGAAGAGACACCCCCACCTGAAGAGGTCGAAATGGCTACCACCTATCCTGTCTTGCGAGGACCATCTGGCACCGCTTTCGAGTTTAAAGTGGAGGTGTCCTATAGAGGTGAAGGGGAACGCACCTTCGATCTTTCCGCGAAAGCACCTGAAGGGTGGTATGCCTCCATTCAACCGGCCTACGAGCAGACTGAGATATCTGCCGTTAGAATGCGGCCCTTTTCTCCTGAGAGTCTAAAGATTGTGTTCATCCCCCTCAAAAACATGTCACCGGGAGAATATGTGGCCACATTGGAGATAAGCTCCGGGGATCTTAAAGACAGCATCGATCTTAAGGCTATAATTACAGCTACTTATAAGCTGGTCCTGGGCACCGCCACGGGTCGATTGAACACCAGTGTCACCGCGGGAGAGGACAATCACTTCTCCCTGATTCTGGCCAATCAAGGATCAGATGCCATCGAGAATATCGGCTTTTCCTCGGACAAGCCCGAGGGCTGGAGCATTACTTTCAAGCCAGATAAGGTAGAGTCTCTAGAAGCTGGGAAAACCCAGGAAGTAGACTTGACCATTAATCCTCCCAGCAAAACTATAGCAGGTGATTACGCGGTGAGCGTAAAGGCCACCAGCGATAATGCCTCTGATGACCTGGAGCTCCGAATTACTGTATTGACCCCCAGTCTGTGGGGATGGGTCGGAGTGGGAATTGTCCTACTAGTGGTAGCCGGCCTGGCAGTAGTATTCGTACGATTAGGTAGGCGATAGGCAAATGAACGGGCAAGCTGTAGTTGAGACAGTGGATCTGACCAAGACTTACCGAAACGTCACTGCTGTTGATAAGCTGAACCTCCGGATAGAAGAGGGTGAGATCTTTGGTTTCCTGGGACCTAACGGAGCAGGAAAGACCACCACTGTGCTTATGCTCCTGGGATTAACTGAACCTACCTCCGGCACTGCCCGGGTATGTGGATATAATCCTACTCGGGAGCCTCTCCGGGTCAAACGAATAGCAGGCTATCTCCCGGAGAAAGTAGGTTTTTATGAGGACCTCACGGCAAGGCAGAATCTTGCCTACACGGCCAGACTCAATGATCTGGCCGATGAGGATGCCACCAGCGTAATCAATGAAGCGCTGAATATAGTAGGTCTCTCGGATGTAGCCGACCAAAAAGTCGGCAAGTTTTCCCGAGGAATGAAACAACGGCTGGGCATAGCCGACGTGCTGGTTAAGCACCCCAGAGTGGTATTCCTGGATGAACCCACAGCAGGCCTGGATCCCGACGGGTCGAACCAAATTCTGGACACCATCGCCCAGATGAGCAAGGAGCACAAGATAACCATTGTCCTGTCCTCTCACCAACTCCCCATGGTACAGAGAATATGTGACCGGGTGGGGATACTGGTCAAAGGACGCCTGGTGGCAGAGGGGCCCATAGAGCGTCTGGGCAGAGAAGCCCTGGGCGGAGGACGATTCAGGGTCGAAGTTCAGGTCTCAAAACCCAGTCCAAATTTGGAGGAATCCGTCCGCAGGATTGATGGCGTAGTGAGCGTTGAGAAATCGGAGGATTTTCTATTCATTACCTGCGACCAGGATTTGAGACCGCAGATAGCCAAAGCGATTATCGATAGCAATACCCTGTTGGTGCAAATGAAGATTCAGGACTACGGTTTGGAAGAAATATATATGAAATATTTCCGTGAGGGGTAGCCATGTCTGGATTAATGACCGTATTTTGGAAAGAGTTAGCCGATCACTTCAGCAGTAAGAGGTTCATAATCTTACTCTCCCTGATATATCTGGCCGGGCTGTCCGCAGTCTATGTAGCCATTCAGACTATCAGGAGTGAGGTAACTGGAACCACTGAACTGGTCTTTCTTAAGTTGTTTACTACTTCTGGTGGAGTCCTGCCTCCCTTTCTTCTTTTCATTATCTTCTTTATACCTATAGTAGGGATAGCTCTGGGCTTTGACTCCATAAACAGCGAGCGATCCAGCGGCACTCTGAGCAGAATTTTGTCTCAGCCATTGTTCAGGGACGCGGTCATTAACGGAAAGTTCCTGGCTGGCCTGGTTACTATGGGTATTATGCTGGTGAGCATAGTTACCATAATCGGGGGGATGGGACTTCGTATTATCGGTGTCCCTCCCAGCTCGGAAGAGGTTTGGAGAATTCTGATCTTCCTGGGAGTTTGTATTATCTACGGGGCTTTTTGGATGAGTCTGGCTGTACTCTTTTCCATTTTGTTTGAGCGGACGGCCACCTCGGCACTGGCTGCCCTAGCTATCTGGATATTTTTTGCTTTCTTTATGCCCATGATTGCCGGCCTGGTAGCAGATGCTCTAGTCCCCCTTAGCCAGCCCGAGGCCCAAAGTAATCCAGCGCTAATAGTCCAACGTGAAGAAATTGAGCGGACGATCCTGCGAATCTCACCGACGACCCTCTTTGGGGAGGCCACGGTGACCATCCTGGTTCCCACAGTGAGGACTCTGGGACCGGTGTTAGTAAGGGAGACGACCAGAATGATACCCAATCCCCTGCCCTTGAGAGAAAGTCTCTTGATCGTTTGGCCGCATCTGACTAGCCTGATTGCTCTCACCGTCATCTGCTTCGCTATCTCCTATGTCAAGTTCATGAGGCAGGAGATAAGGGCTACTTAGGCGTAATCTCTATTACTCACCTTGGATGGCCCAAAATTTCCAGTGATTTGGGGACAGTCATAGGAAGGCTAGGTGCCTTCTTTCTCATATTGGGCGGAGAAACTCCCTGGCTAACTAAAAGTAAGCTGGTGGGCTGAGGGCAAAGCGCTTCCTTTTAGAAAGTTTTGGAGATATTGCCTTTTTAAGAGACAGAATCGCTTCTAGGAGATTTATTTCCCACATTAAGTATAGCGTGAGCCAATACCGCAGCTCCAAACCCATTGTCGATGTTGACCACAGCTATCCCCTGGGCACAAGAGTTAAGCATGGTCAGGAGGGCAGAGAAACCTCCCAAATTAGCCCCGTAACCCACACTGGTGGGTACACCGATTACCGGGCAGGAGACAATTCCTCCCACCACACTGGCCAGAGCTCCCTCCATCCCGGCAATAGCAATAATGACGCTGGCCCTCTCCAGTACTTCCTGATGAGAGAAAAGGCGGTGGATACCGGCTACCCCCACATCATATAGTTTTTCATGGGAACAGCCCAGAGCAGAAAGAGTCTCGGCGGCCTCTTCGGCCACCGGAATATCGGTCGTCCCGGCCGTGATGATCGCCACCCTCCCCGTAACCTGCGGAACTTCTTTGATCTGATAGCGGAAAATCCGGCCCACAGGATTATAAATGGTCTGAGGAAAGACCTCTCTTACGGCCTGGTATATCTCAGAACCAGCTCTGGTACCCAACAAATTGGAGCCATGGTCAACGATAGATCTGGCAATTGATACTACCTGATCCACCGTCTTACCCTGGCAGAAAATAACCTCCGGAATGCCCTTCCGTCTCTCTCGATAGATGTCCACCCGGGCGAATTCCAGATCGTGGAAAGAAGAGGTGGAGAGGTCTGCCAGCGCCTCCTCCACACTGA
>CAYYBB010000191.1:0-3823 GCA_964469465.1 uncultured Actinomycetota bacterium
CGTGAGGTCAGCCAGAGTATAGAACCGCCGAAAGAGTACGAAATGGAAAGCTTACCAGTAGAAAGTGTAAGGATAAGGTTTCTTGGGACATTTGCTTTTGTCCTGCCATATTCCTCCTCGTAATCACTTCTTAGAAGTTACGTTAAAAACCTTAAGATATATGTAACAAAAGAGTCGCACCAACTGAATTTAGCCTCTCTTTTCAACTTTGCTCCTTATGTATTCTCTCCAAAGGTTGAAGCCTCACCGTAAGGCTCTTTTTGAACCACATATAGCGGCGGAACCATATATAGCGTCCTCCTCGGAGTGCCGTGAGCAAATGTGTTTTCTACTTGGAGCAATCAATAATCCCGGACAGTCTGCCTGACGTACCCCTACCCAGGGGGCCTGGTTGAAATCCAGGCCCCTTTAGTTGTATCATTCGACTCGAAAACTGAATCCAGGGCGGTACAAAAAAGCTTCTCGAGTTATGGCTAAAGAATCAGGGAGAGATATAGCAGATGATCGGTTGCACCAAACTTCTTTGCGGCACAGCCACGGTCTCCAATACCCTCAAGTTTGGAAGAGATAGCTCCAGACTTCCTCCCCATTTGCTTCAGTTTAGCTCTGATCAACATCCGGTAGTAGTGTGGAACATCACTAATCGGTGTAATCTCCGGTGCAGGCACTGTTATATCAATGCAGAGGATCGATCCTATTCAGATGAGCTGAGTACCGAAGAAGCAAGGAACTTCATTCAGGATCTGGCCTCCATGAAAATACCAGTTCTTCTCTTCTCGGGAGGGGAACCTCTGATCCGCAAGGATGTCTTTGAGCTGGGCCAATATGCCAGAGAGAAGGGGATTCGGGCCGTTCTCTCCACCAACGGCACTCTGATTTCAGAAGAAGTGGCCCGAAGGATCAAAGAGGCCGGGTTTCAGTATGTCGGTGTCAGCATCGATGGCACCAAAGAAGTGCACGATGATTTTCGTTGCCGGCAGGGGGCTTTTGAACAAGCCCTTACGGGTATCAAAAACTGTCAATCCCTCGGCCTTAAGGCCGGAGTCCGCTTTACTGTTAACGTGCATAATGCAGGCGATCTCTCCACTATCCTTGATCTACTGGTAGAAAACGAAATAGCTCGTTTCTGCATGTATCATTTGGTCTATGCTGGAAGGGGAGAAAAAATGGCCGCCGATGACCTGAGCCCTGGAGAGACGAGAGAGGTTATAGAACTTCTTCTTCGACGGACAGAAGAGCTTCATAGATCAGGTGTCGAGCTAGAGATCTTGACTGTGGATAATCATGCCGATGGCGTCTATATCTATCAGAAGGTGTTGCGGGAGCAGCCTGAACGGGCCCAAGAAGTCTACCAGCTTCTCTTAATGCATGGTGGCTGCTCGGCAGGCAGGAAGCTGGCTAATGTAGACGCCAAGGGTAATGTCCATACCTGCCAGTTCTGGGGAAATGTCTCCCTGGGCAACGTGCGGGAACGGCCTTTCAGCCAGATCTGGTCGGATTCTCACAACCAGCTTCTTTGCGGTCTGAGAGATATGAAAAGCATGCTCCGGGGGCGCTGCGGTCGCTGTCGGTATGTGGAGATCTGTGGCGGATGTCGCATTCGCGCCGAAGTCATAAAAGGAGACATGCGGGACGAGGACCCCGCCTGCTATCTGACTGACGAGGAGATTGAAGCCGACCCTCAAATGGTGGGTGCAGCGATATAGATCAAGAACACATGCCAGAGAAGTAAGTCATTATCGGAGCGAGTTTGGCCTTTTTACAGGAACGCCAATTTTGCTATAAAGCTATGCCTCTCCTGCCGATATTTCAGAGGTGTCCATGAGCGGGTTAATTCCTCAACTGCCTCAGGTCATTGCCTGGGAGACTACCAGGGCCTGTAATCTGGCCTGTGTCCATTGCCGGGCTGAAGCCCAATACCATCCCGACCCTCGCCAACTGACCACCCAAGAAGGATTTCGTCTCATAGATCAGATCTCCGAGCTATCCAAGCCTATTCTGATTCTGAGTGGCGGTGATCCGCTCCTGAGACAAGACATTTTTGAGCTTGCCGCTTATGGGACAAGAAAGGGTCTGCGAGTAGTGATGTCTCCCAACGGCACTTTACTAACTCCAGAAGTTGTGGAGAAAACCAAGATGTCCGGAATATCCCGTATCTCCGTGAGCCTGGACGGTTCTTCTCCCGAGGTTCACGATTCCTTTCGCCAGGTGGCCGGGTCCTTTAAGGCCGCGGTCAGGGGTCTTACCTATGCCCGTCAGGGCAATCTGTCCTTTCAGATCAATACTACCGTCACTCGGCGCAATCTTCACGATCTCTCATCCATGCTGAAAACCGTGGTCGATCTGGACGCTGTAACCTGGGATGTATTTATGCTGGTTCCCACCGGAAGGGGGAAAATAGAGGACGAAGTTACTCCACAGGAATATGAAGAAGTCCTTAACTGGATTCATGGGGTCTCCCGTACCGCACCAATCCGTATCAAAGTGACCTGTGCTCCTCACTATATGCGCATAGTAAGACAGAAGGCAAAAGAAAGGAGAGATAGCGAGAAGGATTCCCACCGTCTTATCTCTCAGTCCAGGAGGTTTGGTTTCCAGACAGGATGGGCGGGTCCCATGTCCTCTATCGATAACTGTTTCGAGGCCCATCCGAGCTGCTGTTCAGAGAGTGATAAATTCGAACGTGTTATCCCTTCTGATGACCAGGAGAGTACATTGAAGAGCTTCTTTGGTTCCTTGAAATCTATCTCTTCTGAACGGGAGGACCACAGGAATGCTGACGCCCCAGTGCATCAGAGCTTCCGGAGAGGATGCCTGGCGGGAACCGGTTTTTGTTTCGTCTCCCATGTCGGAGACGTGCAGCCCTGCGGATACCTCAATCTGGTAGCAGGAAACATTCGCAGGAAGCCTTTTGGGGAGATATATCTGAAATCCGAGCTCTTCAGAAATTTACGAGCCGTATCTCAGCTCGGGGGTAAGTGTGGCTACTGCGAGTATCGGATGATCTGTGGGGGCTGCCGGGCCCGTGCCTACAGTGTCCAGGGAGACTATCTGGCGGAAGAGCCCTACTGTATCTATCAGCCCCGGAAAAGTGAAAAGAACTCGCGGATATGACTCTGTGGGTTTTTGAGCTTGACCACGACCTAGCTCTGTTCCTCCCAGCCTCGATAGATTTAATACTTAATACGATTTCATTCACTCATTCACCCTTGTTCTTCAACTATTTTTTAGTAGTTCAAGAGGCCTGAGTTATTCTTCAGTCTGGACTATCGAGTAATATTGGCTAATTCTTGATTAATTTGGATTATTGATCAATTGGCCAGTATCTTCTTTATCTCATGGTAGCTGGGAGTGATGCTCCGCCAGGCAGCCAGCTCCTGGTCATTCTCATCCACCAGGACGACCGAAGGGGTGGACATAACGTCGTGGAGGATAGCTTCTGTCAGGCCGGTGACCATCTTGACGTCCCAATACTCCACTTGAAGGCCCTCCTCCTCAAGCCTCTCTCCCAATGCTTTTGCCTGCGGGCAGGTGGGACATCTTTCCTGCCAGAAGACTTTGACAATCATTCCTACCCCTTTTCTTCCTCGAACCCTCAATCAATGTCTGTCCACCCCTTGGTCTGGAGGATGACAATAAAAAGAAGATAAATGTTCAAAAGACTCGCTCAGTCCGTCTCTTCCGCCCAGAATCAGTTGTGTTTCGGGCGGAAAAGAAGTCGGGTCGAGCTTGTTTATCTCATATGCTTTTTTATCAACTCTCTTAAAACCTAGGTTCAACAGCAAATTTTAAAAACACCTGGTCAGAGGCTATTTTGACTTTC
>CAYYBB010000192.1:0-3815 GCA_964469465.1 uncultured Actinomycetota bacterium
GAATGACCACCACAGTTCCCCTCTCGTGAACCGGGATGTCCAGCTCTTGGGCTGTCTCGATAACTATTTTCCGCAGGTAGGGACAGTAGGGTTCGGCAAAACTTATGTGGGTGGTCTCCGGCCCGTCATAGAAGGTATCCTTTCGACCCGTGGTCCTATCCACCAACTGATCACAGACTACAAAGTCCCCCGGCTTGACCTGGGCCTGAAGACTTCCGGCGGCGCAGGGACCGAAGATGCGCTGAACGCCTAGCTCCTTCATAGCATAAAGATTGGCCCTATAGTTGATGGCATGAGGTGGATACTGATGATTTATGCCATGCCTGGGCAGAAAAGCCACCTTTCTTCCTGCGACCTCTCCTACAGTAACAGAATCGCTGGGCTCTCCAAAAGGTGTCTCCACGGAGATCTCCTCCACCTTTTCCAGAAAAGAATAAAAACCCGAACCGCCGAAGACACCTATCTCTGCTACCGCTTTGGCCATAGTTCCCTCCTCATAGTTCCTTCTGTACTCAAGACTTGACCGATCTGCAATAGATCACAGATTCACCTGGCTAGTTCTCACTGAAGAATAACCTTAACGCTACCGGTCAGAGTGAAATTTGCCCTCCGGCTTTTACCTTTAGTCTATCGACATGTCACTTTTCAGGGCGAACTAACTAGCCACACATTTTCCCAGCCTCTGCCCCGGCAGGCATCGTACGCCTGACCGTAGCTCCTTAAGGCTGTACTTAGTGGCTGTACTTAGTATAGCAAAAAGCGGATTTGGAGGCACGGTGTAAAAAGGACTTTTTGAGAAAGTCCTCGTAGGGGGCCCCCCTCATCGCCATATTGTTGTTAAATCGTTGTTAAAGCTTCTGGCTAAAACAAGAGAAGTTTGAAAGCTATCAGAGCAATTTATCCTCAGAGTGACTTATCGATTTTCTTCCCTGAGGCCTAATCCTCTGCCCTGAAAGCAATCAAACTTCTCAACTGAAAGAGTCTAAAGCTGGAGGCCTTTTGTCAGACCTTATTAATTCTCATGAACCTATTTCTTGGCCCCTATCTTAAACATTTTAGTCCCGCAACTGGGACAGGTTCCGCTCACAGCGGGCTTGCCATTCTTCATAACGATCTCTTTGGGATTGACCATCTCCTTCTTGGCCCTGCATTTTACACAATACGCCTGCATCCAAGCACCTCCTTCTCTTCTAACCTAACATCTTCTACCTATTACCTATTATCGGAAATAATAGCATAATGGTTAAGTGAATTGTAGTATTCTCACAGATTTGTAAGCTCAATGTTAACAGCAAGTGTGAACAATGTTTTTGCTAACATAAAAGTTGACAGTTTAAAGGCCCACACTAACCGAAAAGTTGACTACCCGAGCAGTCTATCTTGTGCTGTGTCGGAATCTCCAACAAACAATGATCAAGCGCTACACATGGACGCTTAAAAATAAATGACCTCAGAAAATAGCTTGCTATAATATGCTGGGAACAATTACGTTATAGGTGAGATAACTCAAAAAGGGAGCGGGCGTGAAAACTCTGTACATCGACTGCTTTTCTGGCATCAGCGGAGACAAGATGGTGGCTGCTCTTCTGGATCTGGGCGTGCCCGAGCCTCTAGTCAGAGAAGAACTGGGAAAACTGCCCCTGGAAGAATACCGCATAGAAGTTCGCCGAGAGAATAAGGCCTCCATCTCTTGCCTCCAATTTCAGGTCATCGCGGCTAACTCCAATCCTATTTTTCGAAGTTTTCCAGACATAAAGGAGCTTATCGCAGCTAGTTCTCTTGAGGAAGACGTGAAAAAGCTATCCATAGATATCTTCTCAGAGCTGGCTCGAGCTGAATCCAGAGTCCACGGAGTTCAGATGGAACAGATACATTTTCACGAAGTGGGCGCCATCGATTCCATCGTGGACGTAGTAGCCAGTGCGGTAGGATTCTGCTGGCTTAAAGCTGACCAAATTATGAGTTCTCCAGTGGCTTTGGGAAGGGGCTTTGTAGAGATCCAACATGGCACTATTCCTGTTCCCCCTCCGGCTGTTCTGGAGATATTAAAAGGTGTACCCCTCTATGGTTCGGGGATAGAGGTCGAGCTGACCACACCCACGGGCGCAGCTATACTCAAGGTGGTGGTGGATAGCTATGGAGACCTGCCCCTGATGAAAGTAGATAAGATAGGTTACGGGGCCGGTCACAAGAATCTCAGAATACCTAACCTTTTAAGAATCCTTTGGGGGGAGCTGGTTGAAGAAACGGAAATGCTAAGTGACAGCCTGGTTCTTTTGTCCACCAACATCGACGATCTCAACCCGGAGATAGTGGGCTATGTTTTTCAGCTCCTCCTGGAGAAGGGAGCCAAAGACGTGTGGATAACACCTGTTCAGATGAAGAAAAATCGAGCTGCCAGTGAGCTTTCTATCCTGTGTCTGCCAGAGAAAGCAGAGGAGATGGCGGAGATCATTTTCCGGGAGACTTCCTCTTTAGGTATCAGAAGAACCGAAGTAAAGCGCTACGCCTTGCCCAGAAAGTCCATAGAAGTCCAACTCCCCTATGCCCGGATCAAGGTCAAATTGGGAATGGCCGGAGGGAAAGTGATCAGCATATCGCCCGAATATGAAGATTGCGCTGAAGCTGCCAGAAAGATAGGGAAACCCCTTAAAGAAATTTACCTGGAGGCCATTTCCGAGGCCAGGAAGAATTTACAGGAAGAGACTTCCAAAAAACCTGACCAGAATCCCTCAACTCAGTAATGGAGAGTTTAACTTTAGACAGAAAATGCTCCTTTGCTCATGCGGCGGCCCCCATGGGTTCAAGGATAACCATAGTACTTTCATGCTCCCCTGGATGATACCCCATAATGGCAATTACTGAAAACTCTGCTTCCGCTCCCGTGATACAAGACTCCAGCACGGTCCCTCTCAAGAGAATCACGTCTCAAGAGGACAATATGGAGATCTCACCATTCTAGGAAATAAGACATGTGCTGACAATTGAAGCAGAGGAGGGAGACTTAGACTACTTGTATCACAATTTTGTGGTCTTATCTTTTACCTTATATCCTCAAATTCCAGGGCTGGCTTGCGCAGCCAGCCTACCCGAATGTAGTTATTGAGGGTATGTTTTATGAACTCAATCCTGCCCCTTTTTTCAATACGCCGGGCCGAAGTGTAAGTTATCATCTCTGGACAGAAAGCAATCTTGCCACTCCCTTTAAGCTTCAAGGAAAGAATAAAGTCTTCGGCAGATTTCTGGGACAGGTCGAAGCCGCCAACCTTCAGGAAGGCTTCCTTGGTAACTGCAAAATTCACGCCCGCAAAATGGCTCTTACCCAAAGCTATGTTGACCTTAACAAAAGCACTTGATCCATAACGGGCCACTATCTGATCCAGTTTTGTCCCGTCCAACAGGCGGATGGATCCGGTAATGCCGATGAACTCGGGATTGGCGGCAAAGAAATCAGAAATTACCTCCAACCAGTCCGGGGCACCCACGCTGTCGGCATCAGTACTGGCTATTATTTCACCCCTGGCTGCCATAAAACCGGTCTGCCGGGCAAAAGCCACTCCTTTCTGGGACTGATAGATCACCCTGGCCCCCATTCCTTCAGCAATATGGGGTGTCCTGTCTGTGGAAGCATTGTCCACTACGATAATCTCATATTGGTTCCTATCTAGAGATTGATTCCGCAAGGAGTCCAGACAGTTCCTGATGTATTTCTCTTCGTTGTGAGCTGGAACCACTACGGATATCAACATTTCAAAAATGGCCAAAAATACCCAGTTTTCCAAAAAAACCAAAATTTATGTTTAATTATAACCTAA
>CAYYBB010000193.1:0-3772 GCA_964469465.1 uncultured Actinomycetota bacterium
CGGGATTACTATGAGGTTCTGGGAGTTCCCCGTAATGCGGATGAGATGACCATAAAGAAGGCTTATCGGAAGCTGGCCCGGGCTTATCATCCCGATGTCAACCGGGACGACCCGGAAAGTGAGGAGAAGTTCAAAGAGGTGACCGAAGCCTATGAGGTGCTCTCAGATCCTCAAAAGAGACAAAGATACGATCAGTTTGGGCAGTTGGGTTATGGCGAATCCAGATACAGATCTCCCTTCGGTTTTGACACTTTCGACATGTTCGGAGATGTCTTCGACATGTTCTTTGGAAGTCCTTTTGCCACCAGGACCAGACCTTCGTCCAGAGGTTCTGATGTAGGTACAACTACGGTCATCACTTTTGAGGAGGCTGCCTTCGGCACGCAGAAAGAAATTTCTCTGGAAAGCCAGGTTAGATGTCCTGGATGCAATGGCACGGGAGGTGCTAAGAGCGCAGGTCTGATCCAGTGTCCCCAATGCTGGGGTACCGGACAGGTCAGGACTCAGAAGAGGACCATTCTGGGGGACCTTGTGTCGAGTTATACCTGTCCCCAATGTGAGGGTCGGGGAGAGGTCATCGAGAGGCCCTGTCCGGAATGCCGGGGCACCGGGAGGGTCACTCAGAAGTCCAAACTCCGAATTGATATCCCGGCTGGTATCTCCAGCGGAAGCAGGCTAAAGCTTTCCCAAAAGGGAAACGCTGGCTTTCGGGGTGGAGAGTACGGAGATCTATATGTAGCTGTGGAAGTGCTTCCCCATGAGATATTTACCAGAGATGGATATGATGTTCTGTCTGAGGAGAAAATCTCTATCTCTCAGGCAGCATTGGGAGCAGAGATAGAGGTGACGACCCTGGACGGGCCGGAGCGTCTTTACATCTCTTCTGGGACTCAGACTGGAGAGACCATCAAGTTACGAAGAAAAGGTATCCCTCATCTAAACGGTCATGGTCGGGGAGACCACCAGGTTAGACTGGTGGTGGAAACTCCTAAGGATCTGTCATCGGAGGAGATAAAGCTTCTGCGCAGGTTGGCGGAGATCAGAGGAGAAAAAGTAGGAGATGGCACCCCCGACTTTCTGCAGAAGATAAAGAGTGTTTTCCGCTAATATCTTGGTTCTCCAATTTTGGATAAGCTCCGAGAAGGTTGCCTTTAGTCTGTGAAAAGAGCCCACACTTTCCTTCAGCAACTGGGAGTCAAAGAGGGCCTGCTGATTGCAGAAGGGGAAGAGTTGGTGCACCTTAGGGACGCCCTCAGGCTCTCGGTGGGAGATTTGGTCACTGTATCTGATGGGATAGGCACTCTGTATGAGACTCAGGTCTTCAAGGTAGGGAAACGCGACATGGAGTTGAAAATTCTCCACCGTACCAATTTCCCCAGGCCCGCCGTAGAGTACCACCTCTACCAATCCCTTCTAAAGGGCTCCAGGATGGAGATAGCTGTGCAGAAGACGACGGAAATGGGAATAGATAAGATTGTTCCCATCATTACCCAGAAGACCGTGGTGAGGATGGATGAGGAGAAATCAAGAGGCCGGGTACAGCGCTGGCAGAAGATGTGCCTGGAGGCCTCCAAACAGTCCAGAAGGCAGACGGTGCCCCGAGTTGAAGATATAGTAGAGTTTTCTGAGGTACTGGAGAAGATAGGAGATTACGATCTTTTTGTGGTCCCCCACGAGACGGAAAAGAAGAGGAAGTTGACCGATCTCAAGCCTGCGGGACCCCTCAGCAGGGTGGCCTACCTGATTGGGCCGGAAGGAGGACTCACGGAGGCCGAAATATCCAGCTTAAGGGAGAGAGAAGCCTGGATGGTAACTCTGGGAAGCAATGTACTTCGTTCCGAGACAGCAGCGCTGGTGACTCTGGCTATTTTGAAGAACCTCAATTTCGGCGATGGATAATGAAGGGTAGGATAAGGTTCAACGTTTCCACTTTAGGATGCCGCACTAACCTGGCGGAAGCCGACAGGATGATCAAGGAGCTGGAGATGCTGGGATTGGAGCACGTTGCCATGGAGGGAAATCCCCATCTCTGTATTATTAATACCTGTACGGTGACCCAGCAGAGCGACCACAAGTCAAGGCACCTCGTCCGCCGGGCTATTTCTCATAGTAAGGGCGGTGAGGTCATCGTCACCGGGTGCTATGCTGACAGACAGGCTGAGCTTCTCAGAAGCATACCAGGGGTCACCTCCCTCTACCGAAACCAGGATAAAGAGAAGATTGTGGCGGATATTCGGAGAGAGTTGGAAAGGTGGGAGGGCAGCCTTACCCTGAAAGTGCCGGACAGGAAGAGAGTTCAGGAGCTAACTCACACCAGAGCTCTGGTCAAGATTCAGGAAGGATGTGATCAGGGGTGCGCCTATTGCATCGTGCCCTCGGTGCGGGGAAAGCCCAGAAGTTTGGGGCTTGATCAGATCCTCCAGGAAGTGGAAAGCCTTATCCAGTTGGGCTGTAAAGAAGTAGTTCTGACCGGTACCAACATCGGCAAATTTGGCCAGGACACCGGAGGGGGCGATCTGGCTGAGCTTATTAAAGTCCTTCTGGAAAGGACGGAAATAGCACGAATCAGATTAAGCTCCCTGGAGCTCAATTATCTCTCTCCGCATCTCAGGTCTCTGCTGATGGAGGATCGGCGAGTCTGCCGCCATCTGCATATTCCTCTCCAGAGTGGAAGCGATGAGATGCTCAAGAAGATGAATCGTAGCTACACGGTTGATCAATTTGTGGAAATAACCCAGGAGATGCAGGAGAAAGTCCCGGGGCTGGCTCTGTCCACAGACCTCATGGTGGGCTTTCCCGGAGAGAGGGAAAGGGACTTTGGGTTAACTTGCGAGTTGGTGCGAAAGATCGGCTTTGCCAGGCTCCATGTCTTCAAATTCTCAGAGAGACCAGGCACACCGGCTTTAACTCTCCACGAAAAGGTGGGTGAGGAGACCAAGAGCCGCCGGAGCAAATACCTGATGGAGCTGGGAGAAAAGCTAGTTCTTGATTTCAAGCAGACTCAGGTGGGGCAGATTCTGGAGCTTCTGGTGGAGAAAGACTCAGGAGAAGGACGCTATACGGGTATGAGCGATAACTATCTTCGGGTCGGTTTGTGGAGCCCAAGGGCTCTTCATAAGGGGGATCTGGTCAGAGTTTTGGTCAAAGAGATAAGGGGGCCAGAGGTGCAAGGGCAGCTGGTGGCCTCGGCGGTCCTAAGAGAGAAGGTTGGAGTACAGGGATGAGTTTCTGCATTTTTGTCAGATGGCTGAGAAGAAGATGTTTTCGAATACGATAGTTGAGTTTTTTGAACGATCCTGAAAGGAGGTTTACCAATATTGCTTAAAGAAAAAGTTATCCAGGACATGCAAAACTCTTTGAAAAAGGGCGACAAGATCAGACTTTCCACTATGCGCCTGCTCCTGTCGGAGATAAAAAATCTGGAGAAGGAGAAGAGGATTTCCGATCTCTCCGACGATGATGTGCTGAGTGTAGTACGCCGGGAGATCAAGAGGAGAGACCAGGCTTTGGAGGAGTTCAGGAAGGCGGAGAGAAAAGACCTGGTAGATAAGGAGGAGAAGGAAAGGCAGATATTGGAGGAGTACCTGCCCGCCCAACTGAGCCAGGAAGAGCTGGAGGCTATGGTCAGACGGGTGATCCAGGAGACTGGAGCTACCACCAGCCGAGAGACGGGAAAGGTCATGAGCCGGATGATGCAGGAGGTCAAGGGAAAAGCGGATGGTAAAAGAGTCCGCCAGACAGTGGAGAGCCTCCTGTCCTAGCCTGGAATGCC
>CAYYBB010000194.1:0-3725 GCA_964469465.1 uncultured Actinomycetota bacterium
CTACAGAGTTCTATCTCCAGCACCCTCTTTGTGCCCCCATCGATCCTGACCCGCTGGTCCATTCTTAGCCCAGCTACCCAGACTATTTTCTGGGAATCCTCCACGATGGGAACCCGCTTCCTGACCCTCCTGGGTACCTTGCTATCGACGAAGAAGTCCTGTAACTTTTTGCTCTTTTTCATCCCCAGAGGGATAAAACGGTCTCCGGCCTTCCAGCCTCTCACCCTAAGGGGAGGAACTACTTTGTCCAAATCCATCCATGCGGTATTAGCCTGAGGAATTGGACTTTCTCTATTATAATCCATTTCTCTAGTTTTTAGTACCAGACCTGCTTCGGGAATGTCCAGCTCTCCTTCTAGAGGCAGCTTGTGTTCCCTCAGTTCAGGCTCTCCATACCTGGACCTTTTGGCCACTAAAATTCTATCATACTCCCGGTAAACTTCCAGGCCGCCTTCCATCAGGATATCAAAAGGCTCATCTTCCGCCAGGGCCTGGACTGCTTCCTCCAGAGGCAGGAAGTCAACATCAAGCAGGTCTCCCTTCACCCGTTGAATACTCCTCCTCAAAATTCTTCTCACCAGTGCCCTCGGCTGGCGGGCCAGCTCTTTTACATAAAACTGGACTGACTCCTCTCTGACAACTGCCAGGTTCTGGAAAAGCTCCTCAGCCAGAGAATCCATCACCTCTTCCTCATCTCTCGATATCTCAGCCGTTCTGAAGACTATGTCCCTGAGAGCCGGACTGAATTCCCCCTCCAGATAGGGAATGAGCTCGTTTCTGATCCGGTTTCGCGCATATTTCATCTCCCGGTTAGTCCGGTCCATCCTGGGACTCAGGCCTGCTGCCTGACAATAGTCCTGGATCTCCCGGCGCCAGACATTGAGAAGGGGCTTTATAAACTTGCCCTCTCTGTAGCTCATGCCTCCCAATCCTTTGGGGCCGGAACCTCGCAACAGTCGGAAAAGGAATGTTTCCACCTGGTCATCAGCCTGATGTCCGGTGGCGATGCGACTGGCTCCCAGGCTATCGGCCAACTGAAGAAGATGGTTTCTCCTTATCTCTCTGGCTACGCTCTGAAAGGACCTTCTCTCCCTTTGGGAGATTTCTTCTATATCTACCTCAGCCAGAGTGATAGGCAGATTCCAGCTCTTGGCTATAGACTCCACATATCGGGCATCCTGGGTGGACTCTCCGTCCCGGGTCCGGTGATCTAAGTGAAAGACGTGAATGCTGAAGTGGAGCTCTTCCTTTAACTGAGACAAAAGGTGGAGAAGGCCAAGGGAGTCCGGACCCCCGGATACCGAGACTATTACCAGAGTACCGGGATCGATCAGTTTATTTCTTCTGATATTTTCTTTTACTTTTTCTTTAAGTTCCAGAGGCTGCATTGCAGCAATTTCCTCCCTTTCTGCTCCAAATCCTATCTTTCGCACCGCTCAAGTTTCATACCCAATCACTTCACATTATATATTAGTTGTATGCGGATTTCCCCTTGAGGAGAAGGGGGCAAAGGGATGAGGGTGGTCGTTTGCGATACTTTGTGGGCGAAGCGGGCAGTGGAAAAACTCTACCTGAAGAAAAGAGGTTCGCAAGCTCTGCTACCCTCAAGAGATGGAGTCATATGGTAAATCATCCGGCCGTGGGAGCCGCATCTACCACGGTAGTGGCCGGGCCATTGCTTTTTGGAATCTTGACACTAGTTTCGCTAATTGGTATAGTTTCACCATATGGTGAAATAGGATAAAATAGCGAAACAAGATTAGTTTCGCTAAAAAGAGTAGTTTTCCTATATGCTGAAAGACAAAAATGGTGAAACAAATTTCAGTGCAAGATGTTGTTGAGCAAATTGAAAAGAATCTCAACGCGATTTTAGGTGAAATTTCCTTTGTTAAAGCAAGAGGGGTTCGCAAGAAAGCTGCACTTGATCCTGGCACAAGAGCAGATCTTGTTGCTGAGGTCGAGATAGCAGGAGAGCTAAAGAAGTTGGTCGTTGAGGTTAGAGCCACGGGAGAGCCTAGAGTTGCTCGAATGGTTGGCTTCCAGCTTCTGAATTATATGCAGGGATTTCCTGAAGCCTATGGTATATTTGCAGCGCCCTACATAAGTGATCGCGGTCGCCAAATCTGCAAAGAGATGAAAATCGGCTGTCTGGATCTGGCTGGCAATGCCTATTTGGCATTCGACCAGGTCTTTATTGACCGGAGAGGTTATCCCAATCCATATCCAGAACGGCGGGCCTTAAAGTCACTTTTTTCCCCTAAATCAAGTCGCATTCTAAGAGTGCTTCTAGCAAATCCCGAGAGGCGTTGGCACCTACAGAATATTGCCGCCGAGGTTGACGTCAGCTTGGGACAGACCTCTGATGTCAAACAAGCTCTTCTCAGCCAGGAGTGGATCAAAGAAGAAAAGAAGGCATTTTGGCTGACCGAACCAGAAGAGCTGCTTCTAGAATGGGCACGGAATTATGATTATCGAAAGAATCGTTCCGCTTGGTTCTATTCCAATCTGTCAAAGATGGAAACAGAGAAAGCCGTTGCTACAGAATGTCAAAGGCAGGGTCTTCGGTACACGCTGGCTTTATTTTCGGGCGCGAGCCGCCTTGCGCCATTCGTTCAGTCACCTCGGTCGTTTATCTTCATTGAAGAGAGGATTGAGGAAATAGCGGTAGCTCTGGGATTTAGGCCCGTGAATACTGGCGCCAACCTGGTATTACTACGTCCTTACGACGAAGGCGTTTTTTATGGGCTCCAAGACATAAATGAATTGAAAGTAACTTCTGATGTCCAGCTTTACTTGGATTTACAAAGTTATCGGGGTCGCGGTGAAGAAGCAGCTCAGGCAATCTTGGAACAAAGGATAAAGCCAAGATGGTAACCCAGTCGGACTACGACCAAAGAGCACTTGATGCCTGCAAGGCCGTGCTGTTAGAACTGGTTCATCTGATGGGAGAATTTAAAGATCAAATCGTTGTTGTCGGGGGTTGGGTTCCTTCTTTCCTCATTCCTCAGACAAAAGATCCTCACATTGGGAGTATGGATATCGATGTTGCTCTTGATTTTGCCCATATTTCCGATGAATCATATCACACTATCCTTGGAGTTTTATCGCGTCGAGGATATCAGCAGGACCAAGAGCAGCCTTTTCGGTTTTTTCGCAATGTGCCAACACCGGATGGTAGGAAAGTCAGAGTTGAAGTTGATTTTCTAGCCGGCGAGTACGGAGGGACGACAAAAGGTCATCGAACACAGATAGTGCAAGATGTGCGAGCCCGCAAAGCACGTGGCTGCGATCTGGCTTTTGATGATACAATTACTGTTTCTATTGAGGGCGAGCTACCAGACGGTGGGAGGGATTGCGCAACTTTCAAAGTAGCAGGGATTGTTCCTTTTCTGGTGATGAAGGGAATGGTCATAGATGCCAGATTCAAAGAGAAAGACGCCTACGACGTTTATTACTGCGTCCGGAATTTTCCTGGGAGCACTAGTGAATTGACGAAGCGCTTTCGACCCTGGCTGGAAAATTCTCTCGTGCAGGAAGGGTTACAGAAAATTAGAGCTAAATTTAGTTCGGTAGCACATGTTGGCCCAAAGTGGGTGGTGGACTTTCTTGAGATTGTTGACGAAGAAGAGCAGGAGATAATGCAACGCCGAGTTTTTGAAACAGTCAATGAATGGCTTGAGGCACTTGGGTTCCAAAGTTAAATAAGAAAGTATATCCTCCACTCC
>CAYYBB010000195.1:0-3693 GCA_964469465.1 uncultured Actinomycetota bacterium
GTTGATTCTTGAGAGCAGGTTGGAAGAGTTAAAGGAGTGTCTGCAAGACCAGGTAGACCTCGATCCACAAAAGCTCATCATTGCTAGAGCTCCTGGCCGGGCCAACCTAATCGGCGAACATACCGACTATAACCAGGGCTTTGTCCTGCCCATTGCTATAGATCGGGATGTGCTGGTAGCTGGAGTTGTCCAAGGTGGAGATCAAATCACCCTCCATTCCCTGGATTTCCATGATGAAGTGAGTTTTGGCTTAAAGAACATAGTCTACGATCCGGCTCATCCCTGGGCCAACTACGCCAAAGGTGTGATACAGGTATTCCAGGGAAAGGGCTGCACTCTCTCCGGATTTGTGACCGTCATCCAGGGAAACATCCCCATTGGAGCCGGAATGAGTTCCTCAGCCGCCCTGGAGGTGGCCGTAGCCACCTTTTTAGAAGAAGCTTTCGGGCTTAAGCTTGACCCCAGGGAGGTGGCCCTGTGGTGTGTGGAGGCCGAGAACAGCTTTGTGGGGGTGAACTGCGGCATCATGGACCAGTTCGCCTCCAAGCTGGGCAAGAAGGACCATGCTCTTTTCATAGACTGCAGAGATCACAGCTACGAGTATGTACCCTTTCATCTAGACGGCCATAAAGTACTGCTGGTAGACAGCAAGCTGAGCCGGGATCTGGCTTCTACCGAGTACAACGTCCGCCGGACAGAGTGCGAGGAAGCAGTGGCTTTGCTGAAGAGCCAGCTACCAGAGATTGCCTCCCTACGAGATATGACCTTAGCTCGGCTTGAGACAGTAGAGGAGCAGTTAGGGAAGAAATTGGCCCAAAGAGTCAGGCACGTCCTGTCCGAAAACCAGCGGGTGCTCAAAGCCAAAGAGGCCCTTAAGAAGGGAGATCTTGGCCATCTGGGCCGCCTTTTGGTACAGTCTCATCTCTCCCTGCGGGACGATTTTGAGGTCAGTTGCCCGGAGCTGGACTTTCTGGTGGAGAGTGCGCTGAAGATGGAAGGCGTTCTGGGGGCAAGGATGATGGGTGGGGGCTTTGGGGGATGTACCATAAACCTAGTCAGGGAAGAGGCTATCGAGCGGGTTATAGATGAGCTGGGCCAGGGCTATGGCCAAAGATTTGGCCTTGTTCCTGAATTTTACGTCTGTGAGGCTAGCGAGGGAGCAAGCATCCTGAAACCCAGGGCGCAGTTAGTTTAAATCAGAGGAAGCTGGTGCAGAGAAGTTAGAAGCCAAGGGATTAGAAACGAAGATGCAACCGGGCGGCACAAAGGAGTATGAAAACTGGGATACATTTTCAGAAGGAAGAATATGGAGAAAAAGAAAATTATCAAAGAAGATGGCCGCTATCTAATATTCTATAGTTTTCAGGACGAGACTGAAGAGAGCCGGGGTAGGTCAGTCCCCCATGAGGTTGGGAGCTCCGTGGAGGGGCAGACTCGGTGGAAAGACGAAGAAAAGACATGTAGCCTGGATACGGAGGGGCATTGCAGCGGCTGAGATCTGGTTTCTTGACAACTCCTTGAGCTAATGTAGTAAGCTAATTGGGGCGGGCACGGGGCCAGGAGGAAGGTCCTCCAGATTTTGAGGTCATCGGCACGCGAGGTTAATAGCTGCATATGTTTATGGCCGGATATTGTAGGAGCGGAAACCTACCTCATTCTTATATGTTGATATCGGAAACACTGCTTATCGTGTAACTACTCCAAGGAGAGGGGAACTTCTTGACTATCCTCCTCACCGGCGGTGCCGGATATATTGGAAGCATAATTGCCGAGCTTTTGGTTGAAGAGGGCCAGCAGGTAGTGGTTTATGACAATCTCTCTCAAGGCCACCGGCAAGCTGTACCCCAACGAGCCCACCTGGTGGTAGGTGAGCTGGCTGATCGGGATAGGCTCTTGCACACCCTGCAGAGCTATGGGGTGGATGTGGTCATCCACCTGGCAGCCCGCAGCCTGGTAGGGGAGTCCTATGCTGATCCTCAGAGTTATTATCGAGAAAACCTGGTTACCAGTCTCATTCTCCTAGAGGCCATGCGAGAGGCTGGAGTCAGGAAGATGGTTTTCTCCTCCACCGCAGCGGTCTACGGAGAGCCCCGGGAGATTCCCATAACCGAAGAGCATCCTGAGCTTCCTAGCAATCCCTACGGGGAGACCAAGCTGGCCGTGGAGCGGACCCTCTGCTGGTATAAGGAGGCCTATAGCCTGCAGTACTGCTCTCTAAGATACTTCAATGCTGCTGGAGCCACTCTGGAGCGAGGGGAGGATCACCGTCCGGAGACCCACCTTATTCCCTTAACCCTCTCGGTGGCCCTGGGTCAGCGGGACTATCTGGAGATCTACGGGGATAATTACGATACCCCGGATGGTACCTGCCTGCGGGATTACATTCATGTGGTGGATCTGGCTCAGGCTCACTTACTGGCTCTGGAGCGACTAGTCGATACAAAATCAGTCTCAGGAGGGGTGAGGGAAGCGGCACTACAGGAGATAAGGAAGGAAAATCTCTCTCCCCAGAGCGATACCCCCAGGCTGGAGTTGGGTGAGGTGGGGGATGATGCGGGGCTAGAAGATACCGCTAGAACAAAGGTCAAGACCTGTAAGGACGAGAGTCTTTTGTCAGGGGAGAGTTCCAGTCAGGAGATTACTTTCCGCTCTAGAAGGGATCAGGACAACACAATGGGAAATATCTCGCCCATCTACAACCTGGGCAATGAGCGGGCCTACTCGGTCCGGGAGATCATCAAGGTGGCCGAGGAGGTTACTGGCAGGCCCATCCCTACGAAAATAGCTCCCCGCCGAAGGGGCGACCCCTCAGTGCTAGTAGCCAGCTCGGAGAAGATTAAGAAGGAGCTGGGTTGGAGACCCCAGCATCAAGATATCTATGAGATAGTGGAGAGTGCCTGGAAGTGGCACAAGCGACACCCCAGGGGATATGAGGAAGAGAGATAGCTCCTTGGCTTACGAATTTTCCCTTCCCACCTAGAACCTCTCGAGGGGAAAATCAGGAGGTTAACCCTATGTCTGAGCTACGCTATAACCCTACTTTAGGTGAATGGGTGGTTACGGCTACCCACCGTCAGGAGAGGACCTTCTTTCCTCCCAAGGATTACTGTCCTCTCTGTCCCACCCGGCCGGGCTCCTTTCCCACCGAGGTGCCACGGGAGGACTACGAGATCGTGGTCTTTGAGAATAAGTTCCCCACCTTTCAAAGGGAGCCTGAACCTCCGGCTATCCCAGGTGGCGAGCTCTACCGGGTCAAGCCCTCTCTGGGTATCTGCGAAGTAGTTCTTTATTCCCCCCGCCACGAGGGAAGCCTAGCCGATCTCCCCTTGGCCCAGATAGAGAATCTGGTGGAGGTGTGGGCCGACCGCTACCAGGAACTGGGCTCTCTCAACTACATCGACTACGTCTTCATCTTTGAGAACAAGGGCGAGGAGATCGGGGTGACCCTTCCCCATCCCCACGGTCAAATCTATGCCTTTTCCTATATCCCTCCTGTCCTGCAGAAGGAACTCCGCCAGGCTCAGGAACACTACTACCAAAAGAAAAGCTGCCTTTACTGCGATATCCTGGAGGAGGAACGTAGAGATGGCAGAAGGATAGTTATGGAGAGCGATGAATTTTGCGCCTTCGTCCCCTTCTTTGCCCGCTACCCCTATGAGGTCCACATCTACTCTCAGGACCATCTGGGATCTC
>CAYYBB010000196.1:0-3641 GCA_964469465.1 uncultured Actinomycetota bacterium
TGGCGGCCAGAAGCATAATAGGAGAGTACAGGCCTCACGTGGTTATCCTCTCCTCAGAGATGGAGGGAGCTAGGGACTTCGTCAGGTATGTCTCCAAAAGAACTGATGCCAGAATTGTCCTCAGCTCCCTGGATCCCCAGCTCATAGACCGACGCTGGAAGACTGATCTGGTTGTGCCAGCTCCTCTGACCCCTCAATCCATTCGAGAGGCAGTAGCTCGCTGTCTGGATCCAAATTCAGTCCAAAAAGCCACGGACTCATCTCCTACCCAGCGCAACAAAGAGGTCACAGAGGAGGATGACTTTTGGAAGGATGACTCTCTACTGGCAAAGAGATGGAGCAGGCTTGTTAATCCTTTCGCTCGACGTCAGCCAGAAGAACAGAAAAGAGAATCCTTGTCCGGCTCCATCGGTCCGGGAAGAGAAGGAGAGGAAGTATCCGTACCAGAGGCCCAAAAGGTCTCAAGAACTGAATTCGAAGAGGCTGATGTCCGAGAGAAGGTTATCCACCAGGAAGTCATATCCATCTATTCTAGTAAAGGAGGGGTGGGAAAGACTCTGGTGGCAGCCCATCTGGCTCATTATCTTCGCAAGTTCAACCCTCTCCTTATCGATCTGAATTTCGCCGAGGGGCCCAGCGACCTGAGCATCAACTGGCAGCTTCCTAAGATTCCTCACTTAGGAAAGTTTATTACTGCTGTGGAAGACCGCAAGAGTTGCTTGGGTGAACTTGTAGTTAAAAGCAGCGCCTCCACCTTTGATATAGTCCAGACTCCTCCCACCTTGAGGCAGAGTGATAGATTTGATCTGGATGCTCTGGCTGATCTCATCTCTATTGCCAAAAGGCGATACGGTATGATTATAGTAGACCTTCCTTATAACTACAGTAACATTACTCTCGAAATGCTGAATCTTTCCAGTCTGATCCTTCTAATTTCTACCCCGGAGTTGGGGCCGGTGGCCCGGCTTAAGGAGATGCTTCATTTTTTGGATCAGGGCCAGAGGGCATTTCTAGTTATAAATAACTATGATGGACGGGGAATGGTCTCACCTCAGGAGATAGTTGAATATCTGGATATACCTTTGGGTGCCATCATTTATTATGATGCCGAGATTGCCGAGAGAACCTCCAGAGGACAGTTTGCCTCTGAAAACTCCGTATTTGGAAGAGGAATTTTGGATCTGATGAGTCATGCCCTGGGCATAGGTCAGGGGAAAAGCTGGGTTCGAGAAAAGCTAAGGAGGTAGAGGAGCGAGTGACCCGACAGGAGAACTCAGAAGAGGTTATAAAGGATATTGAAGAGGAATTTGAAGCTCGCTCCATAGGGCTTGAGGAGCAACCGGCTCTTTATACCATTGCCAGGGCCTCGGAAGTGCTGGGCATGAGTGAGCAGGAGATTACCCGCCTGGTCCTCTTGAAGAAGATACCTGCTATCCGCATGGGAAGATCTTTGAGAATACGGGAGGAAGCGCTGGAGAGGTTCATAGCAGACATGACCTCCCCCGAGCAAGTACCTGCTACACCCGTCCTCTACTCCGCGGAACAGGTGGCCGAGATTTTGCAACTTTCTCTGGACAATGTGTGGCGCCTCTTGAAGGGGGGACATCTCAAAGGTTTTAAGATCCGAGGGGGCCGCAGCTCCTGGCGCATTCCCGCAGAAGCCCTGAACGAGTTCATCAGGAAAAGGATGCAGGAGGCCGATAGCCAGACTCGGTCTCCAAAATGAAGATCGGGCGCGGGACTCATAGAGATCTCCCGAAACTCGCGGGATATCACAGAAATCTCTGGAAACCCATCGCTTATAGAAACAAGTCTGTTCTTGCCTACCCCTCCACGGTGTCTCTATCTTGACTTTTTCGGTAAAGATTTCTATCCTTAAAGCATGGGGTGGATTTGTTGAAAGGAACTATCTGGCGTCCCTGCCAAAAGGGCCGAATTACGGTATTCGGCCCCACCCTGGGAATCCAAATCGGACGGCAAATTGATCCAAAATCTCGCTTTTGCAGTTCCGCCATCACTCCTCTTACGCCAGGGGAAACAGAATCGGGTCTTAGCAGGAAGAGTTCTGAACAGAGGAATTCAGATAAGTGAAGATAACCACTAAAGTCCAATATGCTGTACGGGCTCTCTTTGACCTGGCTTATCATGGAGGAGGAGGTCCAGCCCAGATCAAGGAGATCTCCAAAAGACAAAAGATCTCCCCTCGATATTTGGAGCAGATCTTCCACCAGCTTAAGAAGGCGGGTCTCCTGGAGACCAAGCGAGGTCCCCGGGGCGGTTACTCTTTGAAAAAGCCAGCCGGGGAGATCACTCTCAGCCAGATTGTACAAGTTTTGGAAGGACCTCTGGAGCTGGTTCCCTGTCTCAGACCGAAAAATACACAAGAGTGCGATTTGGAGGAAAGTTGCGTGGCCAAACTGGTCTGGCAGGAACTTCAGGATAAGATGGACAGCCACTTCAACGCTCTAAATCTGGAAGAGCTCTGCCGCCGGGCTAAGGATATGGGTATCAAACGGGAACCCAGGCACCGGTATATGTACTACATATAATAGAACAACCTTGTTTGGACCAAGAATATTGGAGCTAATAGCCACTCTCAAAGGATAAATAAGAAGCAGGAGGGTGGGAGAGCGACCTATGAAGGCTGAAACGCTTGACAAACAAGTGGGGTATTGATGGAAACGGAGACAAGCTACGTTGTTCCCCTTGGTCCAGACAGCAGAAAGCGACACCACCACTTTCGAGAGCGGGGTCGGGTTACCCGTTTTCTAGTGCAAGTTGAAATCAAGATTGGTAATTACTGGTATCCAGTGGTGCGCTTCGACACGGCCCACGGTTTTGCCCATAAGGACCTCCTCCACCCTGATGGCAGTGCTGAGAAGGTGGTCTTAGGTGTGGTAAACTATGGAGAGGCTCTAGATCTGGCTGAGGAAGACATCGAAAGTAACTGGCAGCGGTACGTAGAGAGGTATTGCGAGGAGGTACAAAGTGGACGAAAAAGAGATCTTTAGGCGCAATTTAGGGCTGAGCACGGAGCTGGACAAATATCTCTTGGATCATCCAGACTTTGCTGAGTGTATTCCCAGGAACGCCTTGGTAGTAATCCTCCCCGAGTGGGATCCCGAACTGCGGGAGATAAATCTCCGTCTGGCGGAAGAGCAAAGGGAGCCTGGGCAGCCGGTGGTATACATCCGGGTGGAAGCTCTGCTCCCCTCTCGCTCCCGATTGGTGAATCCCCGGGTGGAGGTAGCGGTAAAAAACAGGTAAAGACGGTTGGTGGTCATAATGTGCCTCTAGGTGATATTAAACTCTTTGGTCCTACTATTATGGCGATCTTGGCGATAATACTGTTTGTGCGTACTCGCGGCCGTTACACCAAATGGCTAGCAGTGATTATTTTCATTACCTCGTTTGCTGTTGTATACACACTAGACCCAACAGTCTTTAGTCGATTGCTGCGCCTCGGAATTGAGGAGGGGCTGGATCAAATACAGTATTGAGTTGGCGAAAAATTTTGGTAGGGTTCCGAACTCTGTGGTTGCTTCACTCCTTGCCTCGCCTTCGGCGAGGTCATATAACAGCGTGTTTGTGGTTCGCTACGCTCACGCAAAATGCCTTCGGCACTTCGCAACCACGCGGAA
>CAYYBB010000197.1:0-3632 GCA_964469465.1 uncultured Actinomycetota bacterium
CAATTTGCAAGCTGCGTTGGGGTAGTAGTTCTATGTACCTTGCGTCGGCTCTGCAAGGTTTCCTGGCGGGCCCATGACCCAGGGAGGTTCTTTTGAGGCGGCTCTCCATCGTTATCCCTGTCTACAACGAGAGAGATACTATAGAAGAGATTTTGCGTCAGGTGCGCAGTATGGAGCTTCCCGATATGGAGAAGGAAATCATCGTGGTAGACGATGGCTCCACTGATGGGACAAGAGAGATCCTGAAAAGACAAGAGAAAGACGGACTCAAGGTTCTATACCATCCTCGTAATAGAGGGAAGGGAGCGACCTTGCGCACTGGCTTTGCCGCGGCCACGGGAGACTATCTTCTCATCCAGGATGCTGATCTGGAGTATGATCCCCAGGACTACCGACGCATGCTCAACCCCCTCTTAGAAGGGAAGGCTCAGGTGGTCTATGGCTCGCGCTTCACCGGAGAGCGGCGGAACATGCTCTTCTGGCATATGGTGGGGAATCATTTCCTTTCTTTCCTGACCAATATTCTCTACAATACCACCGTCTCTGATATGGAGACGGGGTATAAACTCTTCTCGCGGGAAAGTCTCGAGGGGATTGAGATCCGCTCTGACCGCTTTGACTTCGAACCAGAAATAACGGCCAAGATTTGCAAGAAGGGCATCCGCATCTACGAGGTGCCCATATCCTATGCTGGCAGAGAGATCAGAGAGGGCAAGAAAATCCGCTGGTGGCACGGAATCACAGCCGTCTGGACTCTGCTCAAGTATCGCTTTGTGGACTGAAAGAGCCCTTCTCCAGAGAAAGAAATAGAGTATGAATTTTGCTGGTCTAGCCTTTCCGGCAAAAATTGCAGATAGTCTGAGAGAGATTGAGCCCTGGCCGTGCTTCTATCGTTTCAGGCAGACTGAAGTGGAGATTCTCCTTCATCGCCTGGATTTACAAAGAGTAAACACAATCCTGGAAATTGGGTGCGGAATTGCTTTCAATGCAGTCTTGCTCTCAGCTTATGCCCAGAAGTATATAGCCACCGATCTACCCGAACCGGACCCCCAGACTCATACTCGAGGTATGTTTCTGGCCCAAAGACTTTTGGATATAGTAGACGCAAAAAACATAGAACTGGTGGATTGTTCTGCTACTGATTTATCCAAAATAGAATCAGAGAGCGTTGATGTTGTCTATTCTTCCTACGTTCTGGAGCATATTCCTCCATCAGATAGGGACAGAGTTATGCAAGAAATTCATAGAGTTTTGGTAGAAGGTGGTATGGTGATTACAGTAGTCCCCAATTTTATGGAAAGAGTTTGGAACTATTTGAGATATTACGTGAAGCCACCCTTGCGAGGGATCTACAGAGCCTGCAAATATCTCTATCTGAAAATGAGGAAGCGTCAGAACAAGCCTTTTGTCTCCTCTCTGGATAGAAAATCATTAAGTTCGGCACGCAGGAGAATAAGGATTTTCCCTCCGCCTCACGGTCTTTATAAATCCTCTTTGCAAGAGCTTTTGTTTCATTTCCCAGGACGATGGGATAAACTGCATTGTAGAAACAAGTTTAAATTGTTGAGGAAGTTTACTATAAACTGGACAATTCCCTGGATCTCCCGGCACACTATTTACTTATACGAGGCCACAAAAGGGCTAAACAAAAAGCTCGGCGGCAGGTTTCCCTTTAAATATCTAGGGATTTCCTATTGTATTGTCGCTCAGAAGATAGGGAGAGCTTATAACAGTTAATTTGTTGCGAGGCGACTGGTACGAGGCCAAATTGCACGATTGCCCGGTAAAAAATAAAAATATCAAAATCTGTTTTTTTATGTCCACCTTTTTGCCCAACATCGGTGGAGCGGAGCTGGCAGCCCATTACTTGGCCGAAAACTTGACCAGAGAGGGCCATAGCGTGACAGTTCTAGCTCCCTTTTACCGAGGCAAAAAGAAAATAAAGACTCATTACACCATCCATCGTTTCAAGTATCCTCCTAGATGGTTATTCTTTGAACCTATACTCTTCCTCTATCTGGCTCTGGAAAAACTGATCAGTCGGTTTGATCTCTTACACGTTTATGCGACCTACCCATCTGGATATTGCGGCTCAATTTTGAAGAAATTCTTTCGCTTCTCTCTGATCATCACTCCTCAGGGAGCAGATATCCAGAAAATCCCAGAGATTGGTTATGGTTTGAGGCTAGATCCTCGGGTTGAGAAGAAGATTAGACTGACTCTGCAGAGGGCTGATGGTATTGTATCCATTAGCGATTCTATCAAGGGAGAGATCGTCGAAGTGGGAGGAGACTTAAGAAAAATTTATGATATACCCAATGGCGTATGGGTAGATAGGTTCTCTCATCCCCAAAAAGATATCCGTAGAATGTTTCATCTGGACTCGGCTGACAAGGTGATACTGGCAGTGGGGAGGAATCATCCCAAAAAGGGCTATGCAGATTTGATCGAAGCCATGGCCCTGGTTAAAAGAAAGTTCAGCAAAGCCAAATGTGTAATAATTGGAGCTGGAACCGAAAATCTAGTTCCAATGGTAAAAGACCTGGATTTACAGGGAGAGGTGGTCTTGGCTGGTGAGATCGCGCCGGCCAAAGGGGAGTCACTGGATCTAAGAGCTCTAGCTTTACCTCGGGAGGATCTTGTCTCCGCTTACCTGAGCAGCGACATCTTTGTATCTCCTTCTCTCATCGAGGGTTTCGCCCTGGTGATCCCGGAGGCATTGGCAGCGGGCCTACCCGTGGTGGCTACGGATGTGCCGGGGAACAGAGACGCTGTGGTGGAAGGCTATAATGGGCTGATCGCCAGAGCCCGTGACCCCGAAGATCTAGCAGAGAAAATCCTGGTTTTATTGGAGGATGAGGATATGAGAAGGAGGATGTGTGCAAATGCCAGAAAAAGTTCTTTGAGGTACGATTGGGGAAAGATAACGGAGGAGTATATGAAAGTTTACGAGCACCTTTTGACCAAAGTTTGATGAAATTTGAGAGTAAGAGGAGCCAGGCAATGATTACTCTAATCCTTCCGCCAGACAGATGGAGCGACATGAGGTTCCCTATAGGTATCTTGTCTATCTCAAGCGTACTTTCGCGTAATGGCTATGAAAACGTAGTATTGGATAGCAAACTGCTAAACGGAGCTGATAAAGACCCGGATAACTTAATTCTGGAAAATTTGCGCAAAACATCTTCAATGATAGTCGGCTTGAGCAGCTATATTCACGAACAGGTCTATGTCGCTAAAATTGCAAAAAAGATTAAGGAACTAAATAAGGAAATTTTTATTATGGTAGGCGGTCCCCAACCTACGGTTGCACCGGAGTTTTACCTGGGGTTGGGCGTAGATCTCGTTGTGAGAGGCGAAGGCGAAGAAACAATAATTCCTATTATCGAGGAAATAAAAGGGTCTAGAAATTTTGAGAGGATAAACGGGGTATCCTTTATAAAAAATGGGGAAGTTTTTTCAACGCCTTCGGCCCCTATGATCAAGAATTTAAATGTTCTGCCACTGCCAGCCTATGATAAATCTAACATTAAGCACTACGCCAAGATAAATTCGAAAGTTATACGCGGCGTGCCTCTGAAAACTGCTTCGATCATGACCTCAAGGGGATGCCCATTTTCATGCACTTATTG
>CAYYBB010000198.1:0-3598 GCA_964469465.1 uncultured Actinomycetota bacterium
ACTACTTTTTTGCCATCCAGTTGGGCCAGGAGGTCCTGGTAATCTTTAGCCACATAATCGATAACTCCCTTCTCCAGAGCCTCGCTGGCGGTGACGGAGGAGCTCTTCCGGACCGCTTCCTCAGCCCAGTCCGCATTCCTGCCTCTTTTCTCGGCCAGATTTCTAATGTAGGCCACTGCGTCATTGGTTATCTTCTGATTCATCTCTTCGCTGATTTCCCCCTGAAAAGCCACCGGATGGGCTGCCCCAATATTGGTAGCCGGCGCCATAGCAGCAACATGGGCAGCCATGGTAATAAAAACTCCGGCTGAGGCAGCCCGGGATCCGTCCGGATAGACATAGACCACGATAGGAACTTGGGAGTCCAGAATCTCCCGGATGATGGACCTCATGGAGGTGTCCAGCCCCCCTGGAGTGTCCAGTTGAATAACCAGAGCCTCGGCACCTTCTCGCTCCGCCCGGTCAATGGCATCAGAGATAAACATGTACACGGCTGGATCAATAATGCCTTCAACCTGGATCGCCTGCACCGGTTTACTCTCTGCGGCCGAAAAGGAGGGCAGGGCCACCATAGCCAGAGCTATCAGGAAGACCAGGAGGAAACTCTTTTTCTTCATAGTGGCTATCCCGTAGGAATTATTCAGGTAAAAACTTTCAATCTCATTATACCAGAGTCAGAAGATAAGCTGTAAGTGCATAAGGCAAGGGTGACTGCTCCAACATCGCGGGGAATTTTTGACCATCTCCGGTAAGCAAGACAAAAGTCCCGGTCAAAGGACAGTTTTGCGGCTATAATTAGCTTCTGGCTATTCAAGGTATTCTCCACCGTACCCCATGATATAATCCATATTGAAAAATCAAAGTAACCCTCTACAGAGCATATGGAGAAAAGAGGCATGGATAGGAAGATCTGTGTCCTGCTTCCGGCCTTCAATGAGGCTCAAAATATACAAAAACTGGTCCAGGAGATCCGAACCATCGTGGAGGATGTAGTGGTGGTCGATGACGGCTCCCGGGACGAGACAGCCCGGCTGGCCAGGAAGGCAGGAGCAGTGGTCATCTCTCATAAGCGCAATCAGGGAAAAGGGGCGGCTCTAAAGAGCGGCTTTAACTATGTGTTAGAGAAGAGATATTATGGCGTCATTACTATGGATGCCGATGGCCAACATCTGCCCGGCGAGATAAAGAACTTTCTCCCCTGCATTGAGACTGAGGATCCGGATATTCTTTTGGGCAGCCGCATGCATGACCCCAAGGGCATGCCCCTGGATAGATTATGGACTAATCTTTTCACTTCCTGGCTCATCTCCAGAAGATCCGGACAGAAGATAGAGGACTGCCAATCGGGTTTTCGGTATATAAGCAGTCGGGTCCTGGAAAAGACCGAGCTCTCCACTCGCACCTTCGACACCGAACCAGAACTACTGATGAGAGCGAGCTGGCACGGTTTTAAAATTCATCATGTCCCTATCACCAGTGTCTATCTTCCCAATTTTGTCAGCCGCATAAATCCCATAGTCGATACCTGGAGGTTTTTTGCCCTGGTCTTCCGCAGCTTCAGGTGGGAAAGAAATATTCGGAGGGCCAAAAATACTCCTGGCGTTTATCCTTGAACCTGGAACATGGTGGAAAAGACTTCTGCATAAACCTTTTTTACTTCGTCCATCTGCACTTTTTCCTCCAGGATCTTCTCCATAGAGGTCATCCTTACGTCCACCAGGCCACAGGGACGGATAAGCTCAAAATGAGAGAGATTGGTATTGACGTTGAGGGCGAAGCCGTGGTGGGTTACCCACTTGGAGATGCGGACTCCGATAGAGGCGATTTTGTAGCCCTCCACCCAGACCCCCCGCATTCCCTTTACTCGAGTTGCCTGGATGGAGAAATTCTGCAGGCTCTCGATGATGGACTCCTCCAACTGGCTCACGTACCACTGGACATCCGGCCGCATCTTCTTCAGGTTCAGGATAGGATAACCCACTAACTGGCCCGGCCCATGGTAGGTCACATCTCCTCCCCGGTCTGTCTGAAGCACAGAAATACCCTCTTTTTCCAGCAATTGAGAGTCGGCCAGTATGTTTCCCAGGCGGGCGTTTCGCCCCGCCGTGATTACCGGGGGATGTTCCAGCAGGAGGAGATGGTCGCCGATTTTGCCCTCTATCCTGCGGCGGGTTATCTTCTTCTGAAGCTCGAAGGCCTCCTCATAGGGCAGAATTCCCAGGTTGAGGATGGAAAGCCTCGTTTCTACAGATGATGTTTCTACTCGTGATTCTTGTGCCACGCTCTCTTTCGCTGCCATGACTACTTTGACTTGATTTCTCTGTTGCGAATAACTGCTTCCTGGAGTGGGTAGTTGCCACCCACGGATTTCTGGTGCTATCCATCTTTCCTACTTGAACCAACTGCTGCGAGGGCATATTGGTGTTCCCTCCCATTATAACCTACTTCGGTAGATTGCCACCCCCTCTCTTTCCCTTTTGCTTGCCTTCCAGGCTCCTGTTCTGGTAGAGATTTCCTCAGGTCTACTGGCCAGAAAAGGTTAGTAGATTTTGTAGAAGACTATTTACAGATTTAGATAAATATGCTAATATGTTTTTAAATAAAGAGCACATTCTGATCCTCCTCTCTTTAGAGAGGAAATACATGGCATATCGGCTAAAAGAGCCCCTTCATGCAGTAGCGGGATTGTGATGGCTACCGTTGTCTTGCCACATGGAATAGATCGGTGTAAGGCCACCAGCCTGGATGTCCGCCATTTCAATAAGGGGAGGATGCCATCTTTATAAACTCTACGAGAGAAAATGGGATGAAAAGACAAGTCCTTTTAATTTTTCTAGTAGTAATACCTGTCTTGACCCTTTCCACCTGCCTGCCTCTGATGACTCTGGCCTCCAGCCCGGATAGACCTTTTATATCCCCGGTGCGGGGAGATATAGTGGTTGACTACCTGGAACCCTACCGGCACAAATTAACGGGAAAACGCCACCTTCATCGGGGCATCGACATCCGAGCCAGAAAAGGCCAGGTCGTGGTAGCCTCGGCTGATGGCACGGTTTCCTTTGTGGGACGCACGCCCGCTGGAGGCGGAGCCACTATCTCCATAGTTCATACCCGGGGCGTCAAGACTACCTACCTGAATCTGGAACAAGTAAAAGTAGTTCAGGGACAGAAAGTAAGCCAGGGTCAGCAGATCGGGCGAATCGGGGAGAACAAAGACGCCTCCTCGGATCAAACTCATCTCCATTTCGGCATGATCATCAATGGCCGCTATGTGGACCCCAAACTCTTTCTCAACCTCGACCTTACTGATATCTCCAAGTATATTTCTCTGACTGATGTGGACTCCAAAAGTGCTGGATCTGCCACAAGCTCAAGTAAAAGAGCCAACGGAGAAATTCCTGTCCGACCTGGAAATGGGAAAGAGAATAGGTCGGGAGGACCAAACCAGACCTCTTATGGAGGTTTTTGGCATAAGGTATACAGAGGGCTATCTTACCTAAAATGATCATTAGCGCTATTACGTATTGGTGCCTAATTCGGCGAAGGGGGGAGAGTGGGACGCTACATATTTACAGCTCATGCAGAGGAAAGGTTAATA
>CAYYBB010000199.1:0-3592 GCA_964469465.1 uncultured Actinomycetota bacterium
CTGCTTCTACGATCTTTCTACCACCCTTGACCAAGGAAATGATCTTTGTCCGAACCTCATCTTTCTCATATCCCACAAAAGAGAGCTTTTGTCCGGCAGTCAGATCTCGGTACACCTCTTCTGGTCTCTCCTTGAGGTCGTAGAACTCCTGGTAGGACCTGGCTCTTTCCCTCTGTTCGCCCATCAACTTCTCATAGCCCTCCATGTCCAGAGAAAGACCCTCCTCTGAAGCTATCTCCTGGGTCAACTCTACTGGAAATCCATAGGTATCGTAGAGCTTGAAGATGATATCACCGGATATTATGCTCCTTTGATCCGCCTTGATCTCTGCAATATAGTCATCCAGAAGCAGAAAACCCTGCCTCAAGGTTCGGGAGAACCTCTCTTCCTCTCCCTGGATCACTTTCTGGACATGCTTCTGGTGCTCCAAGAGCTCGGGGTAGATATCGCCCATGGAAGTGATGACCGACTGGCTCAGATAGGCCAGAAAGTAGTCCTGAATACCCAGAAGCTTCCCGTGTCTGACAGCTCTTCTGAGCATCCTTCTCAGAATATATCCTCTCCCCTCATTAGAAGGAAGAATTCCATCGCTGATCAAGAAGGTTATGGCCCGAGAGTGATCAGCTAGAATTCTCAGAGATCGATCGGTGGCTGAGCTCTGACCATAAACAGCCCCCGAAATTTCCTCACCTGACTTTAGAATTCGAGCTAAAAGATCCGTGCTAAAAACATCTCTCTGGTCCTGAAGGATGGCTGCAACTCTTTCCAGGCCCAGACCGGTATCAATGTTCTTCTTGGGTAAGGGCAGGAGAGATCCGTCCTGTTGGCGATCATATTGCATGAACACCAGATTCCAGATCTCCAGAAATCGGCCGCACTCACAGGTAACGTCACACTCTGACCGGCCACAGCCTATACCCTCTCCCTGGTCGTAGTGAATCTCTGAACACGGCCCGCACGGACCGGTGGGACCCATATTCCAGAAGCTAGTCTTCTCTCCCAACCTGAATATCCTCTCCTCAGGGAGGCCCACTTTCTTATTCCAGATCTCAAAAGCCTCGTCATCATCCTCAAAAATGGTTATCCAGAGCTTATCCCGATCCAGTTTATAACCTTCTGTCACCAGTTCCCAAGCCCAGGGGATAGCCTGCGCTTTGTAATAGTCGCCGAAAGAAAAGTTGCCCAGCATCTCAAAGAAGGTAAGATGAATCCCATCATCCCCGATGGCCTCGATATCTGTGGTTCTGAAGCATTTTTGTACGGTGGTTGCTCTGGTATATTCTGGTTCTTTTTGACCCAGGAAGTAGGGTTTAAATTGAACCATCCCGGCACTGGTGAGAAGAAGAGTGGGATCATCAGGCACCAGAGAGGAGCTGGATACCCTTTTGTGTCCCCTGGCCTCAAAAAAACTCAGAAATTTCTCCCGTATCTTTGCGCTCTGCACCGCACAATCCTTCCTTCCTGACAAAATATCTAACTCAATATCTAAAATATCTAAAGCCTGTTCAGGCAAATAATCTAGAGATCTCTAAAAATCAAGCTTCAAGGGAATCCTAAAGAATTCTAAAGCACGTTTTGCTTTCTGTCGACCACCAAAAAGCTCTCATTTAACTGACAATCTCTCTTTCTTTTCTGCTTTGCTGCCCTCACCCTCTGCCGCACCCACCGCCTTAGCCTCTACATCTTTCTTCTTAAGCACAAAGGTCAGGACTAGCTCCTGGGCGACAGCCACAAATGGTACTGCCAGCAATATGCCCCAAAAACCAAATAGAATACCACCCGCAATAAGAGAAAAGATGACTATAACTGGATGAACCCCTACCCGGTGCTTCATGACATTAGGAGAGATAAGAGCATTATCAATCTGCTGCACCGCAAAGAAAAGAACTACCACCAACAGGGCTTTGATGGGGTTATCCAGGAGAGCTATGATAACTGCCGGTACCGCACCCACCACCGGCCCCAGGTAAGGAACAATGTTAAAAAGACCAGCGATCATACCCAACAGGACGGCGTAGTCCACACCCAGAATTAGGAGAACCAGGACACACATGATCCCCACAATTAGGGCTACGGTCAACTGTCCCCTCACGAAGCCACCCACGGCTCTATTGATGATGGAAATCACCGAAGTTACCGTCTCTCTTCTTGATTCTGGAAACGCCTGAAGAAAGAATGCTCTAATTCTTTTAAGATCCTTAAGAAGATAGAAAGCCACAATGGGAGCCAGGATGAAGTTGGCTATAGCGGAGATGAGATTGACAGTAACCATGGGGGCTCGTCTAAGAATGCTCAAAGCGAAGGCCTGGAATTCGGAGATAGCACTCTCCATCACATTCTCCAGTGCAGGAGGCAACTGGAGCTGCATGCGAAAGTATTGCTCTCCTAAAGCAGCTCCGATCTCCCTTGCCCGGGCCAGGTAAAAGGGAAGCCCCTCGATGAACCCTCTGATCTGTTGGACCATCACCGGGATTACAAAGACCAGAATGACGGCAATAGCAGATAGGAAAATGAGATAGGCAATCAAAGTAGAATAGATTCTGGGAACCCACCGCTCGAAATAGGAGACCAAAGGACTCAGAATATAGGCCAAAAGAATAGCCAGGACAAGAGGGGTAAAGGCAAATCTTAGAAAATAAAGAAGATAGAGCGCAGCCAGGACAATGACACCAATCCCTATCAGGCTCCAGGAGATTATGCCTACCCGCTTTATCAGCTCTAATTTCTCTCTTTCCATCGGCTCACCGGGCACTTCTGTTCCGGATCCTCCTTCCATCATCTCGGCAGCGACATCTGACTACTTGGATGAGATAAAGAGTAACACTCTCTCCTCCAATAACCCCCACGACCACATCCCCATCCTTACTTTCTAGAGTTCTTTTTTCTGAGTTTTCTGAGAAAAGACAGAAGCTTCACGGCACTTACTGAAAGGCTGGCCATCTTGACCAGAGGAGAGGCCAGGGCCTGCTGGGCAGTTTTGGCAGTCTTCTCCACCCTCTCCGAGACATCCCTGAGAGAAGTAAGAATACCGCCCACAGTGGAAAGTTCTTCATTGACTTCCTCCACAGTGGTCTGAACTCTACCCAGGATGGGAACGATCTCCGCGTTCAGGTCTTTAATAAGACGCTGGATCGAGCGCAAAGTTCCGAAAAGCTGAATTGCCACTGGAATAAAGATAACGACAAAAACGGCCGCGCTGACACTAAAGACAATTTGAAATATTTCCATTGTGCTCATCTTCCAATCCTTTCTGCTTCGTCGATTTCAGTTGAGTCAATTATAACATTCTCTTAGCTACGAACTACTAGCTTCTTAGAGTGGAGTTTCAATTGCGCCTTGACCTATGGGGCAAAAATAGGATTGATGAGCACGGAGACATTCTGGGGTCAGAATAAGCCATAAACACGGGAAGGACATCCCCAAAGGAACCTTTAAGATAATGTTGAGACAGGCCGGCCCAAGGCAACGTCTTCCAGAATCACTTGCTTAAAGATATCTCTATCCCCTAGACGTTTAGTCGCATCCAATATTTCAATGCCCGCCAGACGTCCCTCAGCGTCATAATCAGCAGCCAGCCCTTCAGCAAGATGTT
>CAYYBB010000200.1:0-3541 GCA_964469465.1 uncultured Actinomycetota bacterium
CCCCTAATTCTAATTATTGCTGTATACACACCTAAATATCTCTTCTGATTCTGAAAATGAGGTAATTGACGGGGCCGGTAGCGTCTTTGTAGACCAACTCCCAGCCTTCGGGCGCCTCTACGGCCTTTAACCCCTCTCCTTCTACTCGCTCTATATATTTTTTGAGTAGTTCCTTTTTGGAATAGATCTCTTCGTCGATGACTAGATAATCTGCCTCGTTATCCCTGAGGTAAGATCGAAAGTGCTTTTCGTCACCGGAATAGGGGAAGTATAAATGTCTGCCCTTTATCCGAGAATGCCAATCAAAGTTATAGGTGAGGGAAGGGCCCAGTAAGTAAGTTTCCCCTTTGCCGACGTTGTTTTCGAGCCAGTAATATAGATCTAAATAGCCCTCAGGAAAGTCTATGCGGTGCAGTGAGTTTATGTCTAGATGGGTGAGGAGTAGAAAAACTGAGAGAACCAATAGCAACGCAGCTAGCACTCCCGGCATCGCGGATAAAATGCTTTTGGAGTATTTCGAAAGAAGTACTAAAAAATGCTCAATGCCGAGGGAAGAGTAGATTAGGATCAGGGGGACAAGCGGTAGAAGGAAACGCTGAGCTGCAGTGGCAGCGTAGTACCAGGAAAGAAGATAAAGAAAAAGAGAAAAGTAACGGAGGTGAATATCTTTCTTTTCTTGTTCTGGTCTAAAATTAAGCCGAGACCCGAAAGTGCCAGGAAGCATGCGCCGATCACCAAATAGAGTGGTATCTGGAAAAAGTAGCTCAGAGACTCTAGCAAGAGCCTTCCCTCTCCTAGCAATCCGGTGAAGATTCTCTGAGCTATCTCCTTAAGAGCGTGGTCCTGGAAATAAGCTATCATGCCCGGCGAGTTTTTCCAGAGCTGTGGGTAAAATATTATGTCCACGGGGTTTCCCCACAGGAGTAAGTTATTGACGTTGAAAAGGGGATTTCCGAAGGCTATTAAATTTCTTACCAACAAAGGTGCACTAGTTGCAGAAAGAGCTAAAAAATAGGCCCAGAAACTTTTCTTTTTAAAGAAGTTGAATCCGTAGATCCATAGGTAGGAAACGGTAAAGGCCATGGCCATAAAAAAGCCGCTACCCTTGCTTAGGTAGGCCAGGCCACTGAAAATTCCCGCAATTCTCCCATACTTTTCTCCGTCAAATCCCTTTACGATGAAATGCCAGCTTAAAAGGATGAGCAAAGTCAGGAGAGGCTCTACTGCCACCATGGAACTCATGCGCACGAATCTCTGATTGAGGGCCAGAAAAAAGATAGCTAGAACTGCAACCGAGCCACCGAAATCTTTTTTAGCCACCAGGAAGGTTACAAATACTGCCGCTAGTCCAATTATTAGAGTCAGTATTTTGCCTCTGGGGTAGAACTCAAATTCCCGGGAGGCCACGACCGAGAGGATCATTAAATAAAGGGGGCGCTGATTTGCCTGCTGGTATTGACCTGTAAAATTTAGATGGAGAAAATTTGGTATCCCTCCCTGCTCTCGGATGAAAATCGCCTCTTTCAGGTAGAAGGGAGTATCCAACTCGGTGGGATTAGTAAACCGGCTTACGGAAATTAGGCCTACAGTGGAGAAGAAAAGGGCCGTGGAGAAAAGGAAAAGAAAGATCAGAGCTGTGGACCTTAGAGATCCAGGATGTTCCACCTCCCACCGCTTGCTATCACGTGTTAAACTAGACATCTTCGGATCTCCTGAGCACCAGGAAGCTGGTAGGTTCTTTTTGATCCTTGAAAGCGATCGTCCACCCTTGCATCTCTTTCAACGTCACTAAGCCCTTCTCTGGTTCGTAACCAAAATAGTTCCCCAAAATATCTTGTCTTCTTTCCAGAATTTGCTCTTCCAAAACTACGTAGACGACATTGTTATCCTTTGAAAATTTCTCCCATTCGTCATAGCTGTTTAATAAAGGGAAATCTATCCTCGTCCCCTCAAGGGAGGAATGCCACCCGAACTCATACTTGTGAGTCGGGCCGAGGATGTAAACATGTCCTTCTTTTATATTTTCCTCCATCCAGTTCAGCAGGTCGAAGTAGCCGTCAGCGAACTCTATGTTGGTAAAGGGATTTCGGATCGGTTGTGAGTGGAGTACAAACCCTGCGGTAAAGAGGAGAGCTAGTATCAAAAGGTAGGGTAGCAGCGAGACGAGTTTGCGATGGCTCAGCCGGATTAAGTTGGACAGAGATAGCGAGGAAATTACGGAAATCATGGGAATCAAGGGCACCAGGAATCTTGTGTTGGGTACGACATAATAGTACCAGGAGAAGAGGACAAAAAAAGTTAAGGTGATTATAAGGGAGAATATCTTTAGTCCTCTATTTCTTAGATAATAGAGTCCGGCAATGAAGAGTAGCATAGTCACAATGCCTGTAATCTCATGAAGAGGGACTGCTGAGTAAGAGCTCAGGGAACTGATGAATAGTCGAGCTTCTCCACGGATCCCGTAGATAAAGCGCCCATAGATAGAAGCGAGAGAGTGACTTTGAAGATAAGTAAGCAAAGTAGGTGGATTTTGCCAGATCCCGGGGATGAAGACTTGTTCATAATAGTCGAACCACATGAGGTAGTTGTTGATGTTATAAAAAGGATTTCTATAGACCACGATATTTCTAACGATCAGAGGGAAAGATGACAGAAAGAAGAAAAGGAAATAGGACCAAAAGTATTTATTCTTAAGAACTTTAAGCCTATATACTAGCAGTGAGGAGAGGCCAAAGGATGGGACGAGGAGGAGACCGCTGCCTTTTGTCAGGTAAGCCAATCCGCTGAAGATGCCTGCATATATGAAGTATTTGTTGTTCTCGAACCCCTTGGCAATAGACAGCCAGCTCAAAAGAAAAAATAGGGCTAAGAGAGATTCAGAGGCCACTATAGTGGTGTAAGACATGAATAGCTGATTAAACAAGAGGAAGATGGCTGACAACATCCCTGCCATTTCCCCGAAAAGTTTTCTAGCAGTAAGAAAAGTGAAGATGAAGGTTACAAGCCCTATTGTTAAGGTGACTAACTTGGCTTTCGGGAAGAAGGATATATCTCGGCTGGCGACCAGGGACAAAAGTATCAAATAGAGCGGGTGCTGGTTAGCCTGGCGGTATCTACCGGAGAGGAGAAGGTTTAGAGAATTTAAGGGGCCTCCGTTCTCTTTGAAATAGAGAGATTCTTTTAAATAAGGCCCCGTATCGATAGTCCCCGGGTCTGCGTTCTTCCCTACGGATATGAAGCCGATGAGCAAAAAGGTAAGAATGGCTAGGATGAAAAAAACCGCCTGAGGAAGTGATTTTGTCTTATTTATTCGCAGTTTTGGAATTTCGGGCACAGGTTCTTTTCCGTTGGTCAATAGCCGATTCCTTCAGAGACTCTCAGAGCTCAGGGGAAAAGGATTCACATTGGTAATTATACAGGATAAATACTGATGTTGAAGGAACACCTTTTTTCCGTTATATTCTTCTAGTGTTGGGTGTTTTTGTCCAATTTGCAAGCTGCGTTGGGGTAGTAGTTCTATGTACCTTGCGTCGGCTCTGCA
>CAYYBB010000201.1:0-3498 GCA_964469465.1 uncultured Actinomycetota bacterium
GAAGCCCCGTCCGTCAGGGCGGGGTAGTTCACACCCTGATCACGATAACCGTTGTATTATCATATCCTCCCGCTTTATTGGCTGCTTCTACCAACCTTCGGCAGATCTTTTGGGGGCCTCCGGCAGCATTCATGAGGGCCTCGATCTCCTGGTCTTGGAGCATGGAGTTCAGCCCGTCTGTGCAGAGCAGAAGCTGGTCACCTTTGCGCAACTGTATTTGGAAGAAATCGATATAGATCTCCTCCTCTGCGCCTATCACGTTAGTTATAACGCTCCGGTAGGGATGGATTCTGGCCTCCTCCTCCGTCAACTGTCCCTCCCTTTGCATCTCCGCTACAACAGAGTGGTCTCGGGTAATCTGCTGCAATCTCGTATCTCGCAAAAGGTATACCCTGCTGTCGCCGGCGCTGGCCACGTAGGCCAGATGATCCAAAAGAAGCACCAGAGCCAGGGTAGTGGCCATTCCTCGGAGCCTTTGGTCCTGTTGAGCCAGGTCCAGAAGTTTCCGGTTAGCCGTTCTGGCTATCTCCCGAACTTTTTCTTCGACCTCGGAAGGAACAACTTTTTGGAGAGCAGAGGAGACCATGGCCACGGTGGTACGGCTGGCCACCTCTCCCGCCTGATGTCCGCCCACGCCATCGGCCACTATGAAGAGGCGCCCATCAGCGTAGCAACTGTCCTCGTTGTGGGAACGCACTCTTCCTCTATCCGACAGGGCAAAATATCTCATAGTCAACTCCGTGAGGCTGGCCTTTAGCCCGCTTTGAATTCCAGGATGGTCTGGCCGATCTGAATTTGGGCGCCATCCTCCAGGGCTAAGGGGTCTGACACCCTTATTCCATTGACGAAAGTCCCATTAGTGCTGCCCAGATCCTCTATGAAGATGCCCCCGTCCTGGAAGAAGATCCGGGCATGCTGAGAGGAGGCATATGGGTCCGCAAGAGACACGTGGCATTCCGGGTTTCTGCCTATAATCATAAGGTCTCTCACGGGAAAATCTTCTCCCCTTCCACTTTCAGGGTCTTTGAGAATGATTATCCCCGGTGCTCCTGGCCTCTCCCTATCTGGAAAATCTTCTCCCGAGTTTTCCTCCCCGAATCGCACCTGTCCAGGGGACATCTCTTTCAGAGAAGGGGGAAGATGGCTTCGCTCTTCTGACACTGTTTTCACCAGGGACTTCACTAACAGAAAAACATAGACATAGATGAGGAGTACAAATATGAAAGATAAGATTTGGATTAAGGTTTCGGCTATGTGGATGGTCATTGGGTGTGGTAGATGAGCTTGCTGTTGCCTAGCGAGATAACATCCCCCTCCTCTAACCTGGCTCTGGTGACTTTGGCGCCGTTAACAGCAGTTCCGTTGGTGCTATCTCTGTCCACTATCCAGGCCCGGTCATTCTTATCCAGACTTATTTCGGCATGATGGCGGGAGACGCTGGGATCTTTGATGACCAGGTCATTATCCTCCGACCTCCCGATCCTGAAAAGCTTCTTCTTTACAGGGTATTTCCTCTCCTTCCCTGCGGAATCCGTGAGAACGAGAATGTGTCTGGCAGATCCGGTAAGCTCCAATTCCCTCAAGTCCATGACTCTGGTCTGCTGATGCAAGGCCTCTTCCGGTAGGGGCTGTTGATTATCTTCGGTTATGATGCCCTCAACCCTTACCTGACCTACTGGAACGGTATCTACACCTATGAATTCGATGCTGGGCCTGGTGATAAAGGACAGGCTGTTGCTCCTGGCGTAGGAGATGAGATAATTTACCAGCTCCTTTTTGATGGCGTTCTCATAACTGGAGAACCTTTCTTCATCCTCAGAATTGATGAAGACCTTAAATCTGTTAGGCACATAGGTGTAGGAGATGCCGATGACCTTTTTGGCCCTTAGCTCTTTGGTCAGCCTGGAAGCGATCTCAATGGGCTGAAGTCCTCCCCGAAAGGTCCTGGCGAAAAAGCCTTCCAGAATGGTCTCCAGTCTGTCCTCCAGATCTTTCAGTAAGCTCATCTTCTATCTTCCCCTCCATAGGAGACCAGAGAGATGATCATCACCATAATTATAGTGGAAAGGGCCAGGCTTTGTATAACCTCAGTAAGGTTGACGGCCATCCCCAGAATTTTTGGCATCAAAAAAAGATAGCTGAAGCCCAAAATAGATGTTCCTAAAAGAATCACCGGAAGATCCAAAAAGAAGTGCCTTCTGCGGGCCAAAGATCCCACCACCAGGCAGACCACAGCCCATACCAGAAACTGAAAGATAAGAGGGATCTGGGTAAAGAAATAGGTGAAGAACTCCCTGAAGGACGGAATAAATCCCTCTTGGGCCAGGAATTCTATCAGGCGAGGAGCCGCTATGGCCAGGAGGTTCAAGTTCCCTCGGGCAAAAAGCACCAAGAACCACTGCAAGAGAAGCAACCCTATTACTCCTGTGGCCAGAGCCATTCCCGGCCCAAAGGCATAGCCTGCCAGAAGAGGATAGAGAAGATCCAGATGAAGGGGAGCTAAAAGAGGCGGGAGTATTAAGAAGAGCGCAGAGGCCCGATCTCTGAGGAATATAAAAAAGAAAATTGTTGCCAGAAGAAGGTAGAGAAAGCCGAGGAAGGAGGAAAAGATAAAGACAGGTACTGCGGTAAGAAGCAAGGCTGCTGCAACTCCCACCTGGGGAAGAAGGTAGGAGAGGAAGAAGAGGAGGATAACTGTGGAGATCCTCCAGGGATAAGGAAGAAAACCGAAAAAGCTGAGAGCCAGGAGAGGAACGGCAAAAGAGAAGATGCCGGAAAGCACTCGCAGACTCAGTTCCTTTTTCTCCACAAAGACGCGGTAAAGGAATTTTTTCAGCCTTGAAAAGGGACTGATCCGCTTTTCCAGCGCCTCTCTTTCTTCTCGAATTTGCTCCATGGCGGAGGAAACCAGGTCAGTCAGCTCCCTTTCCAACCTGTTCCGGTCAGCATCCAGAAGAGTGGAGAGGTTCTCTTTGATAAGACCTACGTAAGAATACCGTTCTTCGGGGTAACCTTGCAGGCATTTGAGGATGATATGATCCAGGGAATGGGGTACCGAAGGGTTCAACTGGCTGGGTGGAGGGGGCCTTCTTCCCTTCCTCGCCTCCTTGCTGGGCAGTTGGGGATGGAAAGGAGTTACCCCGGTCAGAAGCTCGTAGGCTACCACCCCGATAGAGAAAATATCACTTTTGAAGTCAACTCTCTGGCCCTCATACTGCTCAGGAGACATATAGACAACTGTTCCCGCCACATATCTGCGGGAGTCAGAAGATACCTCTCCCAGAATATCAGCGATCCCAAAATCGGTCACCTTGATCCGGCCCCTCTTGGTAATCATGATGTTGGCCGGCTTTATGTCCTTATGGATGATATTGGCCAGGTGGGCAGCTTCTATAGCGTCACAGAGCTGATAGATGATGGAAGTAGCCTCTGATACCCGAAGCTCCCCTACCCTCTCTACCAGTTCTTCCAGAGAGAGGCCCTCCACATATTCCATGA
>CAYYBB010000202.1:0-3489 GCA_964469465.1 uncultured Actinomycetota bacterium
GATTGTCTGCTCTAACACATAATGCCTCTGGCACACCGTCTATCTTCCTGTCCATAAATACTACGTTGGGATGTCTTTCCAGGAGCACTCGTAGCTCATTAGCTTTCCGCAATGCTGGTGAGATGATCAACCCATCCACCATTTTCCCTCGCAGGACCTGGAGGTAGAGTTTTTCCTTCTCCAGGTTCTCGTCGGTGTTGCACAAGACAAGATTGTAGCCATGCTTATAGGCTATGTCCTCTACGCCGCGAATAACCGAGGTGAAGAAGGGGTTGGAGATATCGGCGATGATGAGACCAATGGTATGGGTCTTGGCGGTCTTGAGGCTTCGGGCCAGAACGTTGACCTGATATCCGCTCTCAGCTATAGCTTGATCCACCCGGCGGGTAAGCTCTGGACTTACGTATCCGCTTTTGTTTATGACCCTGGAGACAGTGGCAACGGAGACATTGGCCATTCTGGCTAGATCCTTAATCGTGGTCATAAAATACTCTCTACTACCTATTCTTGGGTCCAGACTGTTTTCCAAATGCAAGGTGTTTTCCTGGATTTAGGAAACGATTACGTAATCGTTCCTACACGCTGGAAGTTATTCTAAACGATTACATAAACGATTACAAGACTTCTCAAGGAAATTATTAGAAAATTTTTAGAAAATTTAGTTCTTCACTTAGAAGAGTCTTGAAGCTGGAAATTCTACAGATGCTGTAGCCTTTTCCAATTGGTCATCGGAAATTGGGGCTTCCTAGAGCAAAGCTCTTTCCCAAAAGCTACTACTCTTTCCTTCGCTCACAAATCTGATTCCATATCTTGCAAGAATCAGGATGCAGAGGCTTGCCCTCGTTCAGAACATAGTTCAGGCTCTGCCTGTAGCAAAGCTTGAAAGCTTCATTCAGATCCTCCAGGGCTGTCCTTCGCAGAATGTCTACGCCAGGATATGAGCGGTAGAGTTCCACTTTGTCGGAAATATACACTATATGATCCAAAAGAGACATTTGGATGGAACCTACAGTATGCTTTCGCACCGCCGAGAGAACCTGGGGGTCCCATATCCCGAAGTCTTCTCGAATCAGCTCAGGACCCGCAAGAGCGTGGAGGAGATCGGGGTTTTCCAGCTCAAATTGGGTGCAGGGAATTCTCCGTTCCTCTACCAAAGCAACTAAATCCTGCGGTCGGAAAACTCGCCCATAGTCATGGAGGAAGGATGCTACCTTGGTTCTTCCCTGATCCACCCCATATTTTTCGGCCATCCTCTCGGCAAAGGCCATAGTCTGATAGGAGTGGGAGAAGAGATCTGGCTCGTATAGTGCTCGCAGTTTATCCACCAGGCGGTCGACAAAATTCTGATCAAACTCTTGGTCAATATTATCCTGATTTAGGTTCATGATGAATCATTCCGAAAGCGAACGAGGGAAGCAACTTGTGAAAAATCAGAGTACCCTTACATTTGGGTTATTATTGGGATCGTCTCCAGTATTCCAGAGGGTCGAACCTTGAACATTTACATTTGGATTATTATCCAGACCTTTCAGCAATTTCTCACAGTTTACTTATACAGACCCATCTTGTAAATATAATTCATAACTCCGTCAGGAAGAAGGTATTTTATGGCTCTGCCCTCTCTAACCCTTCTTCTGATATCTGTGGAGGAGATGGCCAGAGCAGGAATCTCCATGTCATAGATGACCTTGTTTTTCGGATCCACCTCTTTCTTTCCCATCAACATCTCCCTTAAAGACTCAATTTTTTTTAGATCGTAGCCGGGCCTGGTGGCCGCGATGAACTTGCAGAGCTTAACTGCGGTCTCGGGATCCTTCCAGGTCAGGATGTCGAAAATAGCATCAGCTCCGGTGATGAAATAGAGGTCCACTTCCTCCCCATAAATCTTTCTCAGCTCTTTCAAAGTATCGATGGAATAGGTGGTGCCCTTCCGATCCACCTCCATACGGGAGACGGTAAATCTGGAGTTGGAAGCTGTGGCTATGACGGTCATGAGATAGCGATCCTCGGCACTGGCCAGCTCTTTACGAGGTTTGTGAGGAGGCCTACCGGTGGGCATAAAGATGACCGTGTCTAACTGAAATTGATAGAGGGCCTCTTCTGCTGTGACTAGATGTCCATAGTGAATGGGGTTGAAGGTCCCTCCCATTATTCCTATTTTTGTTTTCGGGCTACTTGCGGACCTGTCCCTGTCCATACACCACAAACTTTGAGGTAGCCAATTCCTTAAGACCCATGGGGCCCCGAGCATGGAGCCTCTGGGTACTGATCCCGATCTCCGCGCCCAGGCCATATTGAAAGCCATCGGTAAACCTGGTGGATGCGTTTACGTACACAGCGGCGGAGTCCACCTCCTGGGTAAATTTCTGAGCGCTGGAGTAGTCATTGGTGACAATAGCGTCACTGTGATGGGACCCGTATTTGTTGATATGATCTATGGCCTCCTGCAGAGAATCTACCACTTTGACTGCGATTTTTAGATCAAGATATTCTCGATAATAATCATCTTCAGAGGCAGGCAAGACCTCCTTGTCATAGCTCAGCGTTCGAGGACATCCGTAGATGGTTACTTGCTTCTCGGTCAAAGCTTGGATGGCCCGGGGCAAAAAAACGTCTGTCATCTTCCGATGCACCAGAAGGCTCTCTGCAGCATTACATACTGAAGGCCGCTGAATCTTAGCGTTAAGGAGGATCTGGAGGGCCATCTCCACATCGGCATCCTTATCTACGTAGATATGACAGTTGCCTATTCCTGTCTCAATTACAGGAACGGTAGAATTAGCCACCACATTCTCGATTAAGTCCTTGCCGCCCCTGGGGATAAGAACGTCCACATATTCCCTCAGCCTCATCAACTGGACTGCATATTCCCTCTCCGGAGAGGAGATGAGCTGAATGGAGTCCTCTGGCAGTCCAGCCTCTTTAAGACAGTCCCTCAGTACCCCTACCAGAGCAACATTGCTGGATAGCGTATTGGAACTGCCTCTCAGGATGACGGCATTGCCGGACTTAAGGCAGAGGACCGAGGCATCTACAGTAACATTGGGTCTGGCCTCATAGATGATTCCCGCTACTCCCAGAGGCACCCGTACTTTGGTCAGTATAAGGCCGTTGGGAAGTCTGCTTCCCCATATGATCTCCCCCACCGGGTCCGGCAGGCCGATCAGGCTTTTGATTCCCTCGGCCATTTCGGCGATGCGTTTCTCGTTCAGAACCAGCCGGTCCAGGAGAATTTCGGACATGCCCCTGGCCCTCGATTCTTCAACATCCTTTTGGTTGGCCTCCATGATCCGGACGGAGTTTTTCATCAAAGCGTCGGCCATAAGGGCAAGGGCTGAATTTTTGACCTCGGTGGAGGAACTGGCGAGAATAGTAGCTGCTTTTTTGGCCCTCTGGCCCATTTCTGTCAAATCCATCATCTGGCACTCCCTCTCCGGATAACTGACTAAAATCCCCTCTGCCGCTAACTGGCTAATTATATCACAGGAT
>CAYYBB010000203.1:0-3441 GCA_964469465.1 uncultured Actinomycetota bacterium
AAATTGGATGGTAAATTGGCCCAAAATCTGGTTTTTGCAGGGACGCCAAGATATTATTTACGCAAAACGGTACTGGAGCGGATGTTCCAGAAGGTTGCCAGATCATAAAAGGGATGGAAAGGTACAGGGGAGGCAAGATGAGGCGTATTGTCAGCGTGAGTCTGGGATCATCGAAAAGAGATCACCGGGTATCTCTAAATATTTTGGGCCAGGATTTTGTGGTGGAGAGGATCGGCACGGATGGAAATATGGCCAGAGCCATTGATCTTCTCAGGTCCCTCGATGGTCAGGTCGATGCCTTTGGTCTGGGCGGCATCGATCTTTATCTTTGTGCGGGAGGGCGAAAGTATGCTATAAGAGATGCCCTCAAAATGAGAAAAGCTGTGGCCAAATCCAAAGTGGTGGACGGAAGTGGCCTCAAAAACAGTCTGGAGTACGACGTAATCAAAGAGGTGGACAGAAGTCTGGGGCCTCTGCGGGGCAAGAAGGCTTTACTGGTGAGTTCCGTGGACAGGTTTGGCATGGCGGAGGCTCTCACAGAGGTAGGATGCCAGACCACCTTTGGCGATTTCATCTTTGGCCTGGGCATTCCTATCCCTCTTCACTCCCTTCGGGCGGTCAAAATACTGGCCTGGATTTTGTTACCCGTAATCACCAAACTGCCCTTTCAGATCCTCTATCCTATTGGTTCAGAGCAGGAGAAAGAGCCGAAGAAAAAATATCTCAAGTACTATCGTGATGCAGACATCATAGCCGGCGACTTCCTCTATATCCGTCGTTATCTCCCTCTTGATCTAAAGGGGAAGTGGATAATTACCAATACTACTACTTCTGAAGATGTGGAACTTCTCCGCTCCCGGGGAGCTGAGCTTCTCATAACCACAACACCTGCCTTCGAAGGAAGGTCTTTTGGTACCAATGTAATTGAGGCCATCCTGGTGTCCCTTTTGGAAAAGCCACCGGAGATGCTGCAGCCTGAAGAATATAGAACCATGCTCGGCAAGATCGGATTCCAGCCTCAGATTCTGCAGCTTCAGTCCCGCCCGACCGTGCCATAAAAATCGGAGTGGGCCAGGTTGAACTGGTCTCATTCCAGAACCCTCCGCTACTAACCCAGGCTGCGCGGCCAGAATTTCACACTTATTGACCGAGACCCAACCATTTTCCCTCTTTGACAGATTTCTTTTCTTAACCTATAATGCCCACGTAAGTTATTCTACAATCCATGGAGAAGGGGACGATGAGGAAGATTCTTGTCACCGAGGAAGGTTACAAAAGATTACAAGATGAGCTGGAGTATCTGGTCAGGAAGAAGAGGAGGGAGGTGGCTGAGAGGCTCAAGGAAGCCAAGGAGTTCGGTGATCTGACTGAGAACTCTGAGTATGAGGATGCCAAAAACGAACAGGCTTTTGTTGAAGGCAGAATAGCTCAGATCAACGAAATACTTTCCAGAGCCGAGATCATAGCGGGGAACAATACATCGGAGGCGGTAGGGGTCGGTTCGCTGGTCACTTTAAGAGATGTGGTAAGTGGGGAATTGTTTGAATACCGGCTGGTGAGCTCCATCGAGTCAGATCCTCTCAATAACCTGATCTCTTACGAATCACCTTTAGGAACAGCCATCCTGAACAGAAAACTTGGTGAGAAAGTCAAAGTGGAGATACCTCATGGCGAACTGGAATACGAGATAGTTGATGTAAAGTGAGCGGACAAAAGGCCATGAGAGAAACCAGCGAGATCATAAGTCAGAGAATAGAAAAGCTGGAGAAGCTAAAGCAAGAGGGAAAGAAGATCTATCAGTGCGACTTTTCTCCTCAGGAGCGCCTGGTCGAGATCAGAGAAAAGTATGGTGACATAGAATCTGGAGCTGCTACTGGTTTCATAGCCAGAGTGGCCGGACGGGTGATGGCTTTCCGGGAACACGGAAAAGCCATTTTTGCTGAAATAACTGATGGCTCGGACACCCTTCAGCTTTATGTAAATTTCAAGAAAGTGGGGACCGAGCGATTTACCGAATTTCAGGACATTGATATCGGTGATTGGTTGGGGGTGGAAGGGGAGGTTTTTAAGACCCGAAGAGGAGAGCTTTCCATTGACGTACAGATGTTCATTCTCTTGAGCAAGGCCCTCCGCCCTCTTCCCGAGAAATATCACGGGCTCAGAGATAAAGAGACCCGATATCGACAACGCTACGTGGACCTCATAGTTAACCCGGAAGTAAGAGAAGTCTTCCTGGTCAGAAACAAGGTGATCAGGGCCATTCGGGAGTTCCTGGAAGCCAGAGGCTTTTTGGAAGTAGAGACTCCTATGTTGCATGCCATTCCCGGCGGAGCCACAGCCAGGCCTTTCCGGACCCACCATAACGCTTTGGACATAGATCTTTATCTGAGGATTGCGCCTGAGCTTTATCTAAAGAGGCTGATCGTAGGAGGATTTGATAGGATCTACGAGCTGAACCGAAATTTTCGAAACGAGGGAATGTCTACCCGGCATAATCCCGAATTTACTATGCTGGAACTGTACCAGGCCTTTGCCAACTACCAGGACCTCATGGATTTGACCCAGGAACTGCTGGGGTATGTGGTCGAGCAAGTTAAAGGGGAAAGACGGATAGTATACCGGGGCCAGGAGATCGACTTTTCAGGTGATTGGGAAAGAATTTCCATGATAGAGGCCATCCAAAAGTACGCCCATATTCAGATCCATCTGGATCTGGATGTGGAGGTTCTCAGAAAAATCGCCTTAGAACATGAGGTCGCCCTGGAAGAAGGAGCCAGCAAAGGAGAAACAATTAACCAGATATTTGAACAAATGGTGGCCCCCAAGCTGATAGCCCCTACTTTCATTTTGGACTATCCCAAAGATATCTCCCCTCTGGCCAGGACTCATGCCCATGATGAACGGCTGACAGAAAGATTTGAACTCTTCATAGGAGGAGAAGAAATCGCCAATGCCTTCTCTGAGCTCATAGACCCCATTGAGCAAAGAAGACGCTTTGAGGAGCAACTGGAAGCCAGAGGGGGGGCAGAGGAGAGGCTGATCGATGAAGATTTCCTGAGAGCTCTGGAATACGGCATGCCTCCCACAGGTGGCGAAGGTATCGGCATAGATAGATTAGTCATGGTCCTGACCGATTCTTCCTCCATTAGAGATGTAATCATGTTTCCCCACATGAGGCCGGAAGCAAATTGAGGCTCTATCCCGCGGCAACGGAATTATCATGCGTTCGGCCTTGATCTGCTCAGCTTAAGACCAGGCCCTCCCGTAAAACTCATCTACCTGCTGTAGCAAGAAAGGAAGGGCCCTTTCGGCATTGGTGTAGTGTAAGATTCTGGCAGGGGTGAAGGCTTAGAAGTGATAAGCACTAAGTACAGCATGCTCTAGAAAAAGGGGAAATGTTATGGCCAAGGAAATAACCGAAGAGGAGCTTTTGGCTAAGGC
>CAYYBB010000204.1:0-3441 GCA_964469465.1 uncultured Actinomycetota bacterium
CAAATGGTCATCCCACAGAGAGGTGCCGACGCCAGTATACGCGTTATAGCCAGTGCCTCCTGCGGCTATGGCCAGGAGGGTTTGGAAATAGCAGACCGTGGCAAAGCGGTAGGCATGTCCGTAGGGCCTGGTGAGCCCCCAATTCTCCTCCAGATTTGCTCCTCTGCTCCTCTTAGCCAACACCAGATAACGCTCGAGAACCGAGGGATCCTCTGAGGCAACTCCGATCCAGTTGGTGAAGCCATAATGAACACCTGGCCACTCATCAGGATTGACCCGACTGAGCCAGGAATCAATTCCAAAAGGTTCAGCGAGAGGAGGGTTTGGGTTAATAATGTAGGGGAGCTCTGTGGAGATAAAGGAGCTATAGAGCCGATAAATCTCCCTCATATATTTCCACTGATAACTAGACCAATCTATATAGGCTACCAGATCCTCCATCTTGTCAGGCTGTTTCCATTCTCGCACGGGCTCTATTTCCTGCCATGAGGAGTAGGTCGTGCCATGTAATCTATTGTATTTAGATAAGCTCTTATAGTCTTCCCTCACACATTGGCGAAAGTATCCCAGGCTGGAATTGCTGTAGTCGTATTCCCAGGGAGGTCTCTGGGCGTTGGAATAGATGCCCTCGTTTCCCAACTGAACTAAGAAGATGGGACCTTCGTGGTAGGAGAAGGGGGTAATTATCTCCTCCCGCACTGCTCCAAGCCAATGCTCCACTTCTTTAAGAAAAACGGGGTCTAAGGGAGCCGGCAGAGGCCAGGGTTTGGCTGACCTTCCGTCCTCGGAACACTCACTTCCAGGCCAGGTCACTGGCTCACCTCTATGATTCAGCATGGCTTCGACTTCGGGGTTATTCAGCGGGCAGACAAAATCAGGCAGGCCACCATAATTGGTCTCAGCATGAATGAAAGGACCAGGTTTTGCTATAACCAATAGCCCCTTCTCCTGGCAAAGCTGCAAAAATCTGATTACATTTCTATTGTCCTGAGTCTCTCCAACAAAATCGAAGCGGCGCTTCCCATCAATCAGAAGTTCATGGTGCCGCCACGGGAAATAGCAGGTAATGACCTTGAGCCCGCAGTTCTTCAACTTTTCCAGCCGGTCATTCCAATTCTCGACCCCATCCCGAAAATAAGGGTAGTCCGCGCTGGAAAGGTAGAAGGGCTTTCCCTCCAGATATACTACCCCATCCTTGATCTCTACTTTAGCCATCCTTTTCGCTCCTATCTACAAATTCATCCTGTTTGCGACGCATTCAAAATATCAAAACCTGTTTAAAAAATAGATTGAACTGGCAAGGAGTATCTGCAGTTCAATCTATTACTACAGAGCTAGAGAACTACAGAACAAGGGAATTGCCACTATGGCTTCATCACCTGCAAAAATAAATTTGCTAGTAAATCGGAGATCTTTACTATCTGATCTTTCCCAAGCTTACATCTAACATCTTCATCTTCCGTGAGTCAGGCAGCTTACTTTAATACGCGGAAAACCTTTACCGCCCTCCCGGCAATGGTCAGGGTAGTTTCCCCATCTTTAATGGACAAAACCGGTTCTGGAGAAAAGATTCCTCTGAGTCTTCCCGTTCTCACCTCCTTGAACCTCAACTTCACTTCCATAGATTGAGAGGCCATATTTACTACGAATAATATTTCTTCAAAATTGTTTTTCTGGACAACTGTAGCAATATGCCAATCGTCGGCCTCAACCTCGGGCGTCAAGCCGTGGTCGCTTAAAAACGATCCAAGAGCATGTAGATGCTCCTCATTCTTCTTATCCTCCTCTTGGCAAGAAAGATACGTCTCCATCAAAACAACCTTTCCCTTACCGAGACTGCGTTCCACGAAGCGCAAATTGGGGTAAGACTTTGATTCCGCACTAGATTTCGACACCGCATATTCCGCATCCGTGTCGAAATACGAGCAGGGCTTCATATGCAGATCTAGACGGGGCAATTCAGGAAAGAAAACCACCATACCCCCATTTTCCACATATCCCCTCAAGAGCTTTTGCGTTCCCTCATCCATATAGGTGCTCGACGGAACAAAGATCAGTGGATATTTAGAAATATCTATCTCATTATTCACGAAGGGATCGAATATTCCCGGGTCATAGTTTAATCCTACTAAGGCAGCATATAGGGCTTCGAATGAGCGATAGGCCTCCCCTAGATGGGGGCCTTCCAGGACGACGTCCTCGCCTGCAGTAACGTAGGCTTCCCAGGCATAAGGCCTGTAGTACATAACGGCCACTTTTTGGTTCTTGCGCGAGGAAGCAAAATCTTTCACTGCCTTTACAAAATCCATTACTTTCTTGGGGGCACCATACGTCGGCGTAGGTTGACCCCTCTCGTCCATAGGGGCGTATTCCCAGTTCTCCCGGTTGACTAACATATAGAAATTCATCCCCTTAAGCCCGTAAGTTAGGCCCAGAAAGTACATGCTCTCCATGTGGGGAGTCAACAGATCTGGGTGAATTTCTTCCGTACCTTCAAACCTCCATATCCCACACATCATCTCCGGAGCCCAGGGTATTTTTAATGCGGCCAGGCTGTAATTCACAGCTTTTACGAAATCCACAAAATCTTTGTGCCGTAAAGGAGGCACGACATAATAGTCATATCCTCCCAGTCCGCTGGCCTGCTCTAACTTGCTCCAATTATTGGGCACGGACATAGGCTCGTGGTGGTTATAGTTCACTGTGAATAAAACATCTTGTATCCCATTTTGTAGGTGAAATTCCCGGAGAACTTCGATATGCTTGGCCAGTAGCCATTCCTTAAATTCAGCCCAATCGGTGTACCTTCGCAAGTCGCCAAGGCATTTGACGTCCAAAGCTAGTGGTGCTTCCACCTCAGAAAAACTGGTGTAGTCCGCACCACGGGCAAGGTTAAGCATTTCAATAGAACCATACTTTTCCTGTAGCCACTGCTGATAAAGACCGAAGCCTTCAACGTTAACCGGATTATAGTCGGACTCGAACATCCCATCGTGGAAGGTCATGCTGGGTTCGTTATCCAACTGAATAAGAATAACAGGTCCGCGGGGGTAACAGAAATCCTTAATACACAAGTCTACATCGGTCAGCCATTTCTGAACATGTTGCAAATATTTGGGATGCAAGTAACTGGGTATGTGCCCCCCAAACGGAGGATTATATCCCAGCACTGGCCGACCTTGGTTGTCCCTCACCAGAATCTCTTCATCCCTGACCAGCCAGTCGGGATAACCTCCATTCTTCTCCTCAGCGCAGATCCACGGTCCTGGCTTCAAATGAATCCACAAACCTAGTTCGGCACAAAGACATAGAAAGGCAGGCAGGTTCAGCCGGGGATCGGTCTTTCCGGTCAAGTCGTTCTCATCTGGCGAAATGCTATGCCGTCGCCAACTGAGATAGGTGGAGACGATCTGGAGACCCATGGCCTTCAGTTGCCTGAGA
>CAYYBB010000205.1:0-3425 GCA_964469465.1 uncultured Actinomycetota bacterium
CTTGAGGTATCTCTTTTCTCTCCCGTACGGACAGTGCGTTCCTCACCAGGATGAGATCTTCCTTTTTGTCCACGTCCATCCCTATCTCCACTTCCCTGGTGATGATAGCCTTGCCTCTGGCCCTGATCAACTTGGACACCCTTTTCTCCGCTTCCTCTATGGTAAGAATGCCCACCAATAGCTTCAGGGCGCAGCTCAGTCCAATGACCCTGGCCATGCCCCAGGGACTCTTTCTCTGATCATAAAGTCTCTCAAAAAGTTTCAGGTTATTAAGGATAATCCCTGGCTTTACCAGAGCCAGGTTGCCGCCGCTAAAAGATCCCTCTTTCACCTTGACGAAGGCCCTCTTAGTTTCCGGGTACTCTTTGAGCAGCTCCTCCTTCCTCATAATGGGGTAGTACAAATCTGCCTCGCCTTCTGCCAAGCATTGGCTGATAAAGGAATCGACTACCCCACTGTCCAGAAGAGGGAGATCAGAGGAGGTGAGGAGAACATACTCCGATTCCAAGAAATACCGGACTGCCATCTCGATATTATCCACCAGGGGCCGATCGGTGAAGAATATCTTGTCCACCTTATCCTCCAGACCACTGCAGTCCGTACCCACAGGAACCGTCAGAGCAATTTGTCCGACCAGCTCAGATGCTCTAACAGCCTCTACCACATACTCCACCATGGGCTTGCCGTTGAGAGGAAATCTGGCTTTGTCACTGGCTCTAAGATCCTGAACTTTTCTAATCTCGCTCTTACCGGCCGGAATTACGGCATCGATCCTTTTTTGAGGTTTTGTCATGCCCGGCTCCTCTTATGGTTACTTCATGACCTCCATCTCCAGACCCCTGTCCACAGTGCTGGTGATGAAGACGTCCTTCACGTGGGAAGCCAGAGCGCCGTATACTTCCTGGGCCTTTTTCAAGGAAGAGCAGACACAAAAGACGGTCGGCCCACTTCCTGACATTACGGCTGCTGCGGCGCCCTTCTTCAAAGCTAAAGATTTTATCTCCCTGATGGCAGGATATTGGGTCACGGTTACCCCTTCCAGAACGTTCTCCATCTCCTGATATACCCTACCATTAAAGCTTTGGTACATATCCTCTATGAAACTGTGGATATCGGTGGTGCTAGGATGTCCTATCTGGTCAAAACGGTCGTAAACCTCTTTGGTGGATACTTCCCCTGGAATGGTAGCCAGAACAATCCAGGTTTTCTGAAGAGGATCTAACTCAGTAACTACTTCCCCTTTGCCCTGAACCAGAGCGGTCCCTCCCCGCAGGCAGAAGGCTACATCACAACCTATACTTTCTGCAATCTCCTTCATTTCCTCATAGGAGAGGTTCAGGTCAAATAGTCTGCTAAGGGAAACGATGGTAGCTGCTGCATCAGTGCTCCCCCCTGCCAGACCAGCACTTATGGGAATATTCTTCATAATATGGATGGATACTCCGCCATCCCACTTCTGGGGATATCTTTTTCGAAAAGACTCAGCGACCTTGACTACCAGGTTCCTCTCGCACGTAGGAAGGCCACCGTTATCGGAGGATACAAAAATGCCCTCTTCGGTTTTCTCGAAGAGGAGCTGATCATGCAGACTCACACTCTGCATGATGGATTCAATGTCGTGGTATCCGTCCAGCCTTTTCCCCAGGACGTTCAGAAAGAGATTTATCTTAGCATAGGCCTTGGCAATTATCCTCATGGGGTATATTGTATAGCCAATGGGGAGGGGGTGCAATAGATTAGAGGAGCAATCCTCCTTTGCTTGTACTCCAATTCAAGTTATGAATGACTATCATTCATAATGTGAATAAGATGGGCAATTAATTAAGTCGCTGTAAAACCTTTTGCTATCTTGAACAAAATACAAAAAGCACAGCCAAAAGGACTGTGCCTGTTAACTGTGCTTTTTTTGTAAACAACGCTTTCCAATTAGTTAAACTTGGAAAGCCAGGGTAGAGCATTTTCTCCTGTCGAAAAGTAGGAGAGCTGAACCGTCTTGGTCAAAATATCAACGTAACTATAAGAGACTCGGCTTGATCTATTGGCCGCCTCCTTCAGCCTTATGATAAAGAGGTTTGGATAAACCTCCTCGATAGTCCCCTCTTTTTCTACAATGACCTTTCTTCCCTTATTAGCCCTCATTTTGACTTTCTGCCCTACCATTTTGCTCAGATCCTCTTTGATCCGATCTATCACATCAACATGAGGGCCATTAACGACCGGCATTAACCCTTTCCTCCTCCTGACTTAGAATATATTTGTGATATTATATACTAAGTAGAGGGAGAAGTCAAGTGGCCCACGGGGGCATGGGTGGTAGGTAGAGGTCTGGGTAAGAAAAAACTATCATTTCCGAGGACTGGGGGAACTGTAAGAATCACATTCGGAGTCAATTTGCCGTCTGATTTAGATTCACAGGATGGGGCCAAATACCGAGCTTCGGCCCTCTTGGTAGGGACGGCAAGACTTTTATTGCTGAGCAGGGACGCTCTATTGGTACAATAGGGACCAAAGAGCCTGACCCAACTGCACAAACTTCTCCAGGGAAAGCTCTTCAGCTCTGGCTGAAATATCAATACCAGCCGAGCTCAGAGCCCATATAATGTCTTCTTTGGAGAGCCGTAAAGCAGACCCGGAATAAAGGCAATTAACTAACTTCTTCCTTCTCTGCCCAAACCCCAGCTCGATAATCCGGAAAAGGAATTTTCGCGCGGGATAAAGCTTCTGCCAGTAAGGATCCCTTATAATCTTAACCACCGTTGAATTCACCTCGGGAGGAGGAAGAAAAACAGTTCGGGGTACCTGAAAAAGCGGAAAGACCTGGGCGAAATATCTCAGTTTAAGGGTATAGGAGCCATAGGCAGGAGAACCAGGGCTGGCAGCCATCCTTTCGGCCACTTCTCTCTGAACCATTACTGTCATTTCACCAACGTTCGAACACTCCTCCATTATCTTGAGAACGGCAGTTGATGCAATATTATAGGGTAAGTTAGAGACCACTTTGGTCAGGGTGTGTTCCTGGGCGAGAGAGGCCAGGTCCAGAGACAGGAGATCAGCATTGATGACGAGGAGGTTTTGGGCGCTGGCAAAGATCTCTTTCAGAATCTGACATAATTTTCTATCATACTCGACAGCTACTACCCGTCTGGCCCGCCTGACCAGCTCCTGGGTCAGAGCTCCCAAACCGGGGCCAATCTCCAAGATGCAGTCATCTTCCCCAATCTGGGCTAAATCCACGATCTTATCCAGAATATTGGGATCGACGAGAAAGTTCTGTCCTAACCTTTTCCGCAAGGCGACATTGTAGCTTTGAAGCAGCTCTTTGGTTACGCTGAGGTTAACGATCCTTTTCCCCCAGGTAAGGTGGCCCATATTCACCATACTAATGTTTATCCTCTATTGCCAACATGCTAAACTCCTGCGAGATC
>CAYYBB010000206.1:0-3407 GCA_964469465.1 uncultured Actinomycetota bacterium
CGGATGGTAAATTGGTCCAAAATCTGGTTTTTGCAGTAACGCCAAGGTTAGTTTCTTACATTTCCTGTCTTTCTCTCTTGCAAGAAGCGTTCAAAATCTTCCCTTCTTACTCGGTAGACACGGTCCAGCTTGTAAGCGGGAAGATACCCTTTCCAAACATAGCGATAGACCGTCTTTCGTCCCACCCGCAGCTCTTTGGCTATTTCAGCCAGGCTTAGCCACTTTTCTTTTTCCATCGCCTCTCCAAACTGGTGTTTGTTGACTTAGGGCATATTATAGGTTATAATGATCTCGGAGTCAAGTGGTGGGGATAAGGTTTGGTACAGACTTGACTTCCAAATTTCCTGGAAAGCTGGCAAGTTTTGGTAGCAATTTGGTAGCAGGCCTGGTAAAAGTCCTAGTCAGAGGCTATTTGGCAAGTTCAATTCGGATTGCTAATCTGCGTGTCAACCCTTAAAGAGGAGGTAAGAAGATGGCTTCCGGATGTATCATCAAGCGCTCTACCCAAAAAGGGGATAGTGTGGGCGGTTAAATTTCGGGATCAGGAAGGAAGGCAACATTTCAAGAGCATTGGGCCCAAAAAGAAGGACGCGGAGCGGGTGTTGGCGGAGGCCATGCGGGAAGTCCATAGGGGAGAGTTTCGGGAGTTGCCCAACCTTAGTGCTCTGGCTCATAAATTCGGTGACATATTTTTTCTATCTTTCATGCACAAAGTGCTAATGAATCTAACTCTGGTGGAATTTTTGCCAATAGCTTTGATAAATCGTCCAATTGTTTTGTCAACGAATAATACGTCATCGTATTTATGAAATCATACACTTAGCTTCGCCGAGTTCGCTAAGAGGTGGCTTAAGGCTCAGGCCGCCAACGTAAGACCCAAAACCTTTGCTGGCTATCGGCAGCATCTTGAGGGCCGGATTATCCCTTATTTTGGCCACTACAGGCTCCGCTCCATCACTACGGAGATGGTGGAAGCCTTCAAGGCCAGCCTGATGGGGGGAATATCAGCAGCCACCGTAGGGAAGCACTTGCGTACTCTCAAGATGGTTCTAAAGATGGCCGTGGTGTGGAAGTACCTGCGGGAGAACCCAGCCGCCTATGTTAAGCCTCCTCGCCACGTCAAGCCCGAGCCGGACTTTTTAGAAGCCGCAGAGATCCAGGCCTTGATCCAGGCTACTGACCCCGGTTATCGGTGCCTCATGGCTACGGCTTGTTTTACCGGACTCAGGCAGGGGGAACTACTGGGCCTGATGTGGGATGATATTGACTTTGCCAGTGGCAGAATCTACGTCAGGCGTAGCTTGCAGGATGGGGTGCTGATGGAGCCCAAATCAGCCCATTCCAGAAGGCCAGTAGACATACCGCCCTTGCTGATCCAGATGTTAAAAGAACACCAGGCTTTCCAGGCAGCTACCCTGGAGTCGAACGAGCTCAACTTGGTTTTCCCCAACCAGGCCGGCCGACCCATGGATCGATCCAACCTTCAGGTTCGCATATTTGAGCCAGCCCTAAGAAGGGCCGGCCTAAGGAAAGTGCGGTTTCACGATTTAAGGCACAGCTACGCCAGCCTACTGATCAATGATGGGGCCAATATCAAATACGTCCAGAGGCAGCTTGGCCATGCTTCCTGCATGATAACCTTGGATACTTACTCTCATCTTATTCGGGAAGCGGGACGTGAGGCCATAGGAAAACTGGACAGCCTACTTTCGACCCAGCCAGCCCAGGAAGACATGGTAGAGACTAACCTATGAACGACAAAGTAAATAAGCACTCTATAGTACTCAAGCTTTTTGATACCAATTTGCTACCAAAATTTGGAAAAGCATGGTAAAATACGGCGTGACATGGCTTTGACCAAATTGCCGTTTTGCCTAATCAGAGGCAATATGGGCAGTCATGGACAGACATGGAAAAAGGGTTGGGGCAGCCTCTTAATCCGGGTGTCGCAGGTTCGAGACCTGCACGACCCACCATGCGAGAATGGCGGAACTGGTAGACGCGCTGGACTTAGGATCCAGTGGCTTAGGCCATGGGGGTTCGAGTCCCCCTTCTCGCACCATGTTTTCATGGGAAAGCTGGGTACTAGGATCTGGGTACTAGGATCTGGATAGCCCACCCGGTCTTTAAGGAAAGTTTTTGGGGAAAGGCTTTGGGGTCAGAATCTGGATTCTAGTTCCTGGGTCCTAGATCTTTTATGGACTATAAGGCGGCACGCTGATCGGTACTGACCGACTTAGAGTTAGCGGAACTGCAAAAACCATATAGTATGTTTTGGGTCAATTTGCGGTCATTTAGATTCGCAGGATGGCGCCAAATACTGAAATTCGGCCCCTTTTACAGTTCCGCGAGAGTTTGCTTTGCAAAAAGATCAGCTTAAAGGGGTTAAGAAATTGAAGACAGCGGTTGAAGATGTGGAAAAGAACAAGGTCCGGGTAGTAGTAGAAGTTCCTCCGGAACGCTTTGAGCGGGCCATCTCCGAAGCCTACGCCTCTGTTGCGCAAAAGGTGAGAATTCCTGGCTTCCGGAAGGGCAAAGTTCCGGCCAGGATCATTGATATCAATTTGGGCAAGGAGTATATAATCAAGGAGGCCATTGAGGAGGCCTTGCCCGACTTTTACCTAGAGGCTGTGACCAAGTCTGGTGTCAGGCCAGTGGACAAGCCGCAGATTACTTTGAAGCAGGCTGAGCAGGGCAAGCCTCTCATCTTTGATGCCGTGGTTCAGGTGGAGCCAGAGGTAGAGTTAAAACAGTACAAAGGGCTGAGTCTGACCAGGAGGAAGGTGAAAGTTTCTAATGAGGAAGTGGACACCCAACTGGCGGTGCTACAGGAGAGGTTTGCTCAGTTGGAGATATCGTCCAAATATAAGGTGGAGAAGGGCCATTATGTTCTGGTTGATCTGGATGCCCATGTAGGACAGGAGAGATTGGAAGATGGCTCAGCCCATGACTACCTCATGGAGGTCGGGTCAGGCAAGCACGTCAAGGAGATAGAAGAAGCCCTTGTGGGGATGGGAAGGGGACAGTCTAAGGAAATAGAAGTGGAATTTGGACCGGACTATCCCCACGAGAAAGTTGCAGGAAAGAAGGCGACCTTTAAAATTTGCCTTAAAGAAATAAAGGAGAAGAGCCTGCCCCCTCTGGACGACGACTTTGCCAGCCAGGTAGGCGAGTTTAGTACCATAGATCAGCTCAGGGCATTTGTACGGGATCAGCTATCTTCTGGCAGGGAGAGAGAAGCGCAGAACCCTTTGAGGACCGAGGCAGTGGACAGGTTGATAGAAAATGCTGAAATCGATGTTCCCCCGGTCATGATTGAAGACAAAGTGGAAGGTTGGATAAAGGATCTCTCCTCGGATCTGGAAAAAAGGGGAGAAGATCTGGAGAAATTTCTCCAAACTATAGGG
>CAYYBB010000207.1:0-3389 GCA_964469465.1 uncultured Actinomycetota bacterium
AGGGGGGAGAGTGGGACGCTACATATTTACAGCTCATGCAGAGGAAAGGTTAATAGATGAGGATATAACTGAGCAGGAAGCAATAGCAGCGATAGAAAGACCGAGAAGAAAACTCAAAGGCAAAAAGCCAGGGAGGTATGAAGTAAAGGCCAAACCCCACGACAAAATGATAATTGTCGTGTACGAAAAACACAATGATGATATACTAGTAATAACAGCCTTTGGAGAGAAGGGACGAAAAAGACGATGAGAATAACCTATGACAAAATGGCAAATGCTGCTTACATTCAGCTAATGGAGGCAGATAATAGAAGAGGTATTGTCGAGTCCAGTGAACGGACCAAAGGAGGAGAGGTAATAGTTCATTTTACAAAAGAAGGAAAGATTTTTGGCATTGAAATCTTGGATGCATCAGAACTATTGCCCCAAGAGTTCCTCAAACTCACCACACGGATAGATAAAGAAGATAGGATAAAAGCAACAGCCTAATCCCTACCTGTGCCCTGTCCCACTCGAACAAAGACACACACTTTCCAAACGAGTTGACTCAACAAAGCAGCTCCCATCTCTTGAGTTCTCGACTTACCTACCTGGACTGGATATTCCGTAAATATAGGGCCAGTTGCAGGGCAAAGCGATTTGCTGAGGAGTCCAGAGACTTGCCCAGCAGTTTTTCAATCTGGCGAAGTCGATAGCGGAGGGTGTTGCGGTGCACAAACAGTCTTTGAGCCGTTAGCTTGACGTTCCCATCACTTTCTAGAAAAAGCTGCAGGGTGGGAAGAAGATATCCGCGGCGCTGTCTATCGGCTGCTTCCAATGGGCCCAGCAGGGACGACACGTAGTTTCGGGCTTCCTCTCCATCGGCTATGCCCAGAAGGATAGAATAGGGCTGTAACTGGGAAAATGGAGCCACCTGATCCCCTTCTTTGATCCTCCGGATGATTTCGATAGCCAGAGAAGCCTCCTTTAAGTGGCGGGAGGCCTCCAAAAGGTTTTTGAAACAACTGCTCATACCCACCGTGGCCGTAATGGGAGCCAGGGATGCTTTTATTTTCTCTCCCAAAGATTCTGCCAACATATGGGGTGTTTCCTCATCCTCATCAGCACAGGGAACTAATAAAACAAACTTATCTCCCCGGTACCACAAAGGCACCGGATAGCGGTGCTCGGCGAAGACGGTCTGAACCAGCTCGGCTATTCTGCTCTGCAGGCGGGCCATCTCAATTTCTTCCGAATGAGGAGAACTCTGCAGAAAAGCTTCCACATTTTCTAGATCTACCTGGAGGATAAAGTAGAAGATACCGGTGGGAATACCCAAAGAACGCACCCTTTGAGCCATATTGACCGGCTCCGCCAAATCTCCCTCCAACAGTTGGGAAAGAAAATTGGAGGCCATATCTCTCTGCAACTGTTGCTTTAGAAGGCAACGAGAAACAGATCGGGTCAGGGCCATGAGATCTGTGTCCAGAGAGACGGAGAAAAGAGGAAGAGAATGTCTGTCTGCTGCCTCCTTCATCTGAGGCGAGATGGTGTAAAGATAGTATCCTTTTTTGATCACCAGGGCAGAGACACCTCTTCCCGCCAGTTCCCTTACCAGCTCTGCCTGCTGCCAGGGATCATCCCTTATATCGAAAGCCGTAGTAAAAATTATTTCCTGGCCGTGAAAGAGACTCAGATCATCAAATATCTCTACCACATGGAGCCAACTCACCAAATTGTCCAACCCTAAGGACCCAGCTACAAGTTCGGCCGGTTGGAGAACCCCCTTTTGGTAGAGATATCCTACAGTGCACACCATCTGTGATCCTACCTTGATCAGTTACTTTTCAGAGTCCAGACTTTGTAACACCTACCCTTGTTTGTTGGGCACTTGGCAGGTTCGAAGCACAAGTTAGGAGGTAAAACTTTCCCATGACGAGTTTGTGGGAACTTTTGAGACCAATCTACATTACCTCATCCAAAATCTCTTTCAGTTCCTCAGCTTCCATCCTCCGCGGGTTATACTTAAGGGAATTGGAAGACAGGGAATAGGAGATAATCTCAGGGTAATTCAAGGCTCTGCGGTCAAAGCCCCTGAAATCCTGGGGAATCTCTACTTCCTTCAGGAGAGCCTTAACTTTCTGAATAGCCAACTGAGCTGTCTCTAAAGGAGAGCTGCCTGATAGATCAACTCCCAAAAGGCCCGCTATTTGAGCGTACTTTTCCTGAGCACACTCCAGATTGTACTCCATGATGGTGGGCAGCAAAATCCCACAAACCAGACCGTGCGGCAGATCCAACTGCAGGCCAATGGGATGAGCTAGAGCATGGACCGCTCCCAGGCCAGCGTTACTAAAAGCCATGCCCGAAAGCACGCTTCCCACTAACATATCCTCCCGGGCTTTTAGATCCTGGCCGTTTTTGTAAACTCTCACCAGGTTAGCTCCTAAAAGCTGAATGGCCCGGGCTGCCAGAGCATCAGTGATAGGTTGAGCCCGACTGGAGGAGTAAGCCTCAATAGTCTGGACCAGAGCATCGGCCCCAGTAGCGGCAGTGACCGCCGGCGGGATGCTCAGGGTTAGAGTGGGATCGATAATGACGCACCTGGCATACCAAAGGGGACTTCTGATACTCTGTTTGAGGCTGGTCTTTCGGTTAGTCAGAACGGAGTTGTTGGTCACCTCGGCTCCTGTTCCGGCTGTAGTAGGAATGGCTATAAAGGCAATGCCGGGACCTTCTATCTTTCTACCCTCGTGGTACTCCTCCACTTCGCCCTCAAGATAGAAAAGCCCGGCCACAGCTTTGGCTACATCTATAGCACTTCCTCCGCCCAGACCTATAACCACCTCCACCTTCTCTTCTCTGGCCAGGGTGAGTCCCTCCCTGACCAGATCCAGATCTGGTTCGCCTTTAGCTCGATCAAAAAGGATCACTTGAAGATTCACTGATTCAAGAAGACTCTGACACTTTTGAAGGGTACCCGACTCTCGCATGGCCCTCTGTCCACAGACCAACATGACCCTGGAGCCATATTTCCTGGCCTCATCGCCAATACGATCAAGACTATTGTTGCCCATAATGATTTTTGTGGGTAGAAAGTATTCTGTAAGCAATCCAGACACCTCTTCCCTTTCTCCAGATTTTGTCCGCAGTGTCATAACCAGGATAGATAGAACTACTTATAATTATAAACTAAACGTTGCCTATTATTTTGCTGGAGGAAGGGAAAGGGCACGGATCAAGAAAGAAGGTGGCAAAAGATCACTCTCGGGCCAGAACAGAGATTAAGGGGCGAAGCTCAGCCAAAAATTGGGTGCAGCGAGCCAATTGGGTTTCAACGTATTCTCGGTCGAATGAACCATATAACACGATTTCTTCGACATCGAAATAGTTCAACAGCTTGCGACGCA
>CAYYBB010000208.1:0-3375 GCA_964469465.1 uncultured Actinomycetota bacterium
AAACATGCTTTTGATCAGAAAGTTACGGACCGTAGAGGGGAACCGTCAAAGGTACTTGACAAGAATGGTTTCGAGAGTAAAATGATAATGACATGCAATATCATCTTTTAGCTTTGTCTTTGACAGGAGGATCTCGTGATTATCAAAAACCTCCTTTATCGCAAGATTAGAACTATCCTCACTGTTTTTGGAATTGCCATAGGTATTGCTGCTATAGTCTCCCTTCTCTCCTTTGCTTACGTGCTGAAAGAGCAAATGAACTCCATGTTTGAAAAGGATGCTACTGACCTGGTGGTCTTCCAGAAAGAGAGCGCGGATATGATGTTGAGCAAAGTCGATGAAAAAATCATCCAGGAGATAGAGAAGCTTCGAGGTGTCGAGGCAGCCTCAGGAAGAATTTTCACCGTGGTACCTTATGGCGATAACCCTTACTTCATTGTTTTTGGGTACAGCCTGGAGGATAAGACCCTGGCCAGTTTCAGAGTAGTAGAGGGCAGGACCATTAGACCTAAAGACAAAAATGCTATCCTTATCGGTAAGATAGCTAGCGATAACTTTGACCGCTTGGTGGAAGATAAGATGACTCTGGGCGGCCGGACTTTTACGGTAGTTGGAATATATGAAAGCGGTGTGGCTTACGAGGACGGAGGAGGAATTCTTGCTCTTGAAGATGCTCAGGGATTAGCAGATATGCAGGACCGGGTAACTATGATAACCGTAGACCTCAAGCAATATACTAACCCGGATCGGGTAAAGGAAGAAGTTGAGGAAGAGTTCCCTGATCTATCTGTTATACGCTCCGCTGAATTTGCTGACAGCCAACAGGATGCCCAGATGCTTGATGCCCTGGCCTGGATATTTTCTCTGGTGGCCCTGCTCGTCGGAGGCATCGGTATCATGAATACCCTCATAATGTCCGTCTTCGAAAGAACCAGGGAGATCGGAGTACTTCGAGCAGTGGGATGGAGCAGATGGAGAATCCTCAGAATGATCCTGATAGAATCTATTTTCTTAAGTTTGGGAGGAGCACTGATTGGAATCATCCTGGGAGTGGGCATAGTCTATAGTGTGACCCAACTACCTGGAGCAAGAGCTTTTATATCACCGGCCATAGACCCTAACGCCTATGTAATAGCCATTATGATCGCCCTTCTTTTGGGCTTGCTCGGTGGAGCCTATCCTGCCTATCGGGCCTCTCGAATGAGCCCTCTGGAGGCTTTGCGTTATGAATAGGAGTTTTGAAAAATGGCTGATCTGACAATCGAATTAAGAGAAGTGACTAAGATATATCCCGATGGGAATGTAAGAGCTCTGGATCATCTCTCTCTGGCCATCACTAAAGGCGAGTTTGTATCAGTTATGGGCCCCTCGGGAAGCGGGAAGTCCACCCTTCTAAATCTGATAGGAGCTCTGGACACTCCTACCAGCGGTCAGATTCTTATCGAAGGAGTAGACCTGGGAAAGGTGAGAGGTCTAGCCAAATTCAGAGCTGAGACAGTGGGATTTGTCTTCCAACTGCATAATCTTCTCCCCGCCCTGACTGCTTACGAGAACATTGTCACACCTTCTACATCCCTTAAGACAGATGGCAAAAAAAGTCGCCAAAGAGCAAAAGAGCTTCTAGAAATGGTGGGACTTAAAGATAGAATGGGACATCGGCCCAACCAGCTTTCGGGGGGCGAACGCCAGAGAGTAGCTGTAGCCAGAGCTCTCATAAACGATCCAGCTATCATTCTGGCCGACGAACCCACGGGTTCCCTGGATACCGAAAGCGGAAACCAGGTGATGGAGCTTCTAAAGCAGATCAACCAGGAACAGGGAAGAACCATAATCGCAGTTACTCACGATCCCCGAGTGGCCAGATTCACCCAAAGAATCGTTGATCTTCTGGATGGGAGAATCGTCCATGATCATGCGGTGGGAAGCGAGCTCTTGGAGGACTTGCGGGACCTTAAAGAGTCCCATCTAGGGACCCTTCTCCTCACGGATGAAGTGAGTCCTGAGCTGGAAGAGTTGGGACTGGCCCGGGCTGGAAGATTATCCCCGTCAGGGCAGGCCCTCAGAGACCTCCTTGTATCCATCGACCCTTGAAACAAGACAACTGGCCCGGATAGGTATGGGAGAAAGTAGCGAAAGTGTTACAATTAGTTTGGTCTTTACCAAGAAACAGGTGCGCTAGAAAGGGGAAGATAGGTTGAGAAAGACCAAGTTTCTAAGTCCAATTTTGTTGCTCCTGACCCTATCAATTATGGTTTTACTTCCAGCCTGCGCCGGGCGACAAGCTGAGATGGTCACGGCTAAGGTAAGGTGGGGAGATATTAGCCTAGTGGTCTCAACTACCGGAGAAGTCGCTCCTCTTAAGAAGGTAAATCTGAGCTTCAAGACCGGGGGGATCATAAAAACCATAGCCGAAGAAGGAGACCGGGTCAAAGCCGGAGATATCCTGGCCGAGCTGGAGAGCGAGAGTCTAGTCCTTCAGGTGGAGCAGGCTCAGTCCAGCCTGGAGACCGCTCACGGCAACTACCAGGCGGCCCAGGTCGCCTATCAGCAGGCTTTAGATGCCAATCACACTACCATCCAGAGCGCCGATCTGGCCTATGAGCAAGCCGAGATATCGGTAAGGCAGGCCCAGAAGGCCCTGGAGGATGCCTTCCGATACCTGGATGCGGTCAAAAGAGATCCCACTGCCACCAGATCCATGAAGGCCACCGCCATAAATGGAGTCCACAGCGCCAAAAGCTCTTTAGAAACCGCCCAAAAGAACCAGGAGACCGCCTACTGGAGTAGCCTGAGCCAGAAACAAGCCGCTCGAGCTCAGCTCGATACGGGTGCCGCCAACCTCAAGACCGCCCAGGCTCGGCTCTCCTCAGCCCAAATAGCTTTAGAGCAGGCTCAACTGGCTCTTGAGGAAGCTCAAATCAAGGCTCCTTTCGATGGTACGGTGCTCACCACTACCCTGGAGGAAGGAGAATACCTTGCCCCCGGGCTGAGTTTGCTAACCCTGGCCGATATCAGTGAACTGAAGGTCACCGGCACCGTGGATGAGACTGACCTGGCTAATCTAAAGCAAGGCCAAAAGGCAGATATTACTCTGGATGCCTACCCGGACCAAACTATGACCGGTGAGTTGGTAGAAATTGCTTCCTCGGCTGAAAAAGGCCAGGGAGTGGCCACTTTTAAGATAACCATTAGAATCACTGACAGCTCTGGGGTGTCCTTAAAACCCGGCCTTACAGCCAACATAGACATCATCACTGCCAGCAAAAAAGAGGTCCTCCTGGTCCCGGCAGAGGCAATAAGGGAAAAGGACGGGAAACAGGTAGTCACTATCATAGATGAGAAGGGAAAGACCAAAGAGGTAGAGGTGACCACCGG
>CAYYBB010000209.1:0-3337 GCA_964469465.1 uncultured Actinomycetota bacterium
GATAGACGGTGGTCACTCATATGGTCCATACTCTAGGGAGAAGAGCCTAAAATATTGGCATCCAGTATCTCTACCTGGTAGTTGTTCTCTCTGAGTACGGCAGCCAGATAACCCAGGCCGAGATGTTCGGTCATCACTGAGCCAACTTCTTCTAAAGGTGAGGATGGCTGTCTGTCAGGAAAATTGAGGAGAAGAGCATCCATTTGCCATATCCCCTCCCGGTAATCTTTCTAACCAAATCTAGAGATGGGGTCTGTCCCACTGACCTATCAGCAATCTGAGAAAGATGGCCAGATTTATGTACTGGGAAGAATAAAAGAACATATCCTTTCTTCGGATTATATGGCCTAAGTTATTTCATGACAACAGTAATTTTAACCATCAGTGTGCTATAATTCGTGGAACAAAACACTTCAAAAATAAGAGGTGCAACCTAAGTGAGAATCCTTGTAACCGGCGCTACTGGCTTTGTAGGCGGAGTCCTGGTCAGAGAGTTAATAAAAGATGGAGAGCACGAAATAAGGGCACTGGTCCGAAAGGATAGTAACATAAGCAATATTCAGAGGCTGGATGGCCTAGAGATAACCTTTGGAGACCTGAGAGACAAAGAATCCCTGAAAAAAGCCCTCAAAGGCTGCAGAGGACTCTATCATGCCGCCGCCCACAATGCTCTTTGGGCGCGGGATAGCCGGATATTTTACGATGTCAACGTCCGGGGTACCCAAAACATACTAGAGGCGGCTCGTGAAGAAGGGGTAGAAAAAGTTGTCTATACCAGCAGCATCAGAGCCTTAGGCATACCTCAGAAAGGAACTTTGGCTAATGAGGAGACTGAATTTAATTGCTGGCATATCAAAGACCATTATATGAAATCTAAATACCTGGCCGAGCAAGTATGTCTGGAAATGGCAGAAAAAGGTCTTCCCGTAGTGATAGTCAACCCCACGGGTCCTGTTGGCCCAGGAGACATAAGACCTACTCCCACCGGAAAATCGATCGTGGATTTCCTCAATGGTAAACTTCCAGGCTATCTTGATGGGGGTTTTAACCTTATAGATGTGGAAGATGTAGCCAAGGGACATATTCTAGCCTTCCAGAAAGGAAGAATAGGAGAAAGATACATTCTGGGAAACAGAAATATCTCCATGAAAGAGTTCTTTCTCTTGTTGGAGAGAATATCCAAAGTACCAGCTCCGAAGATGAGAATACCTTATCCTCTGGCTCTGACTGCCGCCTCTGCGCTGGAACTCTCCAGCAAGATTACAAGGAAGCCCTCGCCCCTCACTATAGCCCGGGTTCAGATCATCAGCAAATATATCTATTTCGACTGCTCCAAGGCGATAAGGGAACTAGGACTCCCCCAAACTCCCATAGAACTATCTCTGGAAAAAGCTGTCAGATGGTTCAGGGAAAATGGATATGTCCACGTCTAATAGAAGCTTCAGGCAATTTCCCCTGAGGAACTCTTGAGAGGTTTGGTGGAGATAGCCGGATTCGAACCGGCGACCTCCTGGGTGCGATCCAGGCGCTCTGCCAGCTGAGCTATATCCCCACCGGGGGTTACCCTGAGATTTTGAAAGCAATGAAATTATACCACACGGCACCTATCTGAAAAATGGGCCTGGAACCGCCGGACGGAGACACCATGTGAAATATAAATCATTTACACTGTTTTTATGTTATTAACCTTCCCTTTACTGTACTCTACCTCTTCTGTACAATACAAAAAGACTCTCTAATGGTAATAGCAGTGAAATTAAGCGACAAAATCTTTGAAACAAGCAAAGCCTTGGGCGACGAGACCAGGTTCTCCATCTATTCTTACCTCAGCCAACGGTCCCAACCCATCTCAGTTTGCCAACTGGCAGAGGAGTTTTCTCTACATCCTAATGTCATACGAATGCACCTCTCCAAGCTGGAGGAGGCCAACCTGATCATTTCCCAGATTGGCCGGGAGAGTTGCGTGGGGCGTCCTCAACGTCTCTATCAGAGAAATCCAGAACTGGTCGAGTTCCACCTCCCTCCCCGAGACTACCGATTCCTCTGCGAGCTTTTGCTGGGCCTAATCGCGCGATCTAACAAGATAACTGATCAGGAGATAGAGGAGTTTGGTCGAGAGCAGGGCCGTTCCTTTGTCCATCACAGACCAGGAAGAGGCAGTGAGTCCAACCTGGAAATAGTGGGCCAGTGGCTTGCGGAGGAACTATCCTATTTCGACACCAATGTGGAGCTGACCAGGAGCTCCCAATCCCTTATAGAAATACAGAACAGAAACTGTATTTTCAAAGAGGCGGCAGAAATCAATCCTTCCCTGGTCTGTAATCTCCACCAAGCTGTGGTTAAGGGGATGCTGGATACTGTGCTGTCCAGGTATCAGTGGGAGACCTATAGCGCCATCGTCCTTGGTGATGAGATTTGTAGGGTAAGGATTTCTGTAGATAGTTTTCAAAAGTAACTTCTCTACAGTAATGGATGTTCGTACATGGCCTTCAGGCGGCGCCAGCGCCGCTCTACCTCAGCTTCAAACGCGGCCAGCACATTAGCATGCTCCGGCCTGGTCAGATGTCTGGTTTTGCCCATCATCTTTAACCACTCGGCTGCTGGTATGCGCTTACCTCTTTCTTCAGGATCATAATTGATGGTGGTGATACCACGCTCTACTTCATAGATAGGGAAGAAGCAACAATCTACTGCAGCCTGGACAACCTCGGTTCCCAGCCGCTCCTCATAGCGCCAGGAGAGGGGACAGACGCTCAATGCTTTACCGTAAACGAACCCTCCATTTCTCACGTACCACTGAGCTTTAGCACCCTTTCTTACTAAATCTGTACCCATCCCTTCGACACTGGTAAAGACATAAGGGATATAGGTGGCAGCCATGATCTGAGCTGTATCTTTATGTTGGAAGCCCTTGCCTACCTCGGCTGGACCCACGTGGCTGGTGGAAGTGACGTGACCCAGGGGAGTGGCATAACTAAGTTGGTTCCCGGTATTCATATAGCCCTGGTTATCGTATTCCAAAATGATCATGGGATGACCTCTGAGTGCCGTCCCAATGACTGGACCCATGCCAATATCCATGCCCCCGTCTCCGCTAATCATAATAAAGGTTAGCTCTTCCTCTGTAGGGAGCTCTCCTCGGCGTCTGCGCTCCCGATACATCTCCACCAGACCAGAAAGGGTAGCAGCCCCATTCTGAAAGAGGTTATGCACGTAGGTTACCCGATGGGAACTGTAGGGGTAGGCAGTAGTAACCACCATCCCGCAGCCAGTCTGAAAAGGCAACACTACAGGTCCTTCAATACCCTTTAAGAACTGATTCAGGGTAGGAAAGATG
>CAYYBB010000210.1:0-3318 GCA_964469465.1 uncultured Actinomycetota bacterium
AAAGATATGCTCTATCTTGGAATTAGCTAAACTGCTCAAGGATGGTTCTCGCCCTGCTTTCGCTCAGCCGGCCGTAGTAGGTATTATTGACCACCATGACCGGGGCCAGGAAACAGGTCCCCAGACAGCCCACCGTCTCCAGGGAAAACTTCAGGTCCGGACTGGTCTCTCCCTCTTTTAGACCCAGTTCCTTCTCCAGAGTCTTGAGCACGTTTCTCCCTCCCCGTACGTGGCAGGCCGTGCCTTGACACACTTTGATTCGGTTGCGTCCCTGAGGCTCCAGATAGAACTCGGCATAGAAGGTGACTACTCCGTAGACTTTGCTGAGAGGAATCCCGGTAGACCTGCTTATAGCTTCCAGCACCTTTCGAGGAAGATAACCGTAGATGTTTTGGGCCTCCTGGAGGATGGGAATGAGGGACCTTCTTGGGTCTGCATATTTGGTCAGAATCTCTTCAAGAGAGGAGAGATCTACCTGCTCCTCTTTCCCTTTTTCGGAGAGAGGAGCATCTGCTGAAACAATCTTCTCTCCCATCTACACACTCCCTCTGTTGCCGAAATGTTCTGCCTTACAGTAGTTGGCCATGAGGCTTGGGCGAGGCGTCCCCATCCATAGCCAAACTTACGCTACAATATACATCAAGAAGTTCTGCCATGCCAAGCCTCCCTCCATGTGCCTTGGAATGCTGAAAGTCTCTGCCTTTCTATTCTCTGCCAGCAAGAGTAAGAAGGGCTTCCCTGGCCTGATAAGAGGAGCGGACGAAGGGCTCTGAGGCCACAAATCTTACTCCCATATCCTGAGCGTGCTGCCCAATCTTCTTGAATTCCCAGGGCTCGTAAAAGCGAACTACGGGAAGATGGCCAGCAGAGGGACGCAGGTACTGCCCAATAGTGACTATGTCACAGCCCACGTCCACGATATCCTGCAGAAGACCTCCTACCTCATCTTGCCCCTCTCCCAGCCCCAGCATGAAGCCAGTCTTGGTATAAATGCCATGTCCCCATTGCTTCACCATTTTTAGAAGTCGGAGAGATCTCCGGTAGTCGGCCTGGGGCCTTACCAGGGGATAAAGCCTTTCCACCGTCTCCATATTATGGTTGAAAACCTCCGGTTTAGCTTCGATAACCGATCTGAGGGCCTCCTCATTTCCTCCGAAGTCAGGGGTGAGAACCTCTACCGTAGGTGGCTCCGGTAGTGCCTTAAGGACCCTGATGGTAGCCACAAAATGAGATGCTCCTCCGTCTTCCAGGTCATCCCGGGTCACCGAGGTAACCACCACATGTTTCAGACCTAACTTACGAGCAGCCCGGGCCACATTTTCTGGCTCCCTCTCATCCACCGGTGCCGGCCTTCCTTCTCTTACGGCACAAAAGTGACAGTTCCTGGTGCATATGTCGCCCAGGACCAGGAAAGTGGCTGTCCTCTGGGAGAAGCATTCTCCCAGGTTCGGGCACATCGCTTCCTCGCACACGGTGTGGAGAGCTCCCTCTGCCAGGATGGCTTTAACTCCATGGACTTCCCTCAGAATAGGCATTCTCTTTTTTAGCCAGGGAGGAAGCCGCTGAGTATAGTCCTTATTCATTACCTCGATCATCCAATAGTACTCCCAGAAATGTTTCTTTCCTTCGGCTCAACGATTCAAGAAAGATTTCGCAATTGCGAAAGGCAGATTTAATAGACTTGATCCATTCTTCTGGATAATCACTAAATACTATCATCCTATACTCTCAACGGCACCAAATGTTTTTTCAGGCCCAGTTCTGCTGGAGTCATCCCCAGAGCCAGACCAATAAGTTGAGTAAAATAAAGGATGGGCAGATCCAGATCCACCCGATATCTCTTCTCCACTTCCCTTTGCCGGGTATCCAGATTAGCATGGCACAGAGGACAGGCCACCGCTATGGCATTAGCACCCACCTCTTTGGCATTTTGAAGGATATCTCCACATAATTTGATCACCAGTTCCGGGGCACTCAGGGAAAAGTTCATGCCGCAACATTCAGTCTTATAGGACCAGTCTAGAGGTTCTGCCCCCAGTTCCCCGATTAATTCCTCCATAAAAGTGGGATACTCATACTGTTCCTCCCCGGTTATTCGGGGAGGACGGGTGAGAAGACACCCATAGTAGGCCACCACCCGGAGATGGGTCAGGGGTTCTTTAACCCTCTCTTTTATGGTTCGGAGAAGCTCTTCCCCAGTCAGGAAATTAAGAAGACTCTTTATCTCCAAAGCCTGATCATATTTCTCTCCAAATATCTCCTCCATCTCTTTTTCATGAGCGGGATATAGATAAGCAGCGGCCTTAAATCGGGAATAGCAGGCAGCACAGGGCAACACCAGAGTATCAAGACCTAGCTTTTGATAGGCAAACATGTTCTTGAGAGGCAGGGCTACGGCCATAAGATGGGAGGCAGCATGGGCTGCTGAGGCTCCACAGCAGGTCCAGTCCGAAATCTCCACCAGCTCTATACCCAGACTGGCACAGACTTTCTTGGCCGAGATATTATATTCCTCGGCCGTGGAGTTCAGGGTACAGCCGGGATAGTAGCCTACTCTCATGCCTTCCTCCCCTCGATCTCCCTGATTCGGCGAAACATGGATCTTACCTCTCTCATATGGCCAACCCGCTGGGGAGCAAAGGGGATCTTGCCCTTCAGGATCATTCTCAATCCTAGCCCGAGATCCTGAAAAACCTTCCTGGTCTTCATCTTCAGCTTCATGATCATACCTAGCTCAAAGATGCGCCCATGGGATCTCACACTCTCTAGAAAGATTTGATTGAACCCGGCAATAGTGGCTGCCTGTGGATCCCTGATCTCCATTTTAGCAGCTCTCATGCGCAGAAAGTCCATGACTGAAGTGATATCTATCCCCTGGGGACAGCGAGTAGCACAGGTCCAGCAACTGGTACATAGCCAGATGGTTTTGCTTTTGAGAGCAAGATCGTCCTTTCCCAGTTGCAGAGCTCGCATAATCTGATTTATGCTCAGATCCATAGCATATACGGTGGGACAACCAGAAGTGCACTTGATGCATTGGTAGCATTTATATACGTTTTCTCCGATGCTCTCTCTGATTTCTTGAGCTAACAACCTATCTCCTCTGCAAAGTAGACATAACAATTATCCAAGAAATGGACTAACTCTACTAACTTCTATCTTTTCGCCCCGCTCAAGTGGCCAGACCCACCTGGCCGGCGGCTGCGGGAGTACTCCTTGCTGTACAACTCCGCTCCAATTTTACGGTTGCGGATAATAAGATAATGGGGGTATCCACTTGACGCCACCTAATACAATATATTGCGGCCAAGGATATCA
>CAYYBB010000211.1:0-3263 GCA_964469465.1 uncultured Actinomycetota bacterium
GTACCCCCATTCCAGGTACTCGATGAGCTTTGAGTAGGAGGAGAGAGATGTAAGGTCGAAGAGGATGGCTCGTAAATCCCCTTGGCTTTAGGGTTACTTCCAGAACCCCTGACCCCAGAGGCGCTCAAAGGTACTCACCCCTCTATTCCCCGGAACCCGCTCATAGCAAAAGCCATGTTCCTGTGGAAATACATCGAACAGTGGGGTAGAGGGACAAACCGAATCATGGAGCAGTGCCTTGGATACGGGCTGCCGGAACCCACCTTCCTAGAAGAGCTTGGAGGATTCGTCGCCGTTCTATACGGAAGGGGATACTTGGTCGAGGAGCTCAACCAACGGCAACGGCAACTGCTTGCCCACATGGAAGCCAAGGCAAAAGAAATCACACGATCTCAGTACCAAAAGTTAGTCAATATTCCCGATCGGACAGCACGGATGGATCTGGAAGATCTGGTGAAAAGAGGCTATCTGCAGCGACTCGGAAGGGGGAAGAACGTTAAGTATGTACTGAGGGGATTCTCTCCGTATCCGATGAACCTGTCCAATATCTAAAGCCGGAACAACTCCGCTCCTGACACGTACACCTAACTGTCTCTCAGGCAAGCTCGATCCTCTTGAGCTTGTGGTTTATGCCACTTCAAGTTGAAGACCTTCTAATCTCGAAGCCCTCATCTTATCAACCTTTACGTAGACTAGCGGTTGTTCCTTTTCTCTGTGAAGCCTGGCCATTTCCAGGTTCTTTTGTTTTAGCTCCTGGTCAAACTCAGGAAGTAATACAATAAGGGCATTTTCTGGGATCTTATCAAGTAATTCCGGGTGATCCAAGAGATAAAGATCAAACTCCGTAGAGAGTTTTTGGTTCTTTTCGAATAATTCCTTTTCTGTCATTTTCCCATCCTCCTTAAGAACTGAGCTCGGTAAGAAGCCCAGTTTTCTCTAATATCCACATCTGCTAAGTCCAATGCCTCTTTATAATCCATCTCGCCTAAGATCACCTTCTCTCTCAAACCTTTATGATTCAGAACATCCTTATGAGCAACACCATGGGCTGTATCATATCTTACTACTGGATACCACTTGTCACCTATCTTTGTCTCATATTGTACCACAAACCCTAAAATCTCTTTTCCTTCTTTTATGTGTTGGTATCTCTTCCGATCTGTTGGTGTTAACATATGGACGTAGGATTTGTATTCCATTTATCAGGTTCCACCTATTTTCGTATCCGATTTCTGAATGACCGGACATGAACGCCAGTTACTTAGACCGAAGTCCTGTTTCACTTGCGATCTTCCCAGACTACTTTCTTAGAACTCTGGTGACTATAGGGAATCGAAACCATAGAACGGCCTGATCACCCGCCCAAGTAGCCAGGGTGCCACATTTCTAAAGATTTTGAAGTTCTTGTTGAACATGAGGAAAGTACTTTCTGTCTTTCCTCAAGCGCCCGAGATCCAGGACAACAAATATCAGGCAAAGCGGAATAACAGCTAGACTGGCCCATCGTAAGGCAATAAGGCGATCCATATCTCGATATTCCAGGTTCTTCGCCAACTTCAAAGACGAATTCAAGCCCTCTCCACAGAAGTATCTTTCTGAAGATGGACAGGTCGAAATCGACGCTCTAGCCTAAATAACGAAACCTGGGTATGTGGGATTAACTGAAGTACCAGGCTGGCAGGCAGAAAAGACCTCGAAGATCTGGAGAAGAAATCCGCACTCTTCGAAGCCCAATGCTGGTTTATCTCCTCCGCTGTTATTTCCTCAGCTCGTGACCAGTTCAGTCGCCTCAACCAACCGCACGCCTTCCGATGCCGCAGCTGCCCACAGCTCTGGCGTGAACCCCGCCTTGGCGAAGAGGACGTAAGACACCTGGGGCCATCGTTCCTGAGCCCCAAGCACTTGTGCCTTCCGTTTCAGATCTACCAGCACGTCTAGCCCCACCGGATTCACGGACCACTTGCACTCTCCGATCAGTATGGCCCCCTCGGCATCACTCACGGCGAGCACATCGATCTCCTCTCCTCTCTCCCACCAGCCCCCGATACGCTCCGGCAAGAAAGGAAGCTCCCCTGCCCGCGCTAGACGGGCCACGTGCTCCCGCGCTCCTCGATGAATAACTCGGTCCGGTCAGAGCGGTAGAGTCGTTCCAGATGCTCCAATTCAGGCTTACGATTGACAAACATTATCTCCCTCCTGAGAAGATACAAATCTAGATTAGACAAATCAAGATTAGTTTAACACAAAGGTTTTTAGTTCAAAATGGTTATCACATATGGTAAGATACTTGTAGGCAGGGTCTGATATTGCAGGTTAGATAAACTCTTAAGGTGAGATAGGATGGGTGTTCCAGCAAAGAAATTAGATTTTGACGAAATTGTTAAGAATCTTGATAAGCTTACCCCTGGGGAGGTGGATGACACCACTGCGCATGGGCTATAATAAGTCAAAAGAGTAGGCTCCTTCTAGAGGTAAGTGCAAAATGAAGATATTCAGACAGCTGAATACACAGTAGAGCCGGTTTTTGGACAGCCTGTATTGTTATCAATGATGCTCTCACATTTGCCGAGAGTGATCTGAAGGCCAACTGTTAGATGAAGACCCACAATGCCGGGATGATAAAAATCCTTAAAGACTATTGAGACATCTGAACCTTAACCAGGCTATGGCAGGAGTATGATGAAGAATTTCCTTAGGGAAGGGGAAAAGGTTCTTGGACAGTCCTAATCTAACGAAAAACCAAAAAGCAGCGCTCCAGGGATATTTAGAAATCCTGCAAAGAAATTATCAGGATAAGATCCTGCAAGTAGTTTTATTTGGTTCTGTGGCTAGAGGAGAATGTGACCAAGAATCAGACATAGATCTCCTGGTGGTGCTAAAGAATGGGGATAGGAGGCTGAGAGATGAAATAAGCATGGCCTCTTTTGATCTAATTCTGAAGTATGATGTGATACTGTCTCCTATGGTAATGGATAGGGAAACCTATGAATGGCATAAAAGATACAAAGACCCTCTATATAATAGTATTAAGAAAGATGGAATAGATTTATGGATGAAGAGATAAGAACTCTGGTAGAAATTCGCTTAGAAAGTGCCCAGGAGGATATCGAAACTGCAAAGGAGTTGCTGAGCTTAAAGCGATATCGAGCCGCAGTGAACAGAGCCTACTATGCAATATTTAGCATCACAAATGCCGTTCTACTTACTAATGAGGGGCAACCTTCTCTATCTGAACACCAGCATCTTCCGCTTTGTATTGCAGA
>CAYYBB010000212.1:0-3185 GCA_964469465.1 uncultured Actinomycetota bacterium
CCACGTATAGCTCATCAGGCCTCTTGAGAAGGTCATAGATCTCCGAGCTCATGGAGGCCTCTACAATCGCGACCAGATCCTCGGCCCGGATTTTCCCATCGGCTCCGATAAGTAGAGAGCCTTTACCTCTCTGGTTGTGGGAAGCGATGGGGATAAGACGCAACACCTTATCTGTCTCTCCTTCGGAGAAACCGTGGGCCAGGAGTCTTTCTCGGGAGTAGGTGCGCACCATCTCCTGGGCGCAGGGGCAGGTGTTCATCCCCCAGGCCTCTACACCGATGAGCTTCTTAGTCTTCTCCCCAGTGCTCACGGCTATGCCGATCAGGTTGTAGATCTCCTGGGTGCTCTGGTGAGAGACTGGGGTCTTCTTATCCATGGCATATTTGGCCTTGATCCTTACCTCGGACCTGACCGCCCTTTGCCTTTCCAGTACTCGTCGGGAGATCTTCTCAGCCAGGGACTCAATATCCAGAGCTTCCTCACGCACTATTTCGTCCACTACTTCGTTGACTACGTCACTGAAGCGGGACATATGGACTCCCATCTGTCTGGGGTTGAGGTTAACGTACAGCTCCATTTCCGAATAGAAGAGATCTTCTTTTCCGTTGTAGCGTATCCTGATAAACTTCTCAGCCCCGATAATGCCAACCCGGCTCAGGCTGACGTGAACGCCGGGTATTGTTTGCTGGATGTCGTTTTCCTGCTCCACGGTTTGTCTCTCTATCCCATCCCTGGGGTCAGAATGAAACTCAACTTATTATATCATCGCTTAGATCGATTCAAAAGCGAACATTCTTTTGCTTGACAAGTAAGAATTTAGCTTTATAATAGTTAGTAGAGTTCTGTAGGGAACTTGTATAAAGCAGTGTAAGTATTTTATATATAGTACCCTCAGGACATGTTATAGTTGTAGTGCACATTATTTAATTGACGCAGGTAAGGCGAGGGGGCCATGACCGACTAGCAGAGGAAGAGCGAGATGTTGTAGATCTTGCGGTGCTAGTCGGTTTTTATTTTGGGTCAATGGAGGTGGTGCCTATGAACCATGATTGACCTGGTGGTTTGTCCAGGGGTGGCAACCTCCAGGCTATGGGGGCAGGGTAGCCCCCAATACTATCACATTAAGAGGAGGTGATAAGACAATGGCGCAAGAAGTTTATGAGAAGATGGTGAAAGAGGCTCTGGCAGCCCAGAAGGCTGACCTGGGAGTTATCCGGGAGAAGAGGGGCAAGGAGTTCAAAGTCATCGACGCCAAGCCTTACGTGGACGCCGTGAACGGGATGACCGTTGGCAAAGGGCAGAGCAAAGAGGTAGTAGATCTACACGTAAAATCGGTCAACGCCCACTATAAGGTCTTGACGGGCCTGACCGACTACGTCCGGCCAGAGGACGATCCTTTCGTAGAGCACTATCAGACTCCTCCCATCCTGGAGATCCTCTATGCAGAGGATCCTGCCTTCCGCAAGTCGATGGAGAAGTTCATCGCTGCTATTGAGGCCAACGAGGCCTTCATCGGTAGAGAGTCCATCAGGAGGTATGGCGGGTTCTACGGGCCCACCTGCGTGGTGGACTTTGCCTTCGTCCCCGGTTCTACCAGCAATGTGGTGAACAGGATTCTGAGAGATTTGGACATCCCCGCTGACCACAAAAAGGCTATCCTCTCCTCCAAGTCCTGGGGCATGAACACTTCCTATGGTGTTGGAGCTGCCTTCCAGGAAGCTATTGAGGCCGGGAAGACTCCTGATGAGGCGATTAAGGCGGAGATTGCCATGCTGAAGCTGGTTTACGATCAGCCCACGGTGGCCCAGGCCCAGTTGATGGACACCCACAACCTGGGAGGACATGGTCCTCATACCTCGTTCGATGTCCGCAAGTACATGGCCCAGTATAAGGAGGCGATGGTGGATCCGGTAAAGGCAGCCATAAGAGCTGGAGTCCACTATGCTAACATCGTGACCGTGCCTGCCTACTGCGTGGGAGACGTGGCTCACCACATCGCCCAGTCCATGTACAACATGGCCAAGGATGATGTGACCTGGGCCATTCTGGAGGCCGAGGCTGGGGTTCTGGAGAAGACCCTAGCCAGGGGTCTGGCCCAGGGCTTCAAGAGCGAGTATCAGGTACTCAGTGTGGCCACAGGATCTACCGCGGTAGGGGCGGCCTATATTCTCTACCTGGATGGAGTCACCGCTCCGATGGTGATAGATTTCCTCACCAAGCGGTATGACAACTACGTCCAGCAGTATCCTAACCGCGGGCCAGCAGCAGAACTGCACAATGTCGACTTCATGGACGTGATCTGGAGAGGCTGGCAGGCTCTGAGGGACTGCGAGCGGCAGAAGAATGGTGGCACCGGAAAAGGACCTGTGGTGGGTGACGTAGAAGTGGATCTGAGCCCCATCGATGAGCACGAGGTCCTGTCCAATCCCCACAGGTATACCTACCCGGCCTGTGCTATCACGGTACGCTTCTCCTCCATGATGAGACTGGCGGACTTCCCCTGCCTGCTCACCAGTGAGCCAGTGACGGCTACCTTGATGACCAACATTATCGCTCTGCATCCTGAGACCCCGGGATCTCCGGCCAGGGTGTGCAAGGACTGCGCTGTCACTAACCTGAACACCAGGTGGAGGTTCTGCGAGTGGAAAGTGGCCGTGTAGTTTGGTGATCCGTCGGGATTATCCTGTGTTGCCGGGAGCCGGTTCCGTTTCGGGCCGGCTCCCTCTCTCAGCTTTTAAGAGTAAGAGAGAAGAGAAAGTAGTTAAAGGAGGTGTATTATGGAAGAGGCTAAGAAACTTCCGGAGCCCACTTTGACTCAGAAGTTGCTCGCGGAGCTGGTGGGCACATTTATTCTGGTCTTCTTAGGTCCGGGAGCCGCAGCGATTACCTTGCTACTGGCCAAGGGGGAGACTTTTGCCTCCGACTTTAGCATAGGAATCGGTGCTCTGGGTGGTCTGGGAGATTGGCTGGCCATAGGGTTCGCTTTTGCCATTGCCATTGCTGCTGCTATATACATGTTTGGCCATATCTCGGGCTGTCATATTAATCCGGCAGTGACCATAGCTCTGTGGGCAACCAAAAGGTTCCCGGGGAGGGATGTAGTCCCCTACATAGTAGCTCAGTTGATTGGGGCGACCCTGGCAAGTATCCTGTTTGTGGCTGTTGTGGGTCCCCGCGCAGCCCAG
>CAYYBB010000213.1:0-3180 GCA_964469465.1 uncultured Actinomycetota bacterium
CCCTGCGAAAGCCGCTGGTGGAGCTCCTGGTTATCCAGAATGGCCTCGATTTTTTCATTGAACACAGCCTCATCTCTTGATGTAAGAAAACCGTTTGACCCATTCTGCACTATGTCCCGAACCCCAATGGCATCAACGGCCACCACAGGTGTGCCGGCTCCCATGGCCTCCACCAATACCAGCCCCTGAGTCTCGCCGTAGGAGGCAAAAGCAAATACGTCAGCGGCTGCGTAATAGTGCTGAATTTCATCATAAGGCACAGCGCCGGTCAGAATCACGTATCTGCCGATATCGAGCTGATCTATTAAGTCGGGGATCTCCCGGTTTTCCAGATCTCCGGTCAGCATCAACAGAACATCTCTTCTCCGGGCTAAAAGGCGATGGAAGCTTCTCAGGATGAAATCCACTCCCTTTTCCCGGGACATTCTGCCCAGGTAGAGAACCAGTTTTTTATCTCCGGATATTCCATACCGATCCCTGACTGCTTGAGGACTGAGATCTCGGAATCTGGATAGATCAAGGCCGGTGGGCAAGATCTCCACTTTGGCCCTCACCCCCCTTGCCATTACCAACTCATAAACACTCCTGGTAGGGGCGATGACCAGATCGCTCTTGTTGGCAAAGGAGATGCTTCTTTGAATGGAACACCACCTGACCACAGACTTAGGGAGGGGGACATAGTGGTAGAAGTTCTCATATATGGAATGGTGGGTGAAGACCAGCGGAACACCCAGCTTTTTGGCCAGATCAGCCCCGTGGGGCCCCAAAAGCCAGGGATGGTGAGCATGGATCAGGTCCAGGCCGATCTCCTTGGCTATTCCATCCACCCGGGGAGAAAAAGTTATAGGCAATCTGAACCGGGGACTGACGAAAGCAGGGATGGACGGATATCGGAAGACATATCCGTCCTCTTCCTGATCCGGATACCAGGGAGCAAAGATATAGACTTCATGTCCCAGTCTTCTGAATTCCCTGGTAAAAGCATCAATGGAAGTCGTCGGTCCTGATAACAAAGGTCTGTAATTGCAGGTGAAAATCCCGATCTTCATATCGGATTGAATTATAGCTTAGTTAGCTATAATCTTCTACTCTTCGAATCTCCTTTCGAGTACATTTTTAGGTGATGTAGCCTTTTCCGTGATATCAACGAGAATTTAGGACAGCGCCGGACATCCACAATCCAATACGGGCTTCCTCCATTGAGTGGAGTATCTCCTTGGCTCATGCTGGGACAGTGAAAAACTCGGCGCAGGTCACTGACCAGAGTGTACGATTTTGTCCCATCATCTGATGTGGTATCATATCCTTGGTCGGTCAAGAGGAAGTTCTAGAACAGAAAGAGAGCAATTCCTTATGAAACCTAAGCGGTATATCGTCTGGTCAACTGACCGAGAGATTGATCTTTCAGACCCCTGGCAGAGAAAATGGTATATTCAACAGGTTCTATCCTATGGGAGGGCTGAAGATGTAGCCCAATTGGACTGGAAAGAGATAAGATCCATCCTGCCGGAACTACAGTTGCCTCAAGAGATTCGCAGACTATGGAAGGACTACTTTGAGCATTCTGAAAGGTAAGGGGATCCTTAGAACCTAAATGTGGAAACGCTGGGGCCAAAGGAGATTTCTGTTAGCTCCGCAACTCTCCCTAATGATCAATTTTTACAACCGCAATTTCGGAAGATGTGCAAAGCAATTTTGGCCTCATTAGGTAGGTGCCCCTGGCTTTCTTCGTTTTATCTTGCCGGAGGGACAGCCTTGGCTCTCCATCTGGGGCATCGTTTTTCTCTTGATCTTGACCACTATTGGTATATCATACCATCAATGAAGGCAAAACTCGTAAGACACAACAAGGTCTATGATGAGGATGGTAATATCATTGAGTCAAGATGTGGAGGGTCGATCCTTCTTCTGATAAATTTCACGGCTACAAGTACTCTCTTGTCTATATAGTAGGGGGAGAAAGGGTTATGGGTTACGACAATGGAGAAGGTAGGGGAGACCACAGGCACTATGGCAACAGGATGGAGCCCTATAAGTTTAGGGGACTGAAAAAGCTTACAGAGGACTTTTACAGAGACATTGAAAGATATAGGGAGGAAAGTTTATGAGAGTAAAGAAGATCAAAGTGGGCATAAGGGAAGTTAAAGAAGTTCTGGAGGATTTTGTGAGGGCTGGAGAGGCTATTGAAGAAGGAGAGGAGGTAAAGAAGGAGGTTGGGATCTACTTTGAGAGCGTAGAGGCCTTCAGGAAGGCTTTGACTCCAAAGAGATTAGAACTCATTCACCTTATAAAGGAACATAGTCCTCAGAGCATACACGAGCTTTCAAAATTAGCTGAGAGAGATATCAAGAATGTAGCAGACGATGTGGAGCTCCTGACTAACCTGGGACTGGTCGAGGTCAGGAAGAGGAAGGGAGGCAGAAAAGAGATAGCCCCCAAGGTCAAGTATGATGCGATAGAGCTGAGAATAGCAGTGTAAGGTTCTAAGTTTTGGAGATAGTGGCCCTTGAACCAGATAGCGTGTCAGGTTAAGATCAGGAGATAGCTCGGCTACGGTGAAGCCTTCCTTACCTACCCCGAAGGTGAGGTCAGGCTGGTTGGGGTCCGGGGAGAACTCATCAGGCAGATCTTCCATGGTCAGGATTTCTCCCTCCAAACCCTCCAGGCTTACGCTTATGGCTCCACCCTCTAAGATTTCTCCCCATTACCTGATGTGGTATTATATTCCTCGGCAGCTGAGAGGAAGTTTTTAGAGGAGAAAGGACTGGCCCTCTCTGAGCCGAAAAGGAGGATAGGATGGCAAAAATCGAGATAAGGGCTTCGGATTCTAACCACGAAGCCTTACAGTTAGTCAGAGGAGCCATAGAAAGCAAGATGGCCCGGATTCGCCTAGGGCTAGAGATAACCCAGAAGAAACTGGCCAAATTTGAGGCCAAGTACCAAGTCTCCTCGGAAAAGTTCATATCAGAGATGGCAGCAGAAGACCTTTTCGAGGGAGATATGGAGTACGTAGAGTGGGCTGGGGAGTATAGAATTCTACAGAAACTGAAGGAGGACTTGGAGCGGCTAGAGGCGGTTGAATATGCTGATAAGTGAATATTTTGGCCAGATCAGCCAGCTCCTCGCTAGTTACTCATCAGCCGGTTTTCTTCTTTCCTCCAACATAGTTTTTGATACTCG
>CAYYBB010000214.1:0-3155 GCA_964469465.1 uncultured Actinomycetota bacterium
AAAGTCAAAATAGCCTCTGACCAGGTGTTTTTAAAATTTGCTGTTGAACCTAGGCATTAGGGGTAATAATTAAGATCAAAAAATTTTAGCTTTCCAAATCAGGTCTAAGCGACGGGGTAATACTTTCTCGGGATAAACAATAACTTTCTCTATCAAATAGCCCAAAAGCCTTCGGTGTTCGGCAGTGGAAGCATTGTCCCAGAGTTCCTCTATCTTTATTTTCATAAGCTCTTCCAGCTCGGGAAATCCTGCTTCCTTTTCCGCTTCTTTGATTTCCTTCTTCAACAGTTGGAGCTGATTCAGGTATTCTCTGTTCTTGCGCAGCTCCCTGGCCCTCAGGCTGCCCATCTGTCTTTCGAACTTGGCAAAGGCACCCAGGATGTCGCTCATAACATCTTCATAGGGATTGGAGAGGTCAATGACTCCCTGGCTGGTGATGATCCCCACATTGTACTTGCGCATCTCGATCTTTAAAATGGCGAGGTCATCACTCCGTCCCAGGCGATCCTGGTGCTGGCAGATGATGTAATCGGGTTGCAGGCGGCGCAGGTCGGCCATGAGCCTCTGGATGCCTTCTCTTTTAAAGATGCTTTCACCGGAGATGCCGAGATCAGAGTATTCTTGAAGAATTTCGCAGTCATGCTTTTTAGCCAGCTCCGCAATAACCCGGCGCTGGATTTCAGGGGATTCTTTTTCCTCGTTGCGTTTTTGGACGCTATAGCGGATGTAGGAGAGGGCGGTATGGCTAGCCATAGTAACCTCTATCTATTTGAACGATAAGGAGAAGGGTGATAATTGGGGCAATATTTCTCAAAATCTTTTTTTGCAAGACGAAGAGACCTACTTCTAACCATCTTTGAAAGCAAATCACACATGTTGGCAAGATATCCGAGGCTTTGAGCGCGGAAGAGGATTTCACATGTTGTAACGATCGTAATTTTGGGATCGTCCTTAAACAGCTCTCGCGTCCTACGTTCGTCAAGGAGCAGAAGACTTGGTTGCTCCTCAGCTAAGGCAATAGCTTCAGATTCACCAGGACCCAACCGGCCAACTATCTGCCAATGCTGGGACCTTGCAGGATTAGGAGGATTACGAACCTCAATCCAGCTACGTTCTGAAAAGTGTTCAGGCCCAAAACCAGACAGCAGTCTTTCCGTTTCTTCTTTTACGGTCGGGGGGATAATAATGTGTCCGTAGACTGCCTCAAGAATATCTAGACGGTTCTGTTTGCCCAATGCAACCAGCGGAGAGGTATCAGAAATTACGAGGGGTTGCCGGATCTTTGTCTGCACAACTATTCGGGGGCCAAGTAGCTATCGTTATATTTATCTAGCTCCTCATCAGGCAATTGCGAGATGTCTCGGACATCACTCCAACCAAGAAGGCCTTCATGATATAGGCCAAGGAGTCCTAAGACAAACTCTTTGAAAGAAGAAACATGGGCAAGTCTTTCTTTAACAAGCTGGCAAATTTTATCCTCTCGTTCATGTTTTCTCTGGATAATCTCGTAACGTCTATCCAGATCATCCAGCCCAGGAAAGAGCTCTCGCCATGCTTCGATAGTTATTATTTTCTTGAAGGCAGGATCTTTCGCCAGATAACAGGGCATCTTTACCTCACTACTTGAATTCTCGTTACTTATTTTACTTATTATAATAGCCTAAATGTTAAAATTTGGCTACTCTTTTAGAACCACCTACTCCTCCACCCATTCCTGGAGGGCCATTTCGGGCATTTCAAAAGGCAATGCGTTTAGCGCTAATATCCCGCAGCCCAATCATGTCATCTAGTTATCTTCTCTCACAGGGTACGTAATGGCGCATGCTCTTCTCAGGCTACTGGAAGTCCCGTCGTAGCCTGGATTTGGGTAGAGTACTAAACGCTCAAAGTCTGATACGTTTTAGTAGGCAACGGCCACATATCATAACTCTCCCTCCCAGAGTACCTTACTAAATATCTCGTCTGGGAAGAGACCGATAATAGCCTTTCTCAATTATTTGATCATAAAGGAAAGGCAGTAGGGTAAATAACTTTCCCATAATTTGCCTTTTTGGCTAGAAGATTGGCAACTTAATCCCAGAGCAATTTCAGCAAGAAATAGTTAGGGTTGCAAAATGTCTTCGGTTCGACCATTGATTGAAATTATCACACTATCTACTGTTGGAAATTGCTTAAGCGTTTCTGTTATTTGAGCTCTAATAGCTGCCACCCGACAAGAACCCCCAACCTGAAATTCTAATTGTTCGTCAAAGTCGATTTTAGCCGTGCTATTTTCAATGGTTAACCTTTGAATTTTCACTCCAGGATTAATGCTGGTGAAATAACCTTTAGATTTTTCTGCTTCAGTCGGTCCTTTTAAAAGTTCATCCAAAGCTGCTCTGGCAACAGCCTTGGTTTTGGGCACCTCTTTTCCAACTGGAAAAACTTTATTACAGGAAAATTCAGGGTCTAATTTGTCGTTATTGAAGTAAGCTTTAACTCTCATCGCCTCCTCTATCAAGCTAAAGCGGACGGGTATCCTAAGCTCATCAGCATTTTCAGGAAGACCAGAAGGATTATCTTTTTCTAAAATTAGAGTTCCTTTCTCTGTTTCGGGAATGTCAAATTCAATTTCAGCTTGAAATGGCACAAAATCTTCTGTCATCCAATCTGACTGGGCTTGAGCAATACCTTGAGTAATCAGGTTTCCATTTCCATCCAAGAGTTTAACTGGGAAATCAGCCTCAAAAAACCAGAACCCTCTCGCCTCTCCTTTAATAACGAGCGGGCTTTGGATAGTTTGATTGGGACGAGGAGTACTTACTCTTATCAGATCAAATTTTTCCAGCTCGTCACCAATGTCTTCTATAAATGTTTGACCGTCAGGCGTTTTGCATTGTCTGGGATAGCTTTCTAATACAGGATAGCCAGCGGAAACGCATTCTTCAAAACTATTAATGGTGGAAATTGGTCCCTCACCCGGCTTAAAGACGGTTAAATATACTACAGCTCCTGCGAGAATGACAATGATTAGTGCGAAAATAAAGGTCTTCTTGCTCATATACTATATTCTATCAAAAAACCGCCTTTTGTCATCTCAGAGGAACCAGACGGGAGAGAATTGAATTCAAATATCCTTATCTTACTGATCAGATCCACAGCATTACCAATTTTTT
>CAYYBB010000215.1:0-3116 GCA_964469465.1 uncultured Actinomycetota bacterium
ATGGGTGACTGCTACCTGGCTATGGGATGTAGCGAGGAGGCCACCTACAGCTATCGTCTGGCCCTCAGGGCAGATTCTCAACTTTCTCAGGCCGCCGCCAGGCTCCAATCTCTGAAAGAGATGGAGGAGGAAAAGGGCAGCCCAGGAGAATATGAGATATTGGCGGAGAGGATAGAGGATGAGATAGTGGACTTTCTGGAAAGATATGTGGGCTCTCCAACCCACTGGGACATCATTGTCTTTTTCTACCGAAATCCAGCGCTCATGGCCTCTGCCCGACGTCTGGCCGCCTTTCTGGGCAAGTCGGAACAAAAGGTTAAATCGGCCCTGGCTAAACTGTGCGAACTGGGTCTGTTGATGGAGAATAACATTTTCCCCATCCCTCTTTACACCTTTGACCCGGAACAGGAATTGAAAGAAAAGCTGGATATGATCATGGAAGCCCGGGAAGATTTCAGAAAGAGACGAGAGATCACCCATTATTTACTCCAGAAAGAAGAAATCTGACCCTTCTACTCCACAGGCCCAGATCGAAACACCCTCTGAAACTTAGATTGTAAACCCCACGTCTATTAAGGCAAAAACAAGGAGGTAAGCCCTCATGATTGGCATCGTTACCGATAGCACGGCTGATATTCCCAAAGAATTGGCTAAGGAACACGAGATTACCGTTGTACCTCTCCAGGTTATTTTCGGCAAAGAGAAGTTTCTTGATGGTATCGATCTCACCCCGAGCGAATTCTATCAAAAGCTGCGTCAGGCAGACAAGCTGCCCACTACTGCTCAACCATCTCCAGGAGCTTTTGAGGTTGCCTACAAAAAGGTAGCTGAAACCTGTGAATCTATCATCTCCATCCATATCTCCGAGAAAATGTCTGGCACTGTCCGTTCTGCCCAACTGGCCAAAGCCTCCCTTCCTGATCTGGATATTACTATCGTAGATTCCGGATACGTCCATTCTGCCCTGGGTCTGATGGTAATTGAGGCCTCCAGGCTGGCCAGAAAAGGGGGTACAAAAGAAGGAATCCTGCAGCTCATTGAAAAATTTAAGCATAACTTAGGTATTCTCTTTCTGGTAGAAACTCTGGAATATCTAAAGATGGGCGGAAGAATTGGAGGAGCCAAAGGCCTGCTGGCCTCTATGCTCAAGATTCAACCTATTCTGATCATCAAAGATGGGCAGGTCGAGGCTTTCAAAAGCGTAAGGGGGTGGAATAAGGCCAAGCAGGTAATGCTGGACACCATGGCTGAGACCCTAAAGGTGAATGGGCAAGCTGTGATCTTTGTGGGCCATTCCGACAGTCTCCTGGAGGCCGAAGAGTTTACTGAAAGCTGCCGAGAGAGGTTTGCCCCTAAAGAACTAAATATATGGGAGATTGGCAGCGTAGTAGGAACCCACGCCGGGCCAGGCACCCTGGCCGCAGTATATTTTAATGAGTTCAGGCAGGATGGGTAAGACCTGATTATCGTTGCATGCCGAACCCTAACATCTACCCTCCGCTTCCCTAGCCCTTATCTTTGCTTTCCCCCTCCTCGTATGCCCTAAGAAATGGCCTCAGCAGGTCGATGGGAACCGGGAAGATGATGGTGGAGTTACGTTCGGCAGCTACATCCACCAGACTCTGCAGAAAGCGCAACTGAAGAGCGGCCGGCTTCCGACCGATTATATCTGCCGCCATACCCAGTTTTTCCGCCGCCTGGAATTCGCCCTCAGCATTGATAACTTTGGCTCTTCTCTCCCTCTCGGCCTCAGCCTGCCTGGCCATGGCCCGCTGCATTCCCTGAGGAATCTCCACATCCTTGACCTCGACGATAGCGACTTTTACGCCCCAGGGGTCAGTCTGCTCGTCTATGATCTTCTGAAGCAGGACGTTGATTTTCTCCCGCTGAGCCAAAAGCTCATCCAGATCCGACTGGCCTAGAATGCTCCTTAAGGTGGTCTGGGCTATCAAAGAGGTAGCAGCCACAAAGTTTTCTACCTGGACTATGGCATTAGCGGGATCCATTACCCGGAAGTAAACTACAGCGTTCACCTTTACCGGAACGTTATCTCTGGTAATCACTTCCTGAGGTGGCACATCCATAGTCACCGTCCGCAGATCCACCCTCACCATCCTATCCACTAAGGGGATCATAAGGATTATGCCGGGGCCCTTCACTCCCCGCAATCTCCCCAGACGGAACATAACCCCTCTTTCATACTCCTTGAGTATCCTCACCGCAGAAGGAAGTATCATCGTTAAGATTACCACCGCCGCGATGATCACCGAAACTAAACTGAACAGTAAAGCACCAATTGCCTCTAACATCATCTCCTCCTTTAAAATTTCTTATTTTGACCCTTTATGACTTATCGCTTCCCCCTCTGTCCTTTGCTGGTGCACCTCCTTCCTCATACTTCTTCACTCTCAGTACCAGCCCATTCATGGACTGCACGATTATCCTAGAATGCTTCTCTATCTTGTTGCCATCCAGGGCTTCTGCGCTCCATAGCTCGCCTCGTACAAAAACCTGCCCTCTCGGATTCACCTCCGTTCTAGCCACGCCGATCTGGCCCAGCATTCCTTCAATTCCGGTGGTGGGCTTCTCTTTATGGGCTTTATAGACCGCCCGCACGGCAAAAGCAAAAAAGCCTGCTGTGGCTAGAACTGTACCGATAATCAGGCCCGGGGCAATCCTGAGGTAGGGAACAGGCGAATCAAAGAGAATAAGAGATCCCAGTAACATAGAAGCTATCCCTCCCGCAGCGAGAATACCACCGCTGGCTACTATAATATCGGCGATGAACAGGATAATGGCCAGAACGATCAAGGCCAGGCCGGCTATATTTACCGGCAAGGTTTGGAGAGAATACAGGGCCAAAAGGATGCAGATAACCCCAGCAATCCCTGCGAAGCCGAGACCTGGACTGGCAAACTCATATATAATTCCGTAGATACCTATTATTAGAAGAAGGTAGGCAATGTTAGGATCAGAGAGAGCGTGCAGCAAACGGAGCCGGAAACTCATTCCCCGAGGGGTAACCTCAGCTCCTTTGGTGGACAGAACTACCTCCTTACCATCCAAAACTACTTTTCTGCCATCTATCTGGGCCAGGAGGTCCTGGTAGTCCTTGG
>CAYYBB010000216.1:0-3074 GCA_964469465.1 uncultured Actinomycetota bacterium
GGTGTATACCTATGAACTCATAGACCGCAAGATATTGTACTAACTGGAGTTAAGTGCATACCCCAATCAGGATATTTACCAGTTATGCCGCCTGCTTTGAATTTCGCTTTTTCCCCACCTTTCTCTCCCCTTGCCCAGAATGTTAACTTTGTTGCACCAGTTGAGTCTCTACCCTCAGGTTTATCTCCCCAATTCTCAGAGGGATATTGCCAGTAAATTCCTGCCCATCCTTCTCCTTGTGAACTAGCTGCTGAATAAGTGATTTTTATGCTTGTCGGCTTTGAATGGGGATTCTCTGTCCAACTATCGTCGAATGTTATATCGTCCCGATCTCCCATCCAACCCGAAGGATAAAAGGCATCAGTAACATCTATTGGAGTGAATGCAGGAAGAGATGGTGTTGGCGTAGATGTTGGTGTAGGCTCAACTGTAGGAGTTGGTGTCACTGGTCGCGTCACTACTGATTCTTGAGGGGGAAAATAGAGACCAATGGCTAAAAAGATAATACCCGCTATCCCAAGGCTAATTCGTGTCCACTTTGCGAGTTTAGGTCCCATGCCTATTTTGGGAAACATTTCTGCTCCCCAAAGCAAGGCCCTCGAGGAGAGAATGGTTATTAATTTAGGCACCTCAGAGAAAGAGCTGATCAGTCTATTGCATGCTCAAGGTTACATAAGAAGCCCTAGCGCCTTTAAAATGGTTCTGACCATCAGAGGCTGGCGCGGAAAAATTGAGCCAGGAGGCTATCTGATCTCCAAAGCTATGTCCGCCTGGAAGTTAGCGGACATCTTGGTTAACCATCCCTACCAGAGGTGGGTCATCTTGCCGGAGGGACTAAGGATAGAAGAGATGGCCGAGACCCTTGGGTCAAAGCTCAGGTGGGGTGAGGATCAGAAATCCGATTTTCTTAAATCGGCCCAAGAAGGCTATCTGTCTCCCGATACCTACCTGCTCAACTTAGACTATTCGGGAGCTGAGGTAGCCCAAAGACTAATCGCCAATTTTAATGAAAAAGTCAAAGAGCTTTTCCTAGAAGCCCAGCAGGCCAACATCCGCAATGACACCCTAATTATCCTGGCCTCCTTGGTCCAAAGAGAAGCCGGAAGTGAAGAAGAGATGCCCTTAATTGCCGGAATCATCTGGAACCGGTGGACAGCAGGGATGAAGTTTGAAATAGATGCTACCGTGCAATACGCTTTAGGAGAGGAAGGTGCCTGGTGGCCCATGGTCAAACCAGAGGACTATAAGATTGATTCTCCCTATAACACCTATCTTATTGAAGGACGTCCCCCGGCTCCCATTTGTAATCCGGGACTGGCAGCGATTAGAGCGGTAATCTATCCTGAGGAAACCGAGTATCTTTATTTCTTGCACGACCAAGAAGGAAAAATTCATCCTGCTCTCACTTATGAAGAACATTTGCAAAATATTGAGAAATATCTGAGATGAGCCTACTTAAGCGCCTGGCCGCTATGTAGGAGAAGCTACAAAGGCTAGGAGAGTCCCAAAACCCCACCCAGAAGCTCTGAGGACTTAATGGCAGCACAAGCTTAACCAGACCAAACAATGCTTTTGGCCTTAAAATTCGTTATCCGCAAGGATGTGTGGGTTCGATTTCCACCTCGGGCACTACTAATCTCGGTAGGACTTACGTCATGGAAGGGGGCAGAGCTCCCTCAATTAGTTGTCTCCTTCCAGGGTTCTCATTATTTCCAGAATCTTTTGGTAGATCTCTTTGAGGAGATTGCCGTAGAGGGGGCCCGAGTTTAGCTTTTCTATCTTATTTAGAATCTCCTTTTCTCGGAAAGGATCATAGGCAGGGAGGCCAATTTTCTCCTTCAATTTTTTGAGCATGATGACCTTTTCGGCCCGCTGGTTCAAGACGGAGATGATTTGGCTGTCCAGGGAATCGATCTCCCTTCTCAGTCTGGCGATCTCCTCTTTGGTCTGTCTCTCTTGCAATGGCGAGCCTCCCCTCTATTTCTTTGGCCATACTGGCTTGTAGCCTTCTCATGTATGGCAATGATTGTAACCGAAAAGGGATAGAAATAGTAGACAGAATCAAAAGGAGAGTTTTTTCCTGTTCCCTTTCCTTGCCTGAGGATGGGATGGAGACCTGCTTTTCCTTCAACCCTCTATCCGTGCAATTTTATCACAGCATCTTTCAGTTGCCTGGGCAGAAAATGTCGGTTGACGGGAGGGCGCTCCATCTGAGAGAAGATATACTGGCGAGTTAGGAGAGATGAATTTGGCTTTCAGGGTTAAGGCTCAGATCTTTTAGTGGATCAGGGATCCTGGCTGGCCGATTCTCTGTACACCAATTTCTGATACTCCTCCATTAGCGCTCTGGTCACAGGGCCGGGAACTTCCGTTCCTATCTTTATCCCACCTACGGAGGACACTGGCATGATCTCCATAAGGGAGTTGGTCAGAAAGCACTCCTCGGCCTCCAGCAGCTCGGACAAGAAGATTTCTCTCTCTTGCACCGGATGGCCCATGTCTTGGGCTAGCTCCATGACCACGGCTCGAGTAATGCCCGGTAAGAGGCCAGTTTCAAGAGAGGGAGTAGCGACTGTCTCTCGTTTGATCATGAAGATATTGCTCATGGTGCCTTCGGCCACCAGACCCTGGTTATTGAGCATGATGCCTTCGTCAGCCCCCTTCTGACGGGCCTCCTCCCGGGCCAGTATATTGTTAAGGAAGTTAAGAGATTTAAGATGAGGGATAGGGCTGCCTTCATTCTGACGGATATCCACCACCACTGTCTTCATTCCCTGGTCATAAAGATCCGGTGGATAGCTCTGAAGCTCTCTAACTATTATGAGGAGGTCGGAGTCAGATGGCTCTTCGGAACGGATGTTTGGTGAGGCTTCCTCCTTTTTGGACAGGACTATCTTGATGTAGGCATCAGAAAGGTCGTTTATCTTCAGAAGCTGGAGAGTGGCTTTTCCAATTTCTTCTTCAGAAAAGGCGCTCCTCAGGCCAAGAGTTCGGGCCGAGGAAAAGAGGCGCTCAAGGTGTCTATCCAAAAGAAAAGGCTTACCTTGGTAGCTTCGCAACGTCTCGAAAAGGCC
>CAYYBB010000217.1:0-3029 GCA_964469465.1 uncultured Actinomycetota bacterium
CTCTGTTGCTCACTCTTACTCGACCTTTCTGGTAATTATACTTTATAGCGTATTGGACGGGGTGAAGAAGCCAGATCAGGAGATCCTGGGCAGAATAGGGGCTGAGACGGAACGTCTCACCACCCTCATAAGCGATCTCCAGGAGCTGTCCAGAGCAGAGTCTGGTAAGCTAAGTCTGGAAAAGAAATCGGTGGATCTCAACGCTCTGGTGGAAGAAGTTCTTTTCAAGTTCGAAAAGCAGATAGCAGAGAAAGAGATCCAGGTAGAGACGGGCACGACAGCCATGCCACATACTCATTCTAGCATATCGGAACAGCAGCGTCTGAGGACAGTAACCAGAGGCCACACATTAAGACCTTGCAGGAAAGGAAGTCGGAGGAAATAAAATCGAGTTACGCCGCTTGAGAAAATCCAGAAGAGAAAAGGTTGCAAAACTCGGAAGTTGAGGTAGCCATCACCGGGAAGGTTACGAACACGATGGCTATGGTAAGAAGGCCGACAAAGGAAAAGAAAAGAACATACTTACGTTGAAGTCTTACCGGCCGGCCATGGACATCTTTGAAGGGCAGTCCCGGTATCTTGTACCAGAGTCTTTCAAAGAGATCAACTTTTCTTGTCCCCGTGGCTATTGTAAAAGGCCAGGACGCGGAGCTGGTGAATGGCATCAGCCCTGCGCAAATTAACTCCTTCCGGTACAGATACAGGAGGACCACACAGATTAAGAATGGATTTTATGCCTGCAGCAACCAGTCGATCAACAATCCTTTGGGGGGAGAGGGGAGGTGAGGCGATGATGGCCAAGGTCACTTTCTTATCCCTGACCACCTCATCCAGACAGTCAATGGGAAATATTTCCTGCGTTCGGGCCGACGCTTGCGGCATTTTGGGACCATCGTAGAAAAACCCGGCAATCCGGAAATTATGTTCTGGAAGACATCGGCAGATGGACAGGTCAGATGCAAAACCGCAACGCGCTATGACCACCACCGGAATTTCCTCGTTGAGGCCCAGATGGGCTGATAACCGATTAAGAAGTGCATCCACCTGGTAGCCAACGCGGGGACACCCAAAACTGCCCAAACGGGAGAGATCCTTTCGGAGAAGGCAAGCCTTCATACCCGCGGCCTCAGCCAGTTGTTGAGATGAAATTATGGTCTTGCCCTGTTGGGCCATCTCTTTGAGACAGTCCACATATAAGAACAGGCGATTCAGCGTTTTCTCGGCAATTTGGCTCCGGCTCCTAATCATCCGGCACCTCCTTCCTCTTTCTATTATCAGACAGTTTCTTGTGAAATAGCTCACTAATTATGCTAGACTTCCTTGTCCGCTGTGTCAATATGCCAAACTCAGGTCGCCGAAAAAGCCTTCTTTTTTCCTTTTTGCGGTTCATGAAGCACTTAAGTAGAATTGCATTCAGGCAAACGGAATAAAAGATCAAAAATAGCCCCAAACCCAAAATCTATGATAAGATACCGATGAGCCGGATAGAGACTCGGCGTAGAAGGAGGCCCACAATGATTTTTATCGCTGACTTTCACATCCATTCTCGATATTCCCGGGCGGTGAGCCCGGACATGGACACAGACAACCTGGCCAGGTGGGCCAAAATCAAAGGCATTAGGCTTATGGGGACGGGCGACTTCACTCACCCCCTTTGGCTGGCAGAACTAAAAGAGAAACTCAAGCCTGCTGACAATGGTCTTTTTACCTGCGGTGAGACCCATTTCATCCTCACCGGAGAAGTAAGTAGTATCTACACTCAATCCAACGAGCCCCGGAGAATCCATAATCTCATCTTTGCTCCCAGCTTTGAGGCCGTGGAAAGGATAAACAAGAAGCTTCTCTCCCGGGGAGCCAAACTGCGAAGTGATGGCCGTCCTATACTTGGCCTGTCGGCCCGGGATCTGGTAGAGCTGGTGATGGACGCTTCCCCCGAGTCCTTCATTGTACCCGCCCACGCCTGGACACCCTGGTACTCTGTCTTCGGGGCAGAATCAGGATTCGACTCTCTGGAAGAATGTTTTCGTGATATGAGACCTTATATTCTAGCCATAGAGACAGGACTCTCCTCTGACCCAGCTATGAACTGGCGAGTTTCTGATCTGGATCAGGTAGCCATAATCTCTTGCTCGGACTCTCACTCTCCCCGCAAGATTGGCCGGGAGGCCACTGTCTTCGATACTGATTTGGACTATGCCAGCATCATAGAAGCTATGAGGGGAAGAAGGACAGACAAGCTTTTATACACCATTGAATTCTTCCCCCAAGAAGGTAAATATCACTACGACGGCCATCGTGTTTGTGGTATTCGCCAGGGTCCTGGGGAAACTCTGAGGACAGAAGGGATCTGTCCGGTTTGCGGGCGAAGATTGACCATCGGAGTCATGAACCGGGTGGAACAGTTGGCCGATCGGCCACAAGGCTTCGTACCAGAGCGATCCTCCCCCTTCAAAAGCCTGGTTCCTCTGGAAGAGATAATAGCTGAGAGCCTGAATGTGGGGCAGACTACCAAAACGGTGGAGACTCATTACCAGAGACTCATTGCTCAGTTTGGTAGCGAGTTTGAGGTGCTACTAAACACTCCTATAGATGAGATCAAAGAAGTGGATCCCCAAATCGGCGAAGGAGTGGATCGGGTCCGCAAAGGCCAGCTCCACATTGAGCCAGGGTACGATGGAGTCTTTGGAAAGATCAGTATTTTCGGCGAAGAGGAAAGAATCCCTAAAGGTTCCACCGACGGGGAACAGTTGAGCTTATTGTAGAGACTGGGAGAACCTGACCGTCAACTACTGACACCTGAAGGAGTCAGCTTGTCAGCGAAGAGGATCACTTCCCAACATTCAAGCAAGTCTGATACCCGACTTGCTCCACCCGTCTTGCACGGGAGGCCGGTTGACTATGCTGAGTGGGGCAGCCGACCTGCAACCACCAGAGTAGCACCCACTATCTCCTCACCTTTAGAGCCAGGTTACTACTACAGAGCATTACTGCTCTCTTGCCCGTGGATCGTACTAACATTATATCAAAAA
>CAYYBB010000218.1:0-2971 GCA_964469465.1 uncultured Actinomycetota bacterium
AGGAACTGACGACCTTACGTATGACAAAATGTAGCGTATTAAGCACAGAACGTCAGGCGCATTCCCCATGTCGCCTAAAGGCGACAGTCCCCTGTTGCATTCTTCATGGGTTGGAAAGCTTGGACCACAAAGAAAGACTTAGTAGGCACAGTCCGACAAACATAGTTTGATATTAAGACTGCAGGGATTGCTCGTCAACATGGCGAATATGTATCGATTTTTCTTCTGCCCTTTACTTCTGTTAGAATCTTACTTGGCACTTGTATTGTTCTCTCTACAGGCAGGAGAGAATCCATGGCTTTAAGTCGTGGATTATCAAAGTACCACTTATTCCTAACAGAAGGCAAAATGGTTCTACAACTGGAAATTTTCGGAGAAAGGATTAATAGCGCCCGCGCTTCGGTGGCCAAAGCTCTGGAAGAAAGAGACAGAGTTTTCCTGCAAAGGGAAGCTCTTGACCAGGTAAGAGCCGGAGCTAATGTGATTGATGTTCATGCGGGCACTTTCTGGAATAAGGAACCAGAGTATGTAGTTTGGGCTATTGAGGTGATCCAGGAAGTAGTGGATATGTCCATAGCTGTGGACAGTCTCAACCCGGGGGTCCTGGCTGCCGGCCTGCAGGCCTGCCGAAAGAGAGAAGAAGCCATTGCCAACTCCATCACTCTGGAAAAAGAAAGGGTAGAGGAAGTTCTACCTCTAGTAAGAGAATACAGTTGCAAAGTAGTAGCTTTGACCATCGACGAAGAGGGCCGCATACCTCAGACAGCTCAGGGGAGGCTGGTGGTAGCCCAAAAACTGGTGGCTGAAGTGGACAGATATGGAATTCCTCGACATAGACTTTATCTTGATGCCCTGGGCATGCCCATAGGCGTCAATACCGGCCAGGGTCTGGTGGTCTTGGAAAGCCTGAAATTGATGAAGGAAACTTTTCCCGATATCAAGACCATCCTCTCCACTACAGCCGTTAGCTACGGACTTCCCAATCGCAAACTTATTCATCGCTCTTTTCTGCCCATGCTTCTCGCCTTTGGCCTGGACGCTGTAGTACTTGATCCTCTGGACAAAGAGCTCATGGCTACAGTAATCGCCTGCGAAGCTCTTCTGGACCGGGATGAGTTCTGCCAGAAATATGTGCGAGCTTACCGGGAGGGCAGGTTAGCCTAGGACGGGGTGTTCAAAAAGATAGCCATTATGGTAACCTTTTTACATCGACTGATGGTCTATTGGACAAACACCCGCAGATAAGCAAGGCAGGAAAGGCGTAAGGGGATGCGGGACTAGCCAGAAATCTGGAGTGGAAGAGTACAGGAAAGGAACAAGCTATGGAAGAGATACAAGTTCGATTACTGGTTAACGGCAAAGAAGTGACAGCACAAGTTCCTCCCAGTATGCTGCTTCTCACTTTCCTGCGGGAACATCTGAGATTGACCGGAACCAAGAATGGATGCTCTCAGGGCCACTGTGGAGCCTGCATGGTCATAATCGATGGAGAGGCTAAACGCTCCTGTCTTATCAAGATGTCTCAGACAGATGGTAAGAGAATAGAGACCATTGAGGGACTGGCGCCGCCGGGGGAACTTCATCCTCTTCAGGCAGCTTTCATCCATCAGGGGGCCATCCAGTGCGGTTTCTGTACTCCCGGCATGGTCATGTCCGCCAAGGCTCTTTTAGATGAAAACCCCTCCCCTTCTGTGGAAGAAATTAAGTCGGCTCTGGATCGTAACTTATGCCGCTGCACCGGCTATGTCAGCATTATTAGGGCTATACAGGAGGCCTCCGAGATGATGAGACAGGGAATAAAGAGCGTATCCCCTTCTTCTCTCCTGGAGCGCTCCTACCAGGTGGTGGGGCAATCAGTGGCCCGAAAGGATGCCATTCTTAAGGCCAGAGGAGATATAAAGTACGCTGATGATCTTTTTATAGAGAGGATGGTCTACGCTAAAGCTCTGCGCAGCGAGTACCCTCATGCTGAGATCCTGGACATTGATACCAGCGAGGCAGAGGCCACACCTGGAGTGATCGCTGTTCTCACGGCAAAGGATGTACCCGGCCATAACGGGTTCGGTCTCATCTTTCCCCATCAACCGGTACTGGCCGGGGATAAAGTAAGATATGTAGGAGATGCCGTGGCATTGGTAGTGGCCGAGACCCAGGATATAGCTGAAGAGGCTCTTAAAAAGATCAGGGTAGACTACCGGGAGCTTAGGGGAGTCTTCACCCCCCAGGAAGCTCTTTCGCCCGATGCACCCAAAATTCATGATGAAGGCAATATTTTGAAGCACCATAAAATAAGAAAGGGCGATGTTGATAAAGGTTTCGCTGAGGCAGATGTAATTATAGAAGGCCGTTATTACACACCCTTCATCGAACACGCCTATCTGGAGCCAGAAGCCAGCCTGGCTATACCGGAGAAAGACGGATGTCTCACTGTGTATTCGGCCAGCCAGGGTGTCTTTACTGATCGGGATCAGATCTCAGCCATTCTCAACCTTCCTAAAGAAAAAGTACGGGTGGTTCATCTTCCTACCGGAGGAGCTTTCGGAGGCAAGGAAGAACCTGTGGTTCAGGTCCTCTCGGCTCTGGCTGCTCACCACACCAAAAAGCCAGTCAAGGTAGTGTTCAGTCGCAAGGAGTCCATCAGAGTCCATCCCAAAAGACACGCCGAATATCTGCATTACCGCACCGGAGCTACCAGAGAGGGGAGAATTGTGGCCGTGGAGGTGGAGATTCTGGGAGATACCGGAGCTTATGCTTCTCTGGGAGCTGAGGTTCTGTTTCGCTCCGCCTGTTTTTCCTGCGGACCCTACCGGATTCCTAACGCTAAAGTAGATGCCTATGCTATATACACCAACAACGTGCCCTGTGGAGCGATGCGAGGTTTTGGCAATCCCCAACCAGCTTTCGCCGCCGAGTCCCAAATGGACCGGGTGGCGGAGCAACTGGGCCTTGATCCCTTTGAGATCCGAGAAAT
>CAYYBB010000219.1:0-2965 GCA_964469465.1 uncultured Actinomycetota bacterium
CAATTGCATAGAAGACCCGGTCTATCTCCTTGAGATAGGTGAGACTCTGGATATCGAACTGGTAGCTGGCCAGTTTTTGGACCTCCTGACTCTCCAGGTCCATCATTAACAGATCTTCTCCCTCCGCTTCAAATCCCGTATCATTACCTTGAGTGAAGAAAATTTCTTCTTCCTCCTTTCCCCAGACCACATCGTGTATCCCTTCTCCCTCGATCTTTCTCTGTTCTTCTCCAGTTTCAAGATCTAACAGGTACACTCCATCACTTTTGGCGATGAGCAAAGAACTATTGTCGGAAGAAAGAGAAGGGGAGGAGAGGAGGTCAGTCTCAGTGGCCAGCTCAGTCCTGGTCAGTTTCTCCATTTCTATCCGGTAGATAGCGTTGCCCTTGGGTCCCCCTTCGTCCTGATAGACCAGAAACTCTCCATCTGAGGACCAGATCAAATCGCTGGAGCGGTAAAGGTACTTGGGCTCTGAGTTAAGGCTGGCCAGTCGGCGCTGTTTTTCTGTTTTGAGGTCGGCAATCCAAATTTCCTTTTTTCTTTCCCCCTGGGTGGATCCAACTGGACTGCTGCTTCTGATAAAGACGATGCGTGAGCCCTCCGGAGACCACGAAGGGTACCATTCATCCATGGCTCTCAGATCCTCTTCTGTCTCGGCCTGGGCTGGCTCTTGCGCCGGCACTTCTACTGTCTGCTCTTCCTCTCCCGGTGCTGGCTGTTCTTCGGAGGGAGGACCTTCCTGAATAGTGGTCTCCGGCGGGCCCGGAGCTTCTTCCTGAGCCAGGCCTCCGGTGCAGGAAACCAGGAGGAAAAGTAAGAGAAAGAACCATACCAGGATAGTCCACAGGAAAAATTTTTTCCTCTGAAAATGCATCTTAATTTTCATAGTCTTTTGTGCCGCCCGGTCAGTATGATCGTTTCGTAGCATCTTTCCCCACCTGCTATGGTCGTTCTTAAGCTTCACATCCCCAGGGGATCTAGAAAAATCTGGCCAGGAGCAGGGCCAGTTCGTAAAGGAAGATCATGGGGAGAGCCAGGACCATCATAGTGATTGGACTCCAGTCAGGGGTCAGAATGGCTGCCAGGAGCAGGATGACCACATAAGCTACTCTCCATTGTTTACGAAGCATCCGCCGATCCACCAGCCCCACTTTGATCAGGGCCAGAAGAACTAGAGGTAACTCAAAAGCTACACCAGAGGCCAGAAGAAACCATCCCACAAAAGAAACATATCGGCTGACGGCCAGAGTGAGTTCCAGGCCCTGTCCTTGGGCCAAAAGCCACCTCGTGGCCACAGGCAAAAGATTAAAATAGCTGAAGACTACTCCTCCCAGGAAAAGGACGAAAAAGAGAATGACCAGGGGGATGAGAAGTCTCCTCTCTCTTCTCTTCAAAGCAGGTAGCACGAACTTCAGGGTCTGATAGGCCAGGACGGGAAACGAAATCACCACGCCGACAAAAAAGGAGAGAAGAATGTTCACTTTGAAAGCCTCGGTGACTTCCAGGACATTCAGGTTTATTTCCCCGGCTGGCACCATCAGCAGTCGGAGAATATATCCGTGTAAGGGATAGGCTGCGATTGCGGTGACTGCCAGGACCGCGATACAAAGGATAAGACGGCGGCGCAGTTCCTCCAGATGCTCGATAATAGTCATAGGTCGATCCAGAGTGGCCTCACTATTATCACTATGGTTGTCTTCCTGCTCCTCTGTTTCCTGGGATATTTGGTCTTCATTCATGGCCATAATTCAGCCTCTGTATCAAATAGGCTAACATGATACTGTATCATAGACCGGCATTTTTGGGAACTGGTGCTGAGCCTCCAATAGTTGCATGTCCTGAAGCACTTAGTGTAGAATTGTGGGTCTGAAAACAGAAAAGCGTGATTTAGAAGAGAGGATCCAAAGCGGAGCTCGAGCCAAAAGATAGAGGGAGCCACTTTGAAACTGATAATTTGTGAGAAGGATCTTGCAGCCAGGCGTATAGCTGACATCCTCTCCGAAGGCACAAACTGGGAAGAGAAATCACATACTATCCCCATATATAAGTTCAGCCAGAACGGAGAGGAGTTCTGGGTTATCGGCCTGAAGGGCCATATCCTTCAGGTCGACTATCCTGAAGAGTATAACGACTGGCGGAAAGTAGAGCCCCGAGAGCTTATCTTCAAAGAACTGGTCAAAGTCCTCATCAACAAGAATGTCATAAATGCTCTCAAAAAGGCAGCTCGTGATGCTCACTCAGCTATAATCGCCACTGACTTTGATCGGGAGGGTGAGCTCATTGGCATGGATGCTGTGGGAGTCATCCGAGAGGTGAATCCGGGCCTGGAGATTAAAAGGGCCAGATACTCGGCTATCACCAGGTCGGAGATCCAGCAGGCTTTCCAAAATCTGGAGGAACCCTATGAGGATCTGGCTGAGGCAGGAAGTACCAGGCAGGAGATTGATCTTATCTGGGGAGCGGTTCTGACCCGATTTATCTCCCTGGCCTCCACCAGACTCTGGGATAACTTTCTTTCCGTGGGTCGAGTTCAGAGCCCTACCCTGGTTCTTCTGGTCCGGAGGGAGTTGGAGATCCGGGACTTCAAGCCAACTCCCTACTGGCAGGTCAAGGTCAAGCTGAAGGACGGCGGGGAGGAGTTCGAAGCCTTCCATAAGACCAGACGCTTTCTGCGAAAGCAAGAGGCGGAAGAAGTCTTCGCCAGGCTGGGAGAGGAAGGCCTGGTGACTTCCATACGAGAAATAGAAAGGAAGAAGGCCCCTCCTGCGCCCATGAATACCACTGTTCTCCTCAGCAGTGCCGCCAAACTGGGTCTCTCGCCGGCTTCGGCCATGAACATAGCTGAGGGCCTGTACATGAGAGGGCTGATCAGCTATCCCCGGGTTGATAATACCGTTTTCCCTTCTTCCGTCGACATCCGGGGATTACTCCTCACCCTAAAAGCTTCCCCCCAATTCCGGGAGAT
>CAYYBB010000220.1:0-2924 GCA_964469465.1 uncultured Actinomycetota bacterium
CCATTTATTGGGTCACCCATGATCCCACTCCTGACCTCCTGATCAGATATCTTTGGGTTAACTGCTTATCTCTGAAATGGCCCGCAAAATCGCTCTTTCTCTTGTTCCATCACTTCCTTGAAATGTTTTAGAGAAATCTTGAAGTCACTATAATCTTGCTCCTCCTTACCCCTTTTGGACTCCAGAAATTCTCTAATGGCTAACATGGAAGCTTTCCTGCAAATCGACTCTATTTCTGCGCCTGCAAGCCCATCCGTAGCTCTGGCCAAAGTCTCCAGGTCCACGTCCTCACCCAGGGGCTTGCCTCTGGTATGGACCTTAAATATCTCCAGCCTGGCCTTCTCATCAGGAAGGGGAAGCTCCAGTAGGAAATCGAATCTACCCGCTCGAAGCAAGGCTGGATCAACAATATCTAAGCGGTTAGTGGCAGCTAAGACTACCACTCCTTTAAGCTCTTCTACTCCATCTAACTCCGTAAGAAACTGACTAATTACTCGCTCAGTAACGTGGGAATCTCCACCTCCAGAGCCTCTAACGGGAGCTAAACTGTCTATCTCATCAAGAAAAAGAATGCAAGGGCTGGCTTGCCTGGCTTTTTTAAAGACCTCACGAATTCCCTTCTCAGACTCTCCCACATACTTTGATAAAAGAGCTGGCCCTTTAATAGAGATAAAATTGGCTTCGCTTTCGCTGGCCACAGCCTTAGCGAGCAACGTTTTGCCTGTACCGGGGGGACCGTACAATAGTATCCCTTTGGGTGGCTTGGTTCCGGCGTATTCAAGTAACTTTGGATATTTTAAAGGCCACTCGATAGTCTCCTTCAATACTCGCTTTGTCTCTTCCAGGTCACCCACATCGCTCCATTTTACATCGGGGATTTCAGTAAACACCTCCCTGATAGCCGATGGTTCCACTTCATTTAAGGCCTCCAGAAAATTATCCATGGTGACCTGTAATTCCAGCAGTGTTTCGTAGGGAATATAGTCGATATCGAACTCAATTTTGGGCATGATCTTTCTTAGGGTCACCATAGCCGCTTCGCGGCACAATGCCTCAAGATCTGCCCCCACAAATCCGTGAGTAATCTCAGCTAGCCTTTCCAGGTCTACATCCTCTGCCAAAGGCATCCCCCTGGTATGGATGTGAAGTATCTCCAGCCTTCCATTCCTATCAGGAATACTTATCGAAATCTCCTGGTCAAATCTACCTGGTCTCCGCAGAGCCGGGTCAAGCACGTTAGGGATGTTGGTAGCGCCGATGACGATCACTTGTCCTCTTGACTTTAAGCCATCCATCAGGGCTAGAAGCTGGGCGACAACCCTTCTCTATACCTGCTGGTCACCCCTGATCTCTTCCCTCTTGGAAGCTATGGCGTCGATCTCATCCATAAAGATTATCGCTGGGGCTTGTTCGTTTGCCTTCTCAAAGATAGCTCTTAGGTGTGCCTCACTATTGTGTGCAAAGATACCGCCAAAACCTGCAACAAAGTTCTCGCCTGGTTCAACTGCGATATCGTAAACAAATTCCGGATGATCAGGCAGTTCTTCTATTGCTACCACTTTGTCCCAAAATAGATCGCCTTCCAACGCCGGCTCTAACAAGGCAGGCAATGTTTCCAATCTCTGCTTGGCTGCCTCAACGCCGATACCAGCCAGCCCTTTCCAAGCATTAACTCTCCAACCGAGTTGGTCCTGCACGGCTGCTAATGGCATGCGGTCACGACGAGGCGCCGGCTCTGTGGCAAGATAATGCTTAATGACTGAATTCTTGTCTGAATCTAAGAAGCCAATCTCCAAAAAGCGTTCTAAATTCTCGGCGTCCGCGAAGCAGATACGTTTGCTTGACTCAGCAGGCCGGTCATATATCTTGGCTACAATACCAAAATACAACAGTACATAACAAACATCATCCGCCAGGGCTGAACTAGCTGTGGAGATTTCGACTTGCGGGGCCGGTGTCGTGTAGTTAACCGAGCCATCGCCGGAGAAATAGCCACGCAGAAAAGCAGCCAAATTTGGCCTTGACAGATTGTAAACGAAAGCTGGCACACACTTTTGGTGTGCCCCACTCACGAAACCTAGTGCCTGCATCGCTTTGACCAGCGGGAGCGAGGAGACGATGACATCCACCGACTTAATGTCTTCAGGACGATGGACAGTAACTTCGCCAAAAAGACGTGCGCAAAGGTCAATAATGGTATCCGCCTCATCAGCATGAATACTGAAACGCACGCTCCTCCCTTTGGAAAACGAACCTTCCGCCAGCCATAAGCCGAAGAAGGTACAAAGTTCTTCGCTCAAAGTCATTATCGCCGGTATACCTTTACGTCGCTTGATTGTCGAGAGCATCAGCCTACTCGGGTCTATAGTAAGGTTTGCCGCTTCAGCCAGACGTAAAAATCTGGGCAGCCGAATCCCAATGTGCTTGCTCAGCAGATCATACATGTATTTCTCGCCGGCTTCCAAAAGTACTGCGCACCGTTTTCGGCTAAGAACAGCGATAGCCTGACGGATGAGCTGATTGACATATGGTCCTCTTACCACAATGTCCTCACCATTCCTTAACAAGGATAGCAAATCAAGTTCGCAGAGCGGCTCGTCTAAGAAAGGCAAGCTTTTAGGCACGGCAATAAATGACTGATCGATCACTAGTTCAGAAGTTTTGACACTCCTCATGCCATCAGAATCAAGACTAAACAACGAATGGTCATCAGTGACACGAATTGAGCGTCCACTAGCCGTGCGTACACGAAGCAGCCTGCTGTGGAATGGATGTGCATAAAACCCGGTAACCTTTCCGAACTGTATCTTGCCATCTGGACCGAAACAGGGTACCCGAAGTGAAGTATCCCTTTCGGCAACGATATCGGCAATAGGCTTGCGTTCAAAATGTCCATCCTTGAGAATAAGGACAAGTTGGTCACC
>CAYYBB010000221.1:0-2898 GCA_964469465.1 uncultured Actinomycetota bacterium
TACAGGATAGACGGTGGTCACTCATATGGTCCATACTCTAGGGAGAAGAGCCAAACTTTTTTCTTATCGAGCTCCTTGATGAGAGCCTCCGAGAGCTTGAATTTTACCCACCTTGAGCCAACAGAGTTTCGCGAAAGAATCGGAGCTGGCAACCTCCTGGTAACTGAAGTCCTGCCGTTATTCCTTAACGTCACGTGGTTCTAGCAAAAGGTGAATACTGGCGAGGATTTCTCGCACCCGTTGGCTTGAGAGCGTACCAATCTTCTCAACCAGATCCCGCTTGTCCACTGTGTAAATTTGAGAGACATTGACGACACTTTGTTTCGGGAGATTGGCTTCGCCAAGAGCAAGCAAAACATTTCCTGAAGCCTCCGCTCTCAATGGATGTTAAGCGATGCGGCGGACCCCAAATCCTCCGAGCACAGCCCACAGCAACCATTCTCACGCAGTAGAGAAAGGAACAATATAGTTCCTTAGTTCTTGCTCATACTGAACATCGTAGATTAGTGATGCCGTCTCTAGTGGTTCACGATAGCGAATCTCTTCGTGTACTGGGACACTCGGGGGTTCCTCGACCAAAGGAAGAGGCTTACCAATTTCAAAGACGAGCTGACCAAAAGAAGTCACCTTTAGGTTTATATTGACGGCCATGATTGCTTCCTCCTTTATCTCGTTTGATCCTTCTTCTCTCTCCACTTGCCGCCATAAGTTCTCCCTTCAATGCCGACAATGGGAGATTGACGGACTATTTCCTGTTGGACAATTTGTGGAATCGCCTGGGAAATCTGTCCAAGTAGTTGATGTTTTCTTCAAAATTCTCGAATAAACGCTTTCAGCTTCCTGGATCTTTCCTTGGGGTCTTTGTTCTCCTCGATTAAGTCAATTAAGGCACTGCCGACAATGACGCCGTCAGCTAAGCCTCTGAGAACTTCTACCTGTTGTCCACGAGAGATGCCAAAACCCACTGCCAGATATTTATCCGTCACTTCTCTGATGGTGAGAATAAACTCCTTCAGTTCTGGCGGAAGCTCCCTTCTGGCTCCCGTAACTCCCAGGAGGGAAACGCAGTAGATGAATCCTCTGGACAACTGGGATATTCTCTTAAGCCTCTCCACGGAACTGGTGGGAGCTGCCAGAAATATGGTGTCCAGCCCCTCCTTCCAGGCTACCTTACGCCAGCTTTCGGAATCCTCTATGGACAGGTCAGGGATAATCACCCCATCTACTCCTGACTCTGCTGCTTTGCGGGCAAATTTGCCCAGCCCATAACGATAGGGGATGTTGTAATAAGGCATCAAGCACACCGGCACATCGGCATAGGCCTTGAGATCCCCTACCAGCTCAAATATGTGATCCAGATTCACTCCCTGGCTGAGAACTACCTGAGTGGACCTCTGGATGGTTGGGCCGTCAGCCAAAGGGTCAGAAAAGGGCACACCCAGCTCAATAAGATCACATCCCAGATCAGCCAGAAGCTTGAGGATTCCCAGACAATCTGCCGGGGTGGGATACCCCCCGGTAAGGTAGGGCATCAGAGCCAGTCTCCCCTGCGCTCTGGTTTTCTTAAAGGTCTTCTCGATCTTGGATTCCACTACGCTGCAATCCTTTCCGGGGATTTATTAATCCTCGCCCAGCTCAACTCCCAAAATCTCGGCCACCACTGTGACATCCTTATCTCCCCGGCCGGAGAGGTTTATTACCATAAGCTCGTCTTTTCTGTCTTGGGGCGCCACTTTCATGGCGTAGGCCAGGGCATGGGCACTCTCCAGGGCAGGGATGATTCCCTCCGTCCTGGAAAGAAGCTGGAATGCCTCCAGGGCTTCCTGGTCGGTGGCCGTTTCGTACTGGACCAGTCTCTGCTCTTTAAAATAGCTATGCTCCGGCCCCACTCCAGGGTAGTCCAGGCCAGCAGAAACAGAATGAGCAGGCAGTATCTGACCATACTCATCCTCTAAGACATAACTTAAAGAGCCGTGTAACACTCCTTTGCTACCCCGGGAGAGGGAGGCCCCATGTTTCCCGGTATCCAGACCCAGACCAGCAGCCTCCACCCCTATCAGCTTAGCGCTGGTCCTCAAAAAGGGATAGAAGATGCCTATGGAATTGCTCCCTCCTCCTACGCAGGCCAGGACGTAGTCAGGGAGCCGGCCAGATATCTTCATTATCTGCTTCTTGGTCTCCTCCCCAATCACCCTCTGAAAATCCCTGACCATACTGGGATAGGGATGAGGACCGACCACAGAGCCCAGAACATAAAAGGTGTTCCTTACATTGGTAACCCAATCTCTCATGGCCTCATTGATAGCATCTTTAAGGGTCTTGCTTCCGGAATGGACAGTCACTACCTCGGCGCCGAGGAGCTTCATCCGAAAGACGTTGAGTGACTGCCGCCGAACATCTTCCTCTCCCATGTAGATCTGACATTCCAGACCGAAAAGAGCTGCTGCTGTAGCCGTAGCTACCCCATGCTGGCCGGCACCGGTCTCGGCGATAATCCTGGTCTTGCCCATCCTTTTAGCCAGAAGAACCTGACCCAGGGTGTTATTGATCTTATGGGCACCGGTATGGAGAAGGTCTTCCCGTTTGAGATAAATCTGTGCTCCACCCAGAGCCTGAGAGAGTCTTTCTGCATGGTAAAGAGGAGTGGGGCGTCCAGCATAATTCCTCAGATAGTAATCCAGCTCCCGAGCAAACTCCTTATCCTTCTTAGATTTAAGATAGGCAGCCTCCAGCTCCTCCAGAGCAGACATGAGGGTCTCGGGGACGTAAGCTCCCCCAAAAGGACCGAAGTGACCTTTTCCCCTTTTCATCTTAGCTCACCATCTTCTCTTTGCTTTCCATTCTTGGCGTTCCTGCAAAAAGGTCAAAAGCCAGTGTTTAGCACCTTTTTCCGAAGCT
>CAYYBB010000222.1:0-2880 GCA_964469465.1 uncultured Actinomycetota bacterium
TTATCTATTTCCGCTAACGATGTCCACCTCAAAGGGGATGACGTTCTTGAGTATTTCTGGATTAAATTTCTCCGTGGAAAGAGCCAGATCGATATGGGCCGTTCCATCTCTAAACTGCTTGAAGACCACCTCTTTTACTCCATCGATGCTACAGAAAGCCTCCTCCAGCTTCTTTAGCATCCTTATCTCTTTTATATTATGCACCACCACTTCCACTATATTAGGTGGTGCTTCCTTGGGCTCCTCCTGAGCCACCCTAGTTTTGTCCACCCCAATGCCTTCTACTTCTTCCGCCTTCTCCTCTCGGGCCACTCTCTGCGCTACGGCTGGAGTGGGCCAGAGCCTGGCCTCTCGAGAAGCAGCTTTTTCTCTTGGGGCAGCAATTTTCTCTGAGGGAGGGGCCTGTTCCTCGGAAACTTGAGCCGGTTTCCTCTCGCCGGCCAGAACCTCCTGACATCTGTCCATAAGAGTTCTCATAGACTCGGATATGAAGACGATCCTTCCCACCACTTCGTCCTTTTGCCTCTTCAGATCTTCCAGCTCCCTCTTGGCTCTCTCTACTTCCGCATAGGCCTCTGCTTTAACCAGAGCAGCATCTCTTTCGGCCCGACCCACAATCTCCGCCGATTTGACTCTGGCTTCCTCTTCTGCTTCTCTTATTATCTCCTTGGCCTTACCTAGGGCGTCCAGGAGCTCACCTTCCAGAGATTTGAACTTGTCCAATTGCTCGGTAGTAGATTTCAGGTTCTCGGACAGGAGCCTTACTTCGCCCCATAGTTCCCTCTGAAAAGCTCGCACCTCCTCCCGGTTGAAACCCAAAAGAGAACGTCTAAAGTTTTTGTTCATGATCTCTTGATATTCCATTTCTCTCACCGCCCCTGGTCAGTTCCCTTCATTAGATGTAAGCTTTAACCACCAACACAGTGAAGCAATCTCAGGTCTTCACATCTCACATGATTGTAATTTCTACATAAATGGAAAAATACCTCTTTTTTTATTTTACCATATGGTCTAAACGCTGCCTCAATGCCTTAACCCTGCGCTCAGCCTTTTCGTAAAACCCTTCGTGAGGACCCACCATAAATACCAGGCAAACGCGCTGGCTCTCCAGCACCACATGGGCTGCCCGGTAGGCTACTCCCTTTAGAGAGAATTCCAGGGCTCTGGCCCCGCGCAGGCTGCCTTTCAGCGGGTGTCCTTTATGCGGGTTCTGTTTTAAGGCCAGGATTTCATTGGTTGCTCTTTCCGTCAGATCCCGCAGCCCAAGCAGGTCTTTTTCCGCGTTTCTGGTCAGGCGTACTTCAAAGGGGCTATCCATTTAGGCGAACGTTGTGCTCCCTTGTGTATTCTTCTATGGTCTTTGTGCGCCCCTCCTGGTATTCTCTGATAGCATGCTCGGCCAAAATGTCAAAAGGGTTTACTGCCCGTGCCAGGCGCACCAGCTTACCTTCTGGCTCATACTTGAGGAAAAGGGTGTCCCCGGCCTCCACCCCCAGGGCCTTCCTTATGCTCTTGGGCAGAGTCACTCGGCCTTTTTCGTCTATCCGCACCGCTACTTGGGTCTTTTCAGCCATCTCTTATCGCCTCCTTAGGTTTGGGTGGGATACTCCCACAAAGATATTGTAACCTGGTTTCACCAAAATTTCCACCAGGGTTTTAGTTTCAGGATTCTTGCGATCCCGATATCAAAAGAAGAGCGACTTGCTCCTGAATCTAGTAGCGCTTCAACTGGAGGAGTTGATTTTTCATCACTTCGAAGGATTACATTTATGATCGGGAAGATGAGGTCATTCTCTTTTTTGTACCTTAGGCGAACTCTCATTAGAAGAGAAGCTCAGCTCCGCCGATTGAAGGGACCTTTTTCAAAAGCTGTATATCTTTCTTATTCTTTACCTTTCGGTAGGCGCTGTGAGCAGTCTTGCCAAAAGCGATAACCTGGTCGTTTTTTATTGCTACCCACTCGCCTCTATGTTTTTCTAGTTCTTGCTGTAATTTCTTTTCTCGGGTTGTAGTTACCACTTCCCTTCCTCCTTCACAAACAAATATAATACCCAAACAGCAATTTTGCAATTCATTGTGGCCCACAAGCTAAGATGACACTCATTCTACCTCCAGAGAAAGGGATCTCTTTTCGGTAACAGTCCTTCTCTCTTGGGGACCAGCTCTGTGACATGGTGCCCATTCAGCATTATTATTCCTATAAAGGATAGTCCACATAAATGAACAAAGAAGGTGTTGATCCTGGAGATCTCGCCTGAGGATCCTGGAAAGGAAAGAAAAACCACCACACTTCTCGTGGCCAGGACAGTGGCAGTTCTGGCCTGCTGGGTGCTCCTGTTCTTGCTCCTGTTCTTCCTGTACTTCTATATACCGATCTTGATACTGGCCTTCTTCCTGGCCCTCTTTTCCCTATACCACACCCGGGACATAATAATCTCCTGGAAGAAGGAGAGGGAAAAAAGAAGGAAATATGAGCAATATCGAGAAATAAAGGGCGTAAAAAAATAGGTGCTTTTTCAGGGCTATGACTTTAGCTCTCGCTTAAAATTTGATAGGATTTCCTCTTCCAGCTTAATCCGCTCTTCGATGATATGTTTTAGCCATGTCTGATACCCGCGCGCTTTGTGGAGTTTGGCAAGGTACCTTGCTTTCTCAATAATTGATGGTGAGAGGCGAATGGAGGTAGGTTTGACGGATATGGGTTCTTCCCACTTTGTCAGGTCCTCTGCCTCGGCAATTACCAACTGGTCGATTTCTTCTTCACTAAGTTTTCTTTTTTTGTATTTCATATCTGCCATCCTTTGACACTCCCCAGCACTAAAGTGCGGGGGTTCTCAGTTGCCTGAGCAACACAGGTGCCAGTTGAATCTGACACCTGAG
>CAYYBB010000223.1:0-2844 GCA_964469465.1 uncultured Actinomycetota bacterium
TCCCTCCCTCTCCGCCAGTTGTGGAATAGTTATCTCACTTTAGACCTCTGTCACCTGCGTCATCATAGCGTCTTTCAGGTTGTGACAAACCTTGCAGAGAAGCTAGGAATTCTCGAAAAACTTACCTATTACCCATATAGCCACGGCGAGGAATAGCAGCAGCAATACTAGTCTAATCCCCAGTCTGGCTGCTATCAGAATAAATATCAGCAGGCCAACAGGTACGATAAACCTGCCCCATCTCCTCCCGGATGGCAATTCCCTTACGGAGGTTACTCCGCCGGAGCGATCATAAGCCGCCCTCCTGGCTGGATCGGAGAGCACCTCATAGGCCTCATTGAGCTGTTTCATCTTCTCGGCCGTACCCGGCGAGGTGCTCACATCAGGATGGTACTTTGCTGCCAGTCGGCGGTAGGCGGCGTTGATTACCTCTTTGTCTGCCTCGGGATGGACCTGAAGGATGGCGTAATAGTCAGGGTGTGCCATTGCGGATCACGGTTCTCATTCCCTGGGTTGCGGACTCTCCAGGAATCTGAAGAGTTCGGAGTCGGATCCCAGCACCAGCGTAGTTCCCCCAGCGAGGAACTTTTCATATGCCTCCAGCGTTCTCAGGAAGGAGTAGAACTCAGGGTCTTCTCCAAAGGCCTCGGCATAGATTCTGGTAGCTTCGGCATCTCCCTCTCCCCTTCGGGTCTTAGCCTCCTTGTAAGCCTCCGCCAGGATAATGGTCACCTGCTTATCCGCCTCTGCTCTGATTTCCCTGGCCCGCTCTTCTCCTTCAGCGCGGTATCTCATGGCTATCCTGTCCCGTTCCGCCTTCATGCGGTCGAAGACACTGGCCTCGACTTCTGGTGGAAGGTCAGCCCGCTTTATCCTGACATCTATTATATCTATTCCGAGCTCACCCACTATCTCGCTGGCTCTCTGGGCTACCGTCTCCATAATCGGCTCCCTCTGGCGGCCGATTATGTCCCTGAAATTATGTGCCGCAAGCTCCTTCCTTAACTCGGAGAAGACGATGCCATCCACCCTCGCCAGGGCCCCGGCTTCATCCCGCACCGCCTTGTAGAATTCTAAGGGGTCTTCAATCTGCCACCGGGTGTAACTGTCCACCACCAACCTCTTCTTGTCCAGGGTGAGGTACTCCGCCGGAGGGGCATCGGAGACCAGCACCCTCTTCTCAAGGCGGTGCACCGTCTGAATGAAAGGGGGTTTGAAGTGTAGCCCCGCCTCATCAACTGTCCTCACATACTCTCCCAATTGAAGGATGATCCCCTGCCGGGTCTCATCTATGGTAAATATGGTCTGACTCAACACTATCAGGGCCGCCAGTACGATTATTATGGTTATCACTACTTTTCTCATTCTTTAGCCTCCCCTGGTTTCTCCCCTTCCGTCAGTTCCGCCAAGGGCAAGAACGGCATCAGGTTGCCGCTGACTTCAGGATCGATAATGATCTTCTCGGTATCAGGCAGGACCCGTTCTATCGTTTCCAGGTATAGCCTTTGCCGGGTCACATCCTCTGCCTTTCGGTACTCCTCCAGAACCTTCAGAAACCTGGCTGCGTCTCCCTGGGCCAGCAGCACCCTCTCCTCTTTATAGGCTTCGGCAGCTCTTATCTCCTTTTCTGCATTCCCCCTGGCCTCGGGAACTACTTTTTCTGCATATCCTTCGGCCTCTTTGATAAATCTCTCCCTATCCTCTAGAGCACGAACGACTTCATGGAAGGCGTCCTTCACCTCATCAGGAGGGTCTACTACCAGTAGCTTGAGTTCAACTACATGCAGCCCGGTCTGGTAATCGTCCAGCAGCCCCTGTAAGATGATTCTGGTATCCGCTTCTATTTGGGGTCGACCCACGGTCATGGCATGATCAATAGTGGTGTTGCCGACGATGGTCCTCAGGGCGACCTCGGTCGCCGAGTGGAGTGCCTGTTCGGGGTCTCTAACCTTGAACACGAAGTGCGAGGCGTCTTTTACCCGATAATGTACCAGGGCCTGGATATCAGCTATGTTCTCGTCCCCGGTGAGCATCAGAGATTCCTCTAACATTCGCATATAGCTCGCCGGTTTTCCCGGCTCTTCCACCGTCCGGAAGCCAATCTCAGTCCTCCTTACCTCGGCCATATTGACCACATCAACCTTCTGGACGGGCCAGGGCAGGCGATAGTTCAATCCGGGGTCTGTCTGCGCCACAAATCTCCCAAACTGCCTCACCACGCCCACTTCGCCAGGCCCAACGACATATATCCCGCTTGCCGCCCAGATTACCACCACAATCCCGATTACAATCCATAACTTCCGTCTATCCCCACCTCCCATCTTGCCGACTATCTTCTGCCAAATATTCTCCCATGGTACATGATCTCCTCCTCCTGACGTCGGCGGCCAACGCCCTCCTGGTTGTCTAGTCACTCTGGCACCTCCTTTGTTTCTTTAGGCTGCTTGGTTTTCATCGCCCGGATTCCGTTCCCAGATAGGTTCGGTGAAGTGGTCGATATATTTGTCCATCACCTCCTGGGATAGAGATTTCCGCGCTTCAGCCATCTGGACTGCCTCCTTGGAGATATCTGACAGGTCGATCTCAAGATCGAGCATATCGGTCAGCACTCCGAGCATGGCGTAAGAAGCCACCGGGTTTGACATCTCAGCCGGTAACAGTTTAGTTTTTCTAAATTTTAAGAAGACCTCGTACAATAAGTTAGCCAATGCCTCACAGTTAACCCTTTCGTAACTACTCAGCCACCCTATCTTTACTATCTTTAATTTAACATATTTTACCCCCTCCCCCAGCGATTCCGCAACTTTCACAAAAAATACAAAAATATGCCTGCAAAAAGCAAAT
>CAYYBB010000224.1:0-2835 GCA_964469465.1 uncultured Actinomycetota bacterium
TATTTTTTTCATCAATCAGTTGTTTGTTTTTCCCACAGGATATTGAGCAATTACCAAATTTCGTAAACATTAATCATACTCCTTTCGATTTCACCTTGACTTTTTGTGAGGCCTCGCCTGTCTATAAGGATGAACTGGAGAAAGTCAAAGAGAGTGCCCGTCTCGAGGCTCCAACTAAAGCCAGAATAGTCATACCCGCCAATCTTGTCCCGGCCTTGATCTCAGCGCTACAAGAGAATTATGATAAATACAAAGACTCTTTTCTGGCAAAAGAAGAAAAAGAAGATTCGCTTTGACCATGAAAGACTTTAAGACTCAAATAGAGTTTATTTTGGATAATCTTCACGATAAAGAAGGCTTTATAAAATCATGCCTTGAGGCGGCCCATGAAGCCTTAGAGAAAGGAGAGCCCTCAATTTTCTATGAATGTCTTGAGGAGTGGAAGGCAACTGCGGAAATTAATGCCATTCCCGGTATGCGAAAAAGGGTAGCTCAAGCTTATGAAGAAATAAAGGCCCAAAAGACGACTTTGTCATGGGAAGATTTCAAAAAATCTCTGGTAGATATAGTGAGAGAGAATGTCGCAAGATAAGTGGAAAATAAGCCCGCCTGCCAGATCCTTTGTGAAGTATTTCGAGGCTCACCATGAAGACACTCGATATATCCCAGAATTTGAAAATGATGTTACCAGAAATCCTCGCTATCATGAAATAAGAGATAGGATCCGCCCTATCAGGCGCGATGATATCTATCCGGATGACACATGGCGTTGGGCCAAAAGACATCTTCGGATTGTGTATCACGTAGAAGACGGGACAAAGACTGTTTGGCCCCTGGACGCTGGTACCGCAGCCGATATTAGATACAAGTCACTCATGCCGCCTACAGCGGCACCACGAAAGGATGAAAAAGGGTAGTGTAGAATATGTCCACCTTAGAAGCAACCGGCTGAAGGAGGTCGGCTCTCCTTGGTGCTAAGAGCCCGCTTACAAGTCTGACCCCGATGACCTGAAGGCACCACGAATTGTTGCTCCTTTAAGGGAAGCACGCAGGATAGAATCTATCCAGTAGGTCATCGCAACCGGTTATAAGATGAAGGAGGTGGATAGGTGGAAGTTTTGCATAAGCGGTGTTGTGGGCTAGACGTGCACAAAAGAAGTATCACAGCCTGTCTGATCACACCTGAAGGAAGAAAGATGCGAACCTTCGGGACAATGACAGAGGATTTACTTGAGCTCGCGGACTGGCTGACAAAAGAGGGATGCACGCATGTGGCCATGGAAAGCACGGGGGTATACTGGAAACCAGCATACAACCTGCTTGAAGGATTAGGGATGGACCTTCTAGTGGTAAATGCCCGGCATATCAAGGCAGTACCGGGCCGAAAGACAGATGTAGCTGATGCAGAGTGGATAGCAGACCTTCTGCGGCACGGTCTCTTGCGAGGCAGTTTTATCCCGGATAAAGACCAGCGGGAGCTAAGGGAACTGGTACGTTACCGCCAGAGCCTTATCAGGGAAAGAGCAGCAGAAGCAAACCGTATCCAGAAGGTACTGGAAGGAGCAAACATCAAACTAGGCTCAGTAGCCAGTGACATACTGGGAAAGTCAGGGCGAAGTATACTTAAGGCGATCATATCTGGCACAGATGATCCTTCCTTACTGGCAGATATGGCCCAAGGCAGACTAAAGAACAAGATGGCAGAGCTTAAGAGAGCACTGCGGGGATTGCTGGGCGAACACCAGCGGATGCTGCTCTCTACTCAGATGCGGCACATCGAATTTTTAGACCAAGAGATAGAGGGCTTAAGTGAGGAGATAAAGAAGCGGATGCACTCTTTTGAGGAAGCGATAGAGAGAGTGGATGAGATACCTGGGATAGGAAGAAGGGTAGCCGAGCAGGTACTGGCTGAGACAGGCTTAAACATGGAGAGATTCCCCACCGATGCTCATATTACCTCTTGGGCAGGTGTGGCACCTGGAAATAACGAGAGCGCCGGCAAACGCAAGAGTGGCAAGTCAAATAAAGGGAACAAATGGCTGAAGGCAACCCTAATTGAAGCTGCAAATGCCACCAGCCGCAGCAAAGATACCTATCTTTCTGCCCAGTATCACCGCCTTGCTGCCAGACGGGGGAAGAAACGTGCCGCCTTAGCTGTGGCCCACACGATACTCGTTATAATTTACCACATGCTTAAGAAGGGTACTTCATATCAGGAGCTTGGAGCAAATTACTTTGACAAACGGGATGAGAAAGCTGTTGTCCTAAGAAGTCTAAAACGTTTGGAGGCCCTTGGCTATAAGGTAGTGCTGGAGGCTGCTTGAAGTCTTCAGCAATGCCGTTCAAAAACGGTAGTCGGTATCCAAAGGTGTATTTTCAGGATAGAGACTCTAGATAATTCTTCTCGCCTGAAGTGCAAAATCCAAGAGCCAAAGCAGAAAATCTAGAAATCGATATCTACGAAAAGTGCCTACCCTATGGCATCGAAGGCTTCTATGTCTCCGACGGCCTAGACAAATTCATTGTGATCGATTCTACTCTCACCGAGATTAAAAAGAACTGCACTATCACCCACGAGCTCATTCACCACCAAAAGACTCCTGGCCATCAGGCCCGTTGCTCACTTCAGCGTCACTGAGGCCATTCCAACCCGAAAAGCAGAGCGCAAAGTAGAAAAAGAAACAGCTCTAGTTTTGATTTCAGATAGAGAGCTGGAAGAGGTACTGGCCAGAATAGGAGACAGGACGGAGTGGGAAATAGCAGAAGAGCTGGGGGTGACGGTAGATATTTTGAGGTTGAGGATTGAGTTATATCGAGAGAGGCACAAAATTTTTT
>CAYYBB010000225.1:0-2827 GCA_964469465.1 uncultured Actinomycetota bacterium
TGATTCTTCTTCCTTTCTGTCTTTATCGGGGCTTTTTGCTGGAACATCGTTTTTCCCTCTCCACCCAAGGTTTCCCCTCCTGGTTGATAGATCAACTAAAGAGCCTTGGTCTCTCTCTGCCCGTCACCATCCTTATGATGGAGATTTTCTACTCTTTGGTTAACAATTTTGCCAGCTACTGGTGGATTTACGCCAGTCTTCTTTATGGGGCTTTCAGTATTTTTGTAGCCTATATCTTTCCTGTAGTGGTGATACCTATTTTCTATAAATTAAGGCCCCTCTCCGACAAGGATCTGGAGGGCCGTATTTTAGATCTAGCCCGAAGGGCCAGGCTGAAGATCCAGAAAGTAAGGGTCATGGACTATAGCCGAAGGACCAAAAAGGCTAATGCCTTTTTTGCTGGCCTGTGGAGAAGCAGGCAGATCGTACTGGGGGACACTCTTCTAGAAGGTTTTACTCAGGACCAAGTGGAAGTGGTACTGGCCCATGAGATGGGCCACCAACAGCTTGGCCATCTCTGGAAAATGACTCTGTTGGAAGCGGCAACCATGGCCTTAGCTTTAGTATCCCTGCAGGTTTTCTTCCGGGGACCGGGAGTGTACTGGGGAGCGGGTGATATTGGGGATCTCTCCAACTTGCCCCTGGTCTTTCTAATATCTACCCTGGTCCTCTTCCTTCTATCTCCGGCCAAAAATGCCTTTTCCAGATTCTGGGAACGAGAGGCTGACCTTTTCTCCCTGGATCTAACAGATAAGCCAGAAGCTTTTGTCTCCTTTATGGAGGGTGTGGCGAAACGTAATCTGGCCGACAAGTACCCCCATCCCCTGATCGAGTTCCTTTTCTACACCCACCCCTCTATTTCCAGGCGGATCAGTCTGGCCAGGGGTAAATAGTTTCGATTCTCTTTAGAATGCAGTTTCAAAGTCTGAGTTCCTCTTTGACGGTTTTAAACAGAGCTTTGCCGCCCGGCAAGACTGGTACCTGGCTACCTAGGTTTACTTGGTGCACTTATATAAGTGTGCATCTGTACTATAGCTTGACATACAAGCGATTATCAACTAGCATTCGTGCTAGGTCAGGGGATTGCGGCATGTCCGAACCAAAAGTTCGTATACACCGCTGTTAACCATAATGGGACTTCATAATCGGCAAAGAAAGGAGGTGCTGCGATGATTATTGCAAAGCGACAGGTTCTCGATATGATTAAGGATCTTCCGGAGCAAATCGATGTTGACGAATTGATATATCGTCTTTACCTTAGACAAAAACTTGAGGCTGCTGAGAAAGATGTCTGTGAAGGAAGACTCGTTTCCCATGAGGAAGTTGTTAAGGAGACATCTAAGTGGTTCAAATAAAATGGGCGAAACGGGCGCTCCATGATTTGCGCGAAATCTACGAGTTTATAGCTACGGATTCCCCTCGATATGCCCAAATACAGGTTGAAAGAATTCAAGAATCTGTCCTAGATCTTGCTGAGTTTCCATCTATGGGCAGGCAAGTGCCTGAGTTTCCACATCTACCATATCGTGAGATCTTGGTTGGAAATTATCGAGTCCTCTACAGAGTAGAAGAAAAACCGGGCCAAATTCTTGTTATGTCTGTAGTACATGGACGGCGGTTGCTTAAAGAGCCACCCAACTACGGCTAACACACTATTTGTGGGTGCCTTTGTTAGCCTAAACCCTTCTGGCTTCACAAACAGCGGAAAACGTCATGCGCCATTGCTGAGATAAGTCATCAATAGAGAGGCACTGGTCATGGAAACCATCGAATTAAACGTAGTGACAGGAGCTTTCGGCTACACAGGCAAATACATAACCCGGCGACTTCTTTCTATGGGGAAAAGAGTCAGAACCCTCACTGGGCACCCCACCCGTCAAAACCCATTCGGCCACCAAGTCAGCGTGTTTCCATTCAACTTCGATAACCCGAGCCAATTGACCAAAAGTTTGCAGGGAGCAACAACCCTCTACAACACCTACTGGGTGCGCTTTTCGCAGGGGCAGATTACCTTCGATAAGGCCATCGAGAATACCAAAACGCTCATCCAAGCGGCCCAAGAAGCTGGTGTCCGCCGAATTGTACACCTCAGCATCACCAACGCTTCCAAAGATTCATCTCTTCCCTATTTCAGAGGAAAAGGGCTCCTGGAGAAGGCCATCATGCACTCAAAACTGTCCTACGCCATCATCCGGCCAAGCGTGATCTTCGGGATCGAGGATATCTTGATCAACAACATCGCCTGGCTTCTCAGGAAGTTTCCGGTGTTTGCCGTGTTCGGACAAGGAGACTATCGAATCCAGCCAGTCTACGTGGAAGATGTGGCAGAGATAGCAGTCCGGGCAGGCCAAGAAGATGACAATGTGATTGTAGACGCCGTCGGTCCTGAAATCTACACCTTTGACCAACTGGTACGACTCATCGCCCAAAAGATCCACAGCACCGCTAAGATCATCCATCTCCGCCCGGGGTTGGCGCTTTCCATTGCCAGGTTGGTGGGCTACGTTGTCAAAGATGTGGTACTTACCGGGGATGAGGTGGAGGGTTTGATGTCTGATCTCCTCGTTTCCGAGAACCCTCCCACCGGACAAACACTCTTCAGTGAGTGGTTGGAACAGAATGCCGACACAGTGGGGACCGGGTACGCCTCCGAGTTGAACCGACACTACCGCTGAGAGGCACCGCCGGAGATCTGCTTTCTCCTACATGTGAATAGACATGCATGTGTTTTAACATGTAAAATAGAACATGTGCCACTTGCCAATATAAAGCCGTGTCTATCTCATCCTATCTACTCTCTAGTCGGATAATAATTCACCACTTGGTA
>CAYYBB010000226.1:0-2806 GCA_964469465.1 uncultured Actinomycetota bacterium
AGAAGGTTTTGTAATAAAAATCTCTCGGAATTTAGAGGGAAGACTTCGACTTAATGCCTTGAGAACATGGTAGGGATCCTAGTCCACAAAACGGTATTTCACAAGGGTCCAGATGGCCACGAAGATACCCGTCCAGGAGAACTTTCTCCCCTGAGCCTTATCTCGACCCGCGTAGGAGGTGGGCACCTCATATATATGGATCCCTTTATTGCAGATTTTGGCAGTTATCTCCGGCTCGATCTCAAAGCGGTTAGACCTCAGGGTAATTCCCTCCAGGGCCTCTCTGGTGAAAAGTTTATAGCCGGTCTCCATATCGGACAGACTGGTGTTGTAGAGAATATCTGTAAGCAGAGACAAAATCCGGTTACCCAAAAGGAAACCAAAGCTCAGGTTTCTTTTCTCTCCGGTAAGACGGGAGCCGTAGACTACCGTGGCTTTGCCCTCCAGAATAGGGTGGATTAGCTTGCGGTACTCCCGCGGGTCATATTCCAGATCAGCGTCCTGGATGATGATATAGTCTCCCGTGCAGGCAGAAAGTCCGGTGCGCACCGCCGCCCCCTTGCCCCGGTTCCTCTGGTGATAGAGCACGGTTATCTCCTCACCCTCCATCTCTTTAAGGATCTCCCGGCTCCCGTCAGTGGAGCCATCATCCACCACAATAATCTCCTTGTCCATATCTGGAACTTCCACACTTTTGACCCTCTCCAGAATCTCTCTCAGGGTAGGAGCCTCATTGTAGACAGGCATGATGATGGACAGCTTCTCCAGAGTCAGATCCTCCAGGTTTACAGGAACGTACTCAAAGTGGTTGGTAGCAAAGAACTTGATGGTCCTCATTAGACCTTCCTGGAGCGGAAAGCTGGGCTCCCATCCTAGAAGGATCCTGGCCCGGGTGATGTCCGGCCTCCTCTGAAGAGGATCGTCCCTAGGAAGGGGCTTGAACATAATCTCTGATTGGGAATTACAAAGAGTTCGAATATAGTGAGCCAGCTCCAGGATAGTAATTTCAAAGGGATTGCCCAGGTTTATGATCTGATTGATGGCTTCTTCCTTGCTAATAGCCAGAAGAATCCCCTCCACCAGATCATCAATATAACAGAAACTTCTGGTCTGGCTACCATCGCCATAGACGGTGATAGGCTGGTTGCTGAGACACTGGGATATGAAATTGGGGATAACCCGACCATCATTGAGCCTCATGCGAGGACCATAGGTGTTAAAGATGCGGATAATGGTGAAGGGCTGCTTGTACTTATGGTGATAGGCCATAGTCAGGGCTTCGGCAAACCTCTTTCCTTCATCATAGCAGCTTCGGGGTCCCACTGGATTAACATTTCCGTGGTAGTCCTCCCGCTGGGGACTGGTGTCGGGATCCCCGTACACTTCCGAGGTAGAAGCCACTATGATCCTGGTCTGGTTCTTCCTGGCCAGCTCCAGCATGTTGGCAGTACCTCTGGAATTAACCAGAAGGGTCTCAATGGGGAGATTGGCATAATCGATGGGACTGGCTGGGCTGGCCAGATGAAGAATGAGATCCACCTGAGCCTCGTAGGGTTCTGTGATATTATGTTCCACCAGGACAAAATTGGAACGACCCTCCAGATGGGTCACGTTGTGAGGAATGCCGGTAACAAAGTTATCCAGGCAGACCACCTGGTGGTCCATGTCTACCAGACGGTCGCACAGATGCGAGCCGATAAAACCGGCTCCACCGGTAATTAGAACTTTCAACCTTACTCCTTAGCAAAACTAGAGACTTCTTGTAATACGGTCTTTGCCTAACCAATACTTCCTTTATAGCGGGATATGTTTGATCTGGTCAATAACAGTACCGCTAATTCTCTCAACCTCGTCCATCTGGAATATCTGGTCTGTATAGGCTAGATCAGTCCTCTTTCCCTCAGCTCCTGGGTGGCCTGCTCCACCTTATCCACTGCGGCCACCTCGCGGGACCACTCGATGAGCTCTCGCAAGTCCTCCTTAAAGCTCACCCGGGGCTTATAACCCAGTTGCTCCTGGATCTTGCTGATATCGGCAAAGCAGTGCCTTACATCCCCTTTGCGAAAAGTATTGCTTATGTCGGGTTCAATATCCACTCCGTAGAGTTCGGCCAGAACCTGGGCGATCTGCTTTATGGTAATGGGACGGCCTGTTCCCACGTTAAAAATCTGGTAGTTAGCCTCCTCCTTCTCCATGGCCAGCATATTAGCCTGGACAATGTCGTGCACGCAGACGAAGTCCCGGCTCTGCTCACCATCCTCAAAGATGATGGGCCGGCGCTTGTTCTTAATCCGGCTCATAAATATGGCCACCACTCCGGTGTAGGGATTGCTCAGGCTCTGTCTGGGCCCATAGACATTAAAGTAACGCAAGGCTACAGAGGGGATGTGGTAGGCTCTTCCCACCCCCAGCAACATATCCTCCTGATCTCTCTTGGTAATGGCATAGATGCTGTTTACCTCCAGTTTTTTAGTCTCCCGGGTAGGGATAGGCTTGAGGATAGAATCACAGTGCGGACAGTGTACTTCCCAATCCCCCTGGACCATCTGCTCCAAGGGCCGCAGCAAAGGGGACACCTGACCACATTTTTTACAACTGTAGGCTCCCTCCCCATAACTGCTCATGGAGGCAGCCACCAATACCTTTTCCACTTGGTGCTTTTGGTTAGCCAAAATGTCGCACAGATTGGCTGTTCCCAGAGTGTTGACCTGAACGTAGCGACTGATCTCATACATACTCTGGCCCACTCCTACCGTGGCAGCCTGATGGAAGATCACTCGTACTCCCTTTATGGCCTTTCTCAGAG
>CAYYBB010000227.1:0-2773 GCA_964469465.1 uncultured Actinomycetota bacterium
TTCAGGATATTGGAGCCGAGACTGTTTCTATCTACCGACATGGAGATTTTGTGGATCTCTGTACAGGACCCCATCTCGACTCCACGGGACAAATTAAAGCCTTTAAGCTTCTAAGTGTAGCTGGCGCCTACTGGCGAGGGGACGTGAAAAACAAGATGCTCCAGCGCATTTATGGAACGGCTTTCTTTAGTCAGGAGGAGCTGGACAGCTATCTTGGCCAGTTGGAGGAAGCGAGAAAGCGGGATCATAGGAAGATGGGATGGGACCTGGATCTATTCAGTTTTCATGATGAAGGGCCAGGCTTCCCTTTCCTGCATCCAAAAGGGATGGTGGTCGTCAACAGCATGCTGGACTTGTGGAGGGAGGAACACAAGAAGAGGGGGTATGTAGAAGTCAGGACGCCCATTATTCTTAATAAAGAGCTATGGATAAAGTCGGGACATTGGGACCACTATAAAGAGAATATGTATTTCACCAAAATAGATGAGCAGGACTACGCCGTCAAGCCGATGAATTGCCCCGGCCATAATTTGATATATAAATCAAAACAGCATTCCTACCGGGAACTTCCTATCAGAATGTCCGAGCTGGGTCTGGTCCATCGCCATGAACTTTCCGGAGTATTGCATGGATTGCTCCGGGTGCGGGCTTTTATTCAGGACGATGCTCACATCTACTGTTTGCCAGAGCAGGTAAAGGAGGAAGTAAAAGGGGTAATAGATCTGGTGCTCCATCTCTACAGGAGCTTCGGTTTCAGCGACTACCATGTGGAGCTTTCTACCAAACCGGAAAAGCACATAGGATCTGACGAGATGTGGACTAATGCCGAGAGGTCTCTTCAGGAAGCCCTGAAGGACCTGGAGATTGGATATAAGCTCAATCCGGGGGAGGGGGCCTTCTATGGCCCGAAGATAGACTTTCATATTCGTGACTGCATGGGCCGGAGCTGGCAGTGCGGGACTGTTCAACTGGATTTCGCCATGCCGGAGCGATTTGACCTGGACTACGTTGGGAAAGACGGCTGTCGGCATCGTCCAGTCATGATTCACCGGGCCCTTTTGGGGAGCATAGAGAGATTTCTAGGCATTCTTCTGGAGCATTATGCTGGTGCTCTCCCTTTGTGGCTCTCTCCTGTGCAGGTCAAAGTTATGACCATTGGAGAGAGATTTTTAGAATATGCCCGGAAAGTGGAGAGAAGGTTAAAAGACGAGGACATTCGGGTAGAGGTAGATGACAGAAACGAGTCCATAGCCAAAAAGGTGCGGGATGCTCAGATTGAAAAGATTTCCTATATGGTAATAATTGGAGAGAACGAGGTGAAGAAAGGATCTATCTCAGTGAGGGCTCGCTCCGGCGAAGATAGAAGGGACCTTAGTCTGGAAGAGTTTTTGGAGAAGGTCAAAGAAGAGATAGGGAACAGGGTGTCTTGAGATCTCAGAAATAGGAGAGAGAGCAGGAAACAGGTAACGGGCACTTCTGGACAGGTAGACAAAACTACAAAAACCATAGAAATTCACGCAAGGGGACTACCTGCTTTAGCTGGCAGGGGAATTGCGCTTCCTCCTTTCTACTGTTACAATATTTATATGATTCCACCAGCAAGAGAGCAGTAATGCTCTGTAGCAGTAACCTGGCTCTGAAGGTGAGGGGATAGTGGGTGCTACTCTGGTGGTTGCAGGTCGGCTGCCCCACTCAGCATAGTCAACCGGCCTCCCGTGCAAGACGGGTGGAGCAAGTCGGGTATCAGACTTGCTTGAATGTTGGGAAGTGATCCTCTTCGCTGACAAGCTGACTCCTTCAGGTGTCAGTAGTTGACGTATACTTCACCCCAAAGTAGAAGATGTCTCTTTTCATCCTGCATGGTCGACCAATGTAGAGCGAGCAATAGGCGTAGATGAAGAGAGCCCTTTTCTGCTCTTTTTGTTTGTCCCCTCTTAGTGGAGGTGAATTTAATAGGCAACACGCCCAGAATAAATGAACAAATCAGGGCCAGAAAAGTGAGGCTGATCGATCCCGACGGCAGGCAGGTCGGGATAGTCTCTCTCGAGGAAGCTCTGGATAGATCCATCCGTATGGATCTGGACCTGGTCGAGGTCTCTCCCAATGCTGATCCTCCTGTCTGTAGGATCATGGACTATGGGAAATATAAATATGAACAGGAACAAAGGGGGAAGGAGGCCAGGAAGAAACAGTCCCAAATTGTCATTAAAGAGATCAAAATTCGGCCCAAGATAGACACTCATGACCTGGAATTTAAAAAGAGACATATGGAGCGCTTTCTAAAGGATGGGGCAAGAGTGAAGGTCACCGTTATGTTTAGAGGGAGGGAGCTGGCTCATCCTGATCTGGGCAAAAGGCTTTTGGATAGAATAGCAGCGGATCTGGAAGGTTTGGCGGAACCTGAATCAGAGCCTAAACTGGATGGCCGCAATATGGTAATGGTTTTGATCCCTGGATCAAAGAGATAGAAGCAAAAGGAGCGAAAGTTGCCCAAGATGAAAACCCATAAGGGTGCTGCCAAAAGGTTCAAGGTTACTAGCACCGGTAAGATACTTCACCGAAAGGCTTTCGGAAGCCATCTGCTGAGCAAGAAGTCAGCCAAAAGGAAGAGAAAATACCAGAAGGATTACCAGGTTGCCGCAACTGATAAGAGCAAGGTTAAAAAAATGCTGGGGGCATAAGGGTAGCCCTTTATTAACATTTTGAGGGAGTTGTTTCATGACCAGAGTAAAGACTAGTGTTGCCAGCAGAAAGAGAAGAAAGAAAATTCTCT
>CAYYBB010000228.1:0-2766 GCA_964469465.1 uncultured Actinomycetota bacterium
GGCCCTCTTTCCCCCTTCGCAATATGGCCAGAAGATCTTTCTTGCGGGGTATTGTAGTTCTTCTACAATACATTTTCCTGAGCAAAGCTGAAAAATCTTTTATCTCCAATGATTATGTGATCCAGAACCTTGATGCCGATGATCTCTCCGGCTCTGGCCAGCCTTTCTGTAATCTTCAGATCCTCCTGGCTGGGAGATGGATCCCCACTGGGATGATTGTGAACCAAAATAACCGATACTGCTGACTCTCGGATGGCCTGGATAAAGACCTCACGGGGATGAACGACTGACGTAGTGAGACTTCCTTCCGAAACCTTGGTCTCTTTTATGACCCTGTTTTTGCCATCCAAAAGGACACACCTGAACTGCTCCCTTTTCAGGTTGTGCATGACCGGCATATAATAGCTGGCCACATCATCACAGCATTTGAACCTGGGCAGTCCCCCGTTATGCACAGAGACCACCCTTTTGCCCAGCTCAATGGATGCTTTTATCTGGGCGGCCTTAGCCAGACCCACACCTCTGATCTGGCAAATCTCTGTTGCGGCAGCAGCATCAAGGGAGGAGAGGTTTCCGAAGCGGCTGAGAATTTCTCTCCCCAGATCTATGGCATTCTTCCCATCCTTACCGTTTCCCGTCCGCAAGAGGACACCTAGTAAGTGAGCATCGGAGAGACTCTCAGGACCATACCTGATCAATCTCTCCCGGGGACGCTCATCCTCAGGCCAGTTCTTTATAGAGAATTTGAGTGATTTCTCCTCTTTTCTCTTGTCTTTATCTCTTAAGCTTATACTCATATATGTAATTATATCTTTAAATATCTGTTATGTAAAGAGTTTGCTGAGAAAATTGACCAAATTAAGTTAAGTGGTTAGCCAGGTGGACTCCCTGGTTTGTCTGTCGGAGATCTGGTTGCTGTGATAGAATTTTAAAAGGACTCCCTTGACCAATACGCCCGCCAGTATGGAGAGATAGCTGACCGGGTCTGGTTTGAAGAGTACGAGGAGGGTCGGGCCCAGGCTCTCTGTCAGAGTACCGTGGGAGCAGCAGGGTAGCCCGGGAGAAGTAAGATAGGTGGGCATGCGATGAGGTGGCCCTATGACGATAAGTAGGAGGACAAAGTGGTGAAAAACAACGGCACGGCACTTTCTCTGGCTGATCTGGCTATAGAACCAGAGCAGCTCTCTTCACGCCTGGAAAAATTTATTTGTCAGATGGTCGATGAGTTCAAAAGAGATGGAGCCATCATCGGTCTTAGTGGGGGACTGGATTCCAGCGTAGTAGCAGCTCTGGCCGTGCGAAGTCTCAGCCCGACTAAAGTCCTGGGCTTAATAATGCCGGAGAGAGATACCCATCCGGATAGCGTGAGGGATGCCAGACTTGTGGCCGCACAACTGGGGATTGAGGTACAGGAAGAGGATCTGAGACCGGTGCTAAGAAAAATAGGTATCTATAAGCTCTATCCTCCTGCTTTCTTTATCCCTCGCCGGATGCAAGAACGTTTTGTAGAAAGCCAGGAGGAGCAACTTATGGAAGAGACGGGGGAGCGCCCTTTTTATAGCACCCTGGAGGGCACCAGTCATCCCCGCCTGAGCCGGGCTATGGCCTATTTCCGCTCCAAGCACCGGCTGCGCATGCTTACCCTTTATTATCATAGCGAACTGAGGAATCTCCTGGTAGTGGGGACAGCCAATAAGAGCGAGTGGTTGACTGGTTTCTTCGTCAAATATGGAGATGGAGCAGCCGATATTATGCCCCTTCTACCTCTATATAAGACCCAGGTAAGGGAGCTGGCCAAATACCTGGAAATACCTCAGAGGATTATCGACAAGCCGCCCTCCCCGGACCTCATACCCGGCATTACCGATGAGGGGGCTATGGGGCTGTCCTACCAAACTCTGGACTTAATTCTCTATGGACTGGAGAAAGGATTTAGGGAAGAAGAGATATCTGCTCAACTGGGCGTGAATGCCGACCTCGTCAGCTACGTTCAAAGACTTATCCAAAGATCAGCCCATCTTCGAAGCTTACCTCCATCTCCTCAAATATAGGTGTGGGCTTCCGCGGCGTACTTCCAAGATTAACAGAGGTATCGGCATTGACTAACGGGGGCATTTTCTCTATCATTTTGATATTGGAAGTGGGCCCATAGCTCAGTTGGCAGAGCAGCGCACTCATAATGCGCGGGTCCCAGGTTCGAGTCCTGGTGGGCCCACCACTTGTAATCTGGTTCTCCCGCGGACTTCTTTATCCGTTTGGTCTTAAAACAAAATCAGCTCCAAGATACAAGGTCGACACTAAGGTTCGCTCTTTTCTTCATTTCATTGCTGAAAAGGGGATTCTCGGATGACGGTTGAGCCGGCCACTATAAACGGTCTCCCTCTCAACCTGATGGACGACCCAGATGAAGGCCGAAAACTTGCTTTTGGGTAAATAGGCCGCCATGCATTTAACAAGAGGTGAACATGAGTACGGCGAAAGAAGAAGTTCGGAAGACGCTTGACCAGATTCCAGATGACTCGTTGTTTGAGGACATCCAGTACCACCTCTACGTAGACGACATCCCATAAAGGAGGTGAAAAGGTTATGAGTATCATTAAAGAAGAGGCAAAGAAGCTCATTGACAAATTGCCAGATCAAGCAACTTGGGATGACATCATGTACGAGTTTTATGTCAAAAAGAAGTTAGCAGTTGCTTTAGTGGCTGCTGAAGAAGGACGTGTTATCTCTCACGAGGAAGTTAAAAAGAGGTTTCTTTCCCAATGA
>CAYYBB010000229.1:0-2757 GCA_964469465.1 uncultured Actinomycetota bacterium
CTTGTGTCTTAGGGCAAATTTGACAATGTCTTCCACAGATGGCCTCTCAGGCCCTTCCTTCCTATAGGATCTAAATATGCTATCTACATCCCTGGAAGTGTAGCCCAATTCCAGGAGAGCGGCTCTGGCATCTGCGTAGGCACTTCTTTCTTCCTCCGACATCCCCACCTCGGCCGCAAATTCCAGCTCCGGAAGGCCGATTTTTTCCTTCATCTCCAGAATAAGTCGGCTGGCTGTCTTTTTGCCTATTCCAGGAACCGTAGAGATAAACTCCACATCCCTGGCCATGACTGCTCTTCTGAATTCATCCACGGAAAAGAAGGACAAAATGGCCATGGCTACTTTTGGTCCGATCCCCGAGATACTGATTAACTTCTCGAAAAGCTCTCGTTCTTCCTTACGAATAAAGCCGTACAGACGCAGAACATCCTCACGAAGATAGGTGAAGGTATATAGCCTGACCGGACTTCCCTTTTCCGGCAGGTTGGCCAGAGTCCTGGCAGAAACGACAATCTCGTAGCCAACCCCATTGACATCGACAATGACGCAGCTGTATCCTTTCTCCTCAATCCTCCCTTTTACTGACCCGATCAACTTAACCCCTTCATCACAGAGTCCATTTTAAAAGAATTAAGATGACATATGGCCACCGCCAGAGCATCAGAGGCATCATCTACCGCAGGGATATCGTTCAGAGAAAGGAGCCTTTTGACCATGGATTGGACCTGCCTTTTTTCGGCCCTTCCATAACCTACCACAGCCTGCTTGACCTGCAAGGGGGTATATTCAGCTACCTGGATGTTATTTCTTTCCGCAGCCAGCAGAACAATTCCTCTTGCTTCGCCCACCGAAAGAGCTGTCTTGACATTGACATTAAAAAAAAGCTCCTCAACAGCTACCTGATGAGGAGAAAAGCGCTCCATCAGATCCATAAGTTGGTCATATATCTTGCCCAATCTTTGGGAGGAACTCAGGCGAGGGGAGGTGTAAATACAGTCATAATAAAGGGCCGTGAACTTACCCTCTCGGCCCTCCACTACACCTACTCCCGTAATAGCTGTCCCTGGATCGACGCCCATGACTATCATGTTATCTCCAAGCAGGTTTTCCCCTCCTAGGTCAACTGAGCCATTACCTCGTCGGGAATCTCAAAGTTGACGTAAACTTCCTGTACGTCATCATGATCCTCCAGCGCCTCGACAAATTTGAGGACTTTCAGGGCCTTTTCGCTACCCAATCTGATCTGGTTTTTGGGGAGAACCGTCAGTTCCGCCGACTCGATCCTTACGCCCTGCTGGAGAAGAAACTCTTTAACCCTGTTGAGATCGGAAGCTGGAGTTATGATCTCATAGCTGACGCCGGCGGGCGAAATATCTTCTGCACCCGCTTCTATGGCCATTAGCATGATAGTATCCTCATCCAGGTCTTCACTTTTCTGAGCAACGATGAGACCCTTCCTCTCAAACATCCAGTTGACGCAGCCCGGAGTGCCCAAATTCCCATGATAGCGGGAGAAGATATTACGCAGGTCAGAAGCGGCCCGGTTTCTGTTATCCGTCATTATCTCAACTATTAACGCAACCCCCTCGGGGCCATATCCCTCGTAGGTCATTCTTTCGTATTTGGCTCCCGAGATCTCACCGGTCCCCTTCTTAATAGCCCTCTCGATACTGTCCTGAGGCATATTGTACTCTTTGGCCTTCTCTATGGCCGCGGCCAGAGTAGCATTCAGGTCAGGATTGCCTCCTCCTTCTCGAGCAGCTACAGTGATGCTCCTGCTCAATTTACCAAACATCTGTCCCCTCTTGGCGTCCTCTTTGCCCTTTTTGCGCTTTATAGTTGACCATTTAGAGTGTCCAGACATTATCTCTCCTCGCCCCCAGTAACGGGTGCCTGTCTCCTTCAATCTATTGGATTTCTATTAGTTAGAAAATAATCCAGATTTTCATGTTTTGTAGGTGATGTGGCCATAATGACCAATTATGATCACCTTTTTGATCCCTTTTTGTGATCCCTGACCATGTCTATGAAAAATTGGTGAATCCGGATATCCTGAGAGAGCTCTGGATGAAAAGCTGAAGCCAGAAGATTCCCCTCTCTGGCCATGACTATCTTACCCTCGACCTCAGCCATAGGCTCTACCTGGTCCCTGGTTTCCTCGATCCAGGGGGCCCGAATAAAAATAGCGTGGAAGGCCTCATCCCCTATACCCTTGACCTGAAGGTCCGCCTCAAAACTATCCACCTGTCGGCCAAAAGCATTGCGGCGTGCTACCATATCCATTAACTCCAGGAGAGGCTGTCCCTCCTCCACTGTCTTCACGGCCAACAGGATAAGCCCGGCACAAGTGCCATAAATGGGAACTCCTTCTCGGCCCATCTCCTGAATGGGTTCTATGAGATCATACTTTTGCATAAGCCTGCCCATGGTAGTGCTCTCACCGCCGGGGATGATCAGACCATCTATCCCCCTCAGGTCCTCCCGTCTCTTGACCACCACCCCTTCTACTCCGCAATCTGCCACCATAAGGAGATGCTCTCGAACATCACCCTGAAGGCCCAAAACGCCTACCTTAATCCGGTCCATTTACAATCCCTCTGCCAGAAAGCCCCGTATTTTAATGCGGGGATGAACGGCCCTATTGTTTTAGCGCCTGATATATGCTACATTTGCTCCAGTACTTTGACAACGGAATATAGCAGGTTGCTGGCGGAAGTCCTGGCCAGCGTAAAATATTCCAGGCAAAATAGTGACATT
>CAYYBB010000230.1:0-2753 GCA_964469465.1 uncultured Actinomycetota bacterium
GATGGGATCTATACCTCCGATCCCAAAAAGGAAAGAAAGGCCAAATTCCTGGACCAGGTGCAAGGAGAGGAGCTTAGCTCTTACGCCTGTTTAGATAAGTATTTTGCCACTCTTTGGCAAGAAAGAGTTTGGCAAGAAAGAATAAAGAAGGGGAAAAAGATGGCCTGCTGGCTCATCAGTGGACTCTATCCCCAACGGATCGAAGAGCTTCTCATAAGGGGGAGCACTCTGGGAACCGAGATTCTGTAGCCCATGCTATAATGAAGACAATCATTAGCGTTCCTGCAAAAAGGGCGGAATTTAGTATTTAGCCCCACCCGCGAATCTGAATCGGACGGCGAATTGGCGCAAAATCGGGTTCTTTCGGTTCCGCCATTACTACTCATCTGCTCAGAAGCACATGAAGAAGAGCCAGATACAAAGCTGGCTCCCAGAAGGAGAAGCAGGTAAAGGTGCCCCAACTTCTCTTTGTCACCGGAAGGCTGGCAGCTAAAGCTCTGGAGAAGACCTTAAAAGGGATGAAGCGGGAATTTGACTACGAGATTGCCGTGCTGCCGGCCAAGGTAGCTTCCCTTATGACCACGCCCTTCATAGCCAGACACCTGGAGGACGATGGTTTCGATCAGATTATCATCCCTGGGCTCTGCAAAGGGAACCTCAGACTTATCCAGGATAAGCTAAACATACCCACTGTGCGAGGACCCAAGGACCTGCGCGACCTTCCCCTCTACTTCGGGGGCGGCGCTACAAGGAGACGCTATGGCCGGCCCAGGTTAAAGATCCTGGCCGAGATCGTGGATGCCCCCTATCTAACTCCGGAGGAGATCCTGGAGAGAGCTGACTACTATAGAAGAAATGGTGCCGACATCATCGACCTGGGATGTACTACCGATCGGGAGTTCACCAACGTAGGAAAGGTGGTCTCTCTTCTTAAGAAGAAGGGCTTCTCGGTCAGCATAGACAGCTTCAACAAAGAAGAGATCCTGGAGGCTGATGCCGCAGGTGTGGGCTATCTTCTTAGCATCAACTCTTCCAATTTGGAGATCGCTCCCAAACTCCACTGCAAGGTGGTGGTCATCCCTGATTTCGGAGCTGGCCTGGAGTCTCTGGAGAAAAACGTGAGGGCAGTAGAGGAGCTGGGCTTGCAGTATATCGTCGACCCCGTCCTTGACCCCATCAACTTTGGTTTCGTGGACTCCCTGCACCGTTTTTGTCAGGCCAGGAAGAGATATCCTGGAGCGGAGATGCTTATGGGGATAGGGAATTTGAGCGAACTGACGGATGCTGACAGCAGTGGTATCAATGCCCTCCTTTTAGGGATAGCCACGGAGCTCCGCATCAATTACATCCTCACCACAGAGGTGGCGCCCTGGTGCCGGGGAGCTGTACGCGAGACGGACATCGCCCGCCGGCTGATGGAGTATGCTCATAGACACAAGATCCTGCCCAAAAACCTGGAAGATCGGCTGATCACTGCAAAAGATCCGCGAGTAAAGTACTACACGGAGGAGCAACTCAGAGAGATGCAGAAACTGGTCACCGACCAGAACTTCCGCATCTTTGCCGACGATAAGTATATCTATGTCTTCAACTCCCAGAGCTTTGTCAAGGATACCAATATCGAGAGAATCTACGCCAAATTGGGCGTAGAGGAGGCCTCTCACGCCTTCTATCTGGGGCAGGAGCTGACCAAGGCTCAACTGGCCGTCACCCTGGGCAAGAACTATATCCAGGACAGTGAGCTGCGCTGGGGTTATCTTAACCAGTTATCGAAAGTCCGGAAATGAAAGGCTATGCTTTCTTTAGGAATAGACTATGGAACTAAAAGTTGGAAAACGGCCCTTCTGGATGAGGAAGAGGTCCGGGATCTGAGATCTTTTTCTACCTCCTCAGCCCTTCTAGGCTATCTGGATGAACTCTTCTTTCAAAAAGGCGGGCTCCCCACCGTCCTTCCCTCGGGCTTCGGCATCCCTCTGAAAAAGCTTTCTCAAATAGATGATGAAGATATCTTCGAAATGACCTTGCGCAGGGAGCGACCGCAGGAAGCTGGACTGGGAAAATTTTTGGTCCTTCTCCGGGATCGAGGAGTGGAGGCCTACTGCATTCCAGCAGTCAAGCTCCTTCCTACGGTCCCTGTACACCGCAAGCTGAACCGGATTGATCTGGGAACCTCGGACAAGCTTTGCTCCATCGTGTTCGTGCTGGCCACTTTAGCCCGAGGGGGAATGTCTTTGCCAGAGATGAGTTTTCTGGTAATCGAGGTAGGCTATGCTTTCAAATGTCTACTGGTGGTTCTGGAGGGGAGGGTGGTGGACGGTCAGGGCGGAACCTCCGGTTTCCCCGGCCCCAGGGCCAGGGGAAGCCTGGATGGAGAGGTGGCCTATCTCCACCACTTCGACAAGAAGGGAATCTACAGCGGGGGATACCTGGATCTTAAGGAGAGGTTTGGACCCTGCGGGGAGATGTCCTTCCTGGAGGGAGTGGAGAAGGAGATGCTCATGCTTATGAGCTTTTATGGGCTGGATCGGATCCTTGTAACCGGTAGACGAAAGGAATACCTCCTTCAGAAACTGGGTGGCCGTTATCCTCTGGAGGTTCCTGGTCATGACCAGGAGGGTTATGAAGCTGCTCTGGGGGCAGCCATGGTAGCCAATGGGCTGGAAGGAGGCACGTTTGCCGATCTAATCAGACATCTGGGTATAGCTGAGGCCAGGGACAGGGTCCTGGACTGGATTTATGTCTGACCTTGCTGG
>CAYYBB010000231.1:0-2744 GCA_964469465.1 uncultured Actinomycetota bacterium
AGCTCCCTCTCCAGGTCCCATCTCTCCCGGCTTAAGCGGCCCATCTCCTGGCGAACCCTACTTATATCTAGTGCCACTTCAGGACTGCCTTATACATTTTCACAGACCTGATACTAGACCAAAAAGAACAGGTTTTTGACCTTCAGGCAGAGGTTATGGTAGGATTTTGCAGGGTCAGAAGATCTGGGTAAACTCCAAATAAACAACAGTTGAGGTAAACCGGACAGCAAGGGAGTAGTGACACTGCATGGACGAATCTGTTTCTGGGCTAGCGATAAGGTTGGCCCAAAGGGAAGATCTTCCCGCCCTGGCCGAGATATTTGAAGAGGGTTTTAACACAGAGCTTGTGGCTGTCTTGGGACGAATGCCCAAGAGAAAACTCTTCGAGGATCTATTTTCCTTTCTAATAGATGTCTTGGAGAAGGAAGCTATCGTAGCTACCGTAGCAGATAAAGTAGTTGGATATATAATAGTTGCCTATAACACGCCTCAACTATTTCGAAAGTTCTTCACTGGAGGCTACTGGTTAAAATGGATCTTTACCTGGTTGAGAGGGGGCTATGGATTTAGGTGGGTCCCTCTGGGAAGATGGCTCAGAGATGAACCGATCTTCCTGAGATCCAAAGAAAAAAAGAAAGGCATTGAGTTCAAATCCAGAGTTCTTTGCATAGCGGTGAGAAAGGAGTTTCGGGGAAGAGGGGTAGGTGCTTCTCTCATCCGAGAAGGAGTGGAAATATTAAAGAATAAAGGCGCAGTCGCTGTCCGCCTGGAAGTCAGGACTGGCAACCTTCCTGCTCGCAGGTTGTACCAAAAAAGTGATTTCCGTGAGGTGGGCAGGATGAGAGGCAGCGGGGGAGAGTGGATAATCATGGAGAGGATGATATGATAGGCAGTTTTTAGACCTTTTTGCAAACGGTCATCTCGGATCTACAAATTTCTGTGGGCTTTGGAATTGGTATGTTCTTTGAAAGTTTGGGCATACCATTTGCCGCCGCTCCTATGCTGGTAGTGGCCAGTGCCAGGTCTTCCAGTGATCCGATCACCTATCTTTTGTCAGTTCTTTTCGGCACCATCGGTGCTACTTTAGGCTCTATGCTCAGTTAATTAAGGATTTGATTTAGCTCCCATGGTTCCCCCCGGACCTGTTTAAAGATAAGGAGTTTAAATTGTGAAGGAAAGCGGAGAGAACCTTGCGGGCAAACCAGGAAGTTTAACTTTATTCCAAAGTCTAACTTACAGTGTGGGAACCTTAGGGGCCAACTCAATCACTCAGGCTATAGTTCTCTGGGCCATATATTACTATGCTCCGGCCGAAGAAAGAGGATTGACCGTTTATGCTCCCATTGCCGCTTTAGGTTTTGCGATGGCCTTTGGGCGAATTATTGACTCTATTGCCGACCCTTTAGTGGGCTATTGGAGTGATAAGACTAAAAGTAAGTATGGTAGAAGAATTCCTTTTGTTTTGTTTGGGAGTCTACCTTTGGTTTTATCCTTCATTGCTCTCTGGTATCCACTGGTAGCACAGAAATCAATAATTAATGTCTTATATTTTGCTTTAATTTTAGGCGCCTTCTTTTTCTTTTATACGATTGTAGTTGCTCCTTATCTATCTCTTTTACCGGAGATTGCAAGAAGTAAAGATGAAAGAATAAATTTAGTTACCTATCAAGCATATTTTCTGGTGTTAGGGCTTTTTATAGCTTTCTTAGGATCCGGAATTTTGATTCAAAAATTTGGTTTTAAAATTATGGGAATAATTATGGGAATAACTGCTTTAATAAGTTTTTATATTTCTATTGCCTTCATAAAGGAGACTCCTCACAGCAAGGCAAAGGAAATAGACTTATCTTTTACTCAATGCCTAATCTATTCTTTTAAAAATAAGCCTTTCCTTTATTATTTATGTTGTATAGGTTTTTTCTGGCTGGGATTTAATATAGCTTTGGTCTCAATGCCTTATATGGTAGTAGTGATAATGAAATCTACGGAGGAATGGGTAGGTTATTCCTCTGGAATATTGCTTTTAGTCTCAGTATTATTTTTCCCCCTAGTTAATTTCTTAGCGCGAAAATATGGTAAAAGAATAGTTTTCTTAGGCGCTATCTTTCTTTTAAGTATAACCCTACCTCTGGTTTTACTAATTGGGAAAATTCCGCTATCTACTCCTTTTTATCAAGGATTGTTCTATGCGGCTATAATTGGAATACCTGTTGCAGGTCTTTTACTTCTACCTTATGCCATTTTGGCGGATGTAATTGATTATGACGAGAAGCGAACAGGATTAAGAAGGGAAGCAATGTATATGGGAGTTCAAGGATTAATAACTAAAGGAGCCATTGCTTTTGCTTCTGTAATTGCCACTCAAATCTTATCTAAATTTGGAAATACCTTTGATAAGCCCTTCGGTATATACCTCTGCGGTCCCGTCGCTTCTCTCCTTACCTTGATTGGTTTCATTATTTTTCTACGCTATCCTTTCAGAGAATAAATTTTCACTCTTGTTACCACTTGCTAAGAGCACACCACCTAGGTTTAAGAGTTTAATAAGGGATTTTAGGCTCTTTAAGCCAAAGTATTGCAACCAAGCGCTCCGTCAGCCGCTTTTCGTTCCTCTATTAACTCTCCGTATAACTTCAACATCCTCTCTGCAAGATGATCTATTGAGTAGGACTGGGAAGTTTTTAGACCCCCCTGCGAAAGCCGCTGGTGGAGCTCCTGGTTATCCAGAATGGCCTCGATTTTTT
>CAYYBB010000232.1:0-481 GCA_964469465.1 uncultured Actinomycetota bacterium
TCCCAATCCCCCTGAGCCATCTGCTCTGAGGGCCGTAACAAAGGGGAGACCTCACCACATTTTTTACAACTGTAGGCTCCCTCTCCGTAACTGCTCATGGAGGCAGCCACCAGCACTTTTTCCACCTGGTGCTTTTGGTTGGCCAAAATGTCGCACAGATTGGCCGTTCCCAGGGTGTTGACCTGAACGTAGCGACTGATCTCATACATACTCTGGCCCACTCCTACGGTGGCAGCCTGGTGGAAGATCACTCGCACTCCCTCTATGGCCTTTCTCAGAGCGTCGTAATCGCGCACATCACCATGGGCAAACTCAGCCTCCTGGTTCAGATAGTCGGGAGGGTTTCCTCCAGGATGAACCTGAGGTTCCAGATTGTCAAAGATGCGCACCTCATATCCTCTTCTCACCAGCTCATCAACTATAAAGGAACCGATGAAGCCCGCCCCGCCGGTGACCAGTACCTTTTCCACTATACCCTCCT
>CAYYBB010000232.1:577-2737 GCA_964469465.1 uncultured Actinomycetota bacterium
GTATTTTTTCCACCACATCCTCCTCTCAGTTGTCCGTACACTGGTCTTAATTATAAAAAATCTGGCCTCTAAATACTACCTTTTGGCTCAAATCCAGGCAAGTATTTCTGAGACGGAAAGAAATTTACGTTCAAACCACTTTCAGCTTTCCGGACCAGAAACTCCCTTCCCTAGAGGAGAAGAAGGGCAGAAGACTTTTTGACTCTATCTTTTTTTTCTTGTATCATCGCCATATCTACCGACCCTTTTGTTAGATTAGAATGGAGGTCCCATGAAAGCCTTTGTTACAGGAGGCACCGGATATACAGGAGGAGCTCTCTGTGCCCGACTGGCAGAGCTGGGTCATCAAGTCAGAGTTCTGGCCAGGAAGACTAGCAAGACCGAACAGCTGAGGGAACGGGGAATCGAAATCATCTGTGGAGATGTAAGGGACACCGATTCTCTTCGCCCGGCCATGAAAGATGTAGATGTGGTCTTCCACCTGGCCGCCCTCTATCGACAGGTTGGTTTCCCTGACCACGTCTATTATGACATCCATGTCAAGGGCACTGAGAACATGCTGCAGGTAGCCCTTGAGGAAGGGGTAAAAAGATTTGTCCACTGCAGCACCATCGGAGTTCTGGGCCATATCTCCAATCCTCCCGCTAATGAAGAAACTCCCTACAATCCGGGCGATGTCTATCAGGTAACCAAGATGGAGGGTGAAAAGCTGGCTCTGCGGTACTTTCGGGAGAAAAACCTTCCAGTGACAGTCATCAGGCCCGCTGCCATCTACGGACCCGGAGATATGAGGATGCTCAAACTCTTTCGCTCCATCGCCAAAGGAAGGTTTGTCATTCTGGGCAGTGGTGAAACCACCTATCACCAGGTTTATATCGACGATCTGATCACCGGCTTTCTTCTGGGAGCCGAGAAAGATGTGGCCATCGGACAGATCTACATTATAGGCGGAGAAGAATATGTAACCCTGAACCAGCTCACTACCATGATTGCCCATGAGCTGGGGGTATCACCCCCAAAGCTTCATCTTCCAGTAGGACCCTTCCAGTGGCTGGGCTCTCTGGTGGAGTCGGTATGCATACCTTTGCGCATTGAGCCTCCTATTCATCGCCGCAGGGTGGACTTCTTTACCAAAAGCCGGGCCTTTGACATCTCCAAGGCCAAAAGAGATCTGGGATACCAGCCCCAATACGATCTGAAGACAGGGATTCACCTCACCGCGCAGTGGTACCGAGAGCACAGGTATCTGAACTGATACTCACTCTGCAGATGCTCTTGGGGATACTAAGAGGCAGATCCTTTCTCCACTACCGTCTTCCCTTCAGCCATGCGGGCTTTCAGACGTGAGCCAGTAAGTAAGAGCACCCCCATGGCCAGAAGTCCCAGGACAATGTTGTAGGTAAGCTTGACGATGTAGAAGCTGAATCCGGAGATGATGGCCAGTTCTCTGGGAAATCCCAGGAGCATGAAAGCCACCGTCCAACTGGCCTGATAGGTCCCCAGCCCGGCTATGGAATGAATAGGCAGCGCGGCCGACAGATCTGCTCCTGCCGTTCCCAGAAAGACCTTCCAAAAGCTCAGGTTGGCAATGGAGAAACCCTGGCTTAGAAGCACGCTCAGAAGAACCAGATAGTAGACCCCGAACTTGAAGATACGGATGATGATGGTGGTGGCGAAGACGTTAGCGTAAATTTTTCGAGCTCGCATTTCCTGAATATCCTTATTGGTAAGCTCCGCCTTCTCTCTTATCCAATTTATCACCCGAAACCTTTCCAGTTTCCATCGCCTTACTAAGTAGTCAAGCACCCTGGCACCTGTATCCACCAGACGATGAAAATAGATGAGCACCAACATCAGGAGGATGAACAGAACCAGGGTCACATAGACCAGGTCTTGGGAGAAGAAGACCAGGCTCTCCGCTCCCAGGAAGACCACTGCAAAAAGAATCAGGGGCAGGATAGCCACCGAGTCGAACACAAGTCCTACCACCATGGTGGATAGACCGATCTCTACAGGTATCTTGAATCTGTGGAAAAGGACGTAGATATGAGACAGGCTGCCCAGCCGGGCCGGCACAATATCAACGAAAAGATCTCGCACTAGGTTGAACCAGAAGAGATCCATTAACCCGATCTCCCGGTTACCCAGAAGAACCTTCCA
>CAYYBB010000233.1:0-1261 GCA_964469465.1 uncultured Actinomycetota bacterium
TGCCCATTCGGGAGCCGCACCCTCGAACGATGAAAATGGGAATCTATTTTCTAGCTAAACCTGTTTGATCTAACCCTATGGTTTGCTTGTCCATATCTATGCAAATATACATCCTAAAAATCTAATCCTATCCTCCGCTGCAAAAGTGATTTCTTCTTCGGAATCGCTGCGGAAGACCGAAACTTTCTACAGCAGCGATACGATAAGGATGGCTACCAGCGTTCCCAACAGGGCTCCTACAATAACGTCGGAGGGAAAGTGGGCACCGACGACTATTCTGGATAGCCCCATTAGAAAGGCTAGCAATAGCATAGGAAGGGCCAGCAGGCCGTAGAAGTGAAAGATCAGAGCAGAAACGGAAAAGGCGATCATGGTATGGTTGGATGGGAAAGAGTAATAGTCCATAGGCCTGACTCTGACCTCCACGTTTTCAAGCACGCAGTCGGGCCTCAGTCTGGCAAAGGCTCTTTTGGTCATGATAGCAATTATGGAATTTAAAGTTATAGCCAGAAGTCCCATCATAAAAATCCTGCGTCCGTTTTCCTGCGCAAAAACCAAAAACCCAAAACCGAGAATGCCCCACAAATATCCATTGCCCATCCTGGACAGGAAGTTCATGAATTTAAGCCAAAACCTCCAATCCAGATTATTGTATATGTAATGGGCTATGCGGATATCGTATTTTTTGACCTTATTTCTGATGGCAGCTCTACCCAAGGACACTCCTTCTAGATGGCGAAGCCTTTGTGTTTAATCAGATGTCCTGCCAGACCGCCGTCATTTAAGATTCTGAGCATTATCTCGGGTAGGGGCCTTATCTTAATATCAAGCCCTTTGTCGATATTTTGAATTATGCCTGCTCTTAAGTCAACCACTAATTTGTCCCCTTCATCTATCAGGGAAGTATCACCCTCAATGACCGGAAGTCCGGTGTTTATGGAATTTCGAAAAAAGATGCGGGCAAAGGATTTAGCTATAACCGCTCCCATCCCGGCCTCCCGGATAACCAGAGGGGCCTGTTCCCGGGAGGATCCGCAACCAAAATTCTGGCCTGCTACCAGGAAATCCCCAGGACCTATCCTCTGAATAAAATGAGAATCCAGATCCTCCATCAAATGTCGGGCCAGCTCCTTCATATCCAGAGTTTTGAACTTATACTTGCCCGAAATGATGTAGTCGGTATTGATGTCGTCGAGATCAAATTTGCGGGCTACTCCGGTCAGTACCATATTTCCTCTCTTGCCCTTTCATCCAGACCATA
>CAYYBB010000233.1:1361-2699 GCA_964469465.1 uncultured Actinomycetota bacterium
TACTCCCTCGGATCAGCTATCTTACCAGCCAGCGCAGAGGCGGCCACCGTAGCCGGGGAGGCCAGATAGATATTGGCCTTGCTGTTGCCCATTCGACCTCTGAAGTTCCGGTTAGCTGTGGAAATCACATTTTCACCATCCGAGGGTATCCCAGCATGAGTACCCACGCAGGGACCACAGCCAGGAGCCACTAACACTGCCCCGGCCTTTATTAGAATCTCTATTATACCTTTTGATATGGCCTCCAGCAAGACGGATCTGGAGGCAGGCACTACAATGAACCTCACCCCAGGATAGACCTTTCGGTCTTTGACAATTGCCGCCGCGACCTCAAGATCTTCCAACCTCCCGTTAGTACAGGTGCCCAGCACAGCCTGATCTATCCTCATCCCTGCTACTTCATCCACAGCCACCACTCTATCTACCTGGTGAGGTTTTGCCACCTGAGGAGAGAGATGAGTGGCATCTAACTCCATAGTCTGAAGGTAATAAGCATCCGGGTCCGGGGCAATGACCCTGGGAGTTCTGGGACAACGCTCTCTCACCCATTCCAGGGTCCTCTCATCGGCCTCGAAGATACCAGCTTTGGCTCCCATCTCCACTACCATGTTAGCTATGGTAAAGCGAGCTTCCATGGACAGATCACCAACTAACTGGCCACTGAATTCCACTGCCCGGTAAGTGGCTCCATCAGCCGTAAATTTGCCAATCAGGTGGAGGATAACGTCTTTGGCGTATACTCCTGGGGGTAACTTCCCTCTCAGAATAATCCGAATGGACTCCGGAACCTTAAACCAGAGCTTACCCGTCATCATGGCTGCAGCCAGGTCGGTGGATCCTACACCGGTAGAAAAAAGATTCAGTGCACCGTAGGTACAGGTGTGAGAATCGGCTCCAATGACCAAATCGCCACAGGTGATGTGACCCCTCTCTGGAACGAGCTGATGACAGATACCCTCTCCCACATCGTAGAGAAAGACTCCCTGATCTGCAGCAAACTTCCGCATCAGAGCGTGAAGATTAGAAACACTTTCCAGAGGACTGGGGGAATTGTGATCGATAACCAGGGCCACCTTTTGAGGATCGAAGACCCTCTGAGCCTCCATCTTTTCAAAGGAACTGATGGCCAGAGGAGCAGTACCATCCTGAGCCATTAGAAAGTCAAGGTCACAGACTACTATCTCTCCTGCCCGGGCCTCCCTTTGGCAGTGGTCGGAAAGGATCTTCTCCGCTATGGTCCTGCCCACTACTCCAACTTCCCTTCTTTAAACTCTTCATAAATGTAGACCAGCTCCTTATCAAAAAGAGCTCTTTTCAGTTGGACGGCAGTGGCCCGGA
>CAYYBB010000234.1:0-2696 GCA_964469465.1 uncultured Actinomycetota bacterium
TAATACAGTAACTTCCTTTTATTGGCTCAGCGCCGAGCTCCTGAGCAAATACTTAAAATTGCAAAGGGGGAGTTTTATTGGTATCCGATAACACTATCAAGAAGATTCTGGTCCGAGCTCTCCAATCCGGCGGTGATTTCGCCGAGATCTATGTCGAGGATAGGTCAAGTAACTCTTTGAGGCTGGAGGATTCCAAAATCGAAAGGGCTTCCAGCGGACGAGAGGTGGGAGTGGGCATCAGGCTTCGGGTGGAGGAAAGAACCTTCTATGCCTACACCAATGATCTGACAGAGAAGGGGCTCCTAACCACAGCGGATACCTTGCGAGCTGCGCTGGACAGCTCATCTCTGACTAAAACTCTGAACTTGAAAGCGAAGGAGGCCAGAAGCTGCCGGGACCAGGGCACCATCATGCCCCAGGAGGTGCCTCAGGAGGATAAGGTAGCTCTTCTGAAAAAAACGGATCAGGCGGCCCGGCAGGTCAGCGATGAAGTAATTCAAGTCATAGCCTCGTACAGTGATGAGATACAAGAAGTCCTGATAGCTAATTCCCGAGGACTCCTGGTGGAAGATGAGCGCATCAGGACCAAGTTTATTATTTACGTCGTAGCCAAGAGAAAAGAGATTATTCAGACCGGCTATAAGCCCCTGGCCTACCTTCAGGGATATGAAGCCTTTGACCAACATCCTCCCGAGGAGGCGGCGGTGAGAGCAGCCAGGGCTGCGGTAACCATGTTGGATGCCATAGCAGCTCCCTCAGGAAGAATGCCTGTAGTTATCGCCAGAGGAAGTGGCGGTACCATCTTCCACGAAGCCTGTGGCCATGGTCTGGAAGCAGACCACATCTACAAGAATGCCTCTGTTTATGCAGGTAAGAGCGGGCAAAGGGTGGCTAGCGAGATCATTACTGCCGTGGATGACGCCACTCTGAAGAATTCCTGGGGCTCCTTCGGCTTTGACGATGAAGGGAATCCGGCCCAAAGCACCCTCCTCATCGAAAAGGGGATCCTCAGAAATTACCTTTATGACGGTTATTGGGCGGAGAGAATGAGAGAAAGACCGACGGGCAATGGAAGACGGCAATCTTATCAGCATCTTCCCATTCCCAGGATGACCAACACCTATATCTGCAATGGCCAGGATGACCCGGCAGATATAATCAAAGCTACCAAAAAGGGTTTTTATGCCCACACTCTCTCTGGAGGACAGGTCGATCCGGCCACAGGCGATTTTGTCTTCGGGGTCAGCGAGGGGTATTTAATAGAGAGAGGTGAAATTTCAACCCCAGTCAGAGGAGCCACTCTCATCGGCAACGGCCCCCGGATTCTGTTCGAGATCGACATGATCGGAAATGACCTGGAAATCTCACCGGGCACTTGTGGGAAAGAGGGACAGGGAGTTCCTGATGGGAGTGGCTGTCCCACCCTACGAGTGAGAGAGCTAACTGTGGGCGGGACACAGGGAGGACTATAGAAATGCATGTCTCCGAGATCTGTGAGAAGATCATAAAGTCAGGCCAACAGAGAGATGTTCAGGAAATAGAGGTTTACCTGGAGAGCTCCCGCAGCCAGCGGATAAAGGTATTCCACGGGAAAGCCGAATCCGTCTCCACTTCGAAGTCCCTGGGCATGGGTACCCGGGTATTTGTAAATAAAGCTCTAGGCTATGCTTTTACCACCGAATTAAATGATAGATCTCTACAGGAATGTCTTAGTGCAGCTATCTCCAATGCCCGGGCCACGGAGCCAGATTTACATAACGGTCTGCCCGAAGTGGAGAAGCCCCCATCCCTGGATATTTACAGAGAGTCCCTGGCCCAGACATCCACCGAAACCAAGATCGATCTAGCCCTCAGTCTGGAACAGCTCGCCTTTGACTACAGCCCCAAAGTAACAGAGGTGGACCTTCTGATCTACTCCGATGGCATCACCGAAGTGACCATCGCTAATTCCAAAGGTTTTTATGGCCGCTACAGGAGATCTGACTGTTTTATCTATCTCCATGCTCTGGCCCAACAGAATGGCGATATCTCCAGTGCCAGTGCCTATGCCGTGGGCCGAGAGCTGGCTGACCTCTCGATGGAAAAAACGGCTGAGGAGGTAGCTTCCAAGGCCATCATGCTTCTCGGAGCTCAACCGGCCAGAACAGCCACAGTCCCCGTGCTCCTGGATCCAGAGATAGCGGCCGAGGTTATGGGGGTCATCGCCGGAGCCCTTTCCGCGGAGGCAGTTCAGAAGGGAAGGTCCCTTTTTGCTGATAAATTAGGGCAACAGATCGCCGCAAACCTGGTTCATATAATGGATGACGGGACTCTCCCGGAGGGACTGGGAAGTAACCCCTTTGACGATGAGGGCGTTCCCAAAGGTAAAACTCCGGTGATAGATAGTGGCGTCCTCTCCACTTTCTTACACAATACCTACACTGCTCGCAAGGCTGGCTGCAAGTCCACAGGCAACGCATCCCGCCCCTCCTTTAGAGGAGTTCCGGAGGTGGGCATCTCCAACTTCGTGGTCCTGCCCAGCACCACGGGAAGAGAAGATCTTTTGGGATCGATAAAAGAGGGCTTTCTAGTTACGGAGGTCCAGGGAGTACATTCCGGAGCAAACCCTATTTCAGGTGAGTTCTCGGTGGGCGCCAAAGGGATGTGGATCAAAAATGGCCAGCTCAGCATGCCGGTCAAAGAGGTTACCATAGCCT
>CAYYBB010000235.1:0-2682 GCA_964469465.1 uncultured Actinomycetota bacterium
TACTTACCGTGCTCATAAGCCTCTCTCTCCTGTCCCCTTAGTGCCTCACCGGGAAGCCTTTACCTGAAAACTACTCAATATTCTCATCGTTCCTGCAGATGACCACACGATGACAATGCCAAGGTTATCCATGTATATCCCTATTTATAGAAAACCAAGCCCAAGAAGCCGCAGGGCTGAACTTTTAACTACCTCCACCCTACCCATACTTGTAGGAAACCCCAAACCCGCCCCGAGGATAGCGCCAGTCAATGTTACCGTAAGGGCAGACAATACGGCAGGCACCATCCTCCAGACATCCCTCATAGGCCACACTGATCCTGTCTCCTTCCCACTGATAGACGTGGGCAGGACAGGTGTTGATGCAAGGCTTCAATTCACATTGAGCACAGACACCCTGGTCAATAATAATAAGGTGGGAGGTGTCATCGGACACATACCTGTCCAGATAAAGTTTATCCTCTATCTTCAACGTACCGCTCTCCATCCGTGATAAAGATCTCTGGCCAACTGCCAGAGGGATCTCTTGCTCACGACCTCCCGCCAGATCTTTCTCTGTTTATCTCTCTTAGGGGTGCTGTCCACCGTCATCATCTCCATAGCAGCCCCACTCAGGAGCTCCGGGTAAAGGGTGAATAGCTCCCGATGAGATTTGAGATAGCGAGGAAGATTCTGGTACTTCTTGAGATCCTTGAGCACAAAACTCTCTTCCAGAAGTTTCCGGTACAGAGAGAGGCTTCGGGCCGAGAAGTCTCCTTTCTCCCTGGCCCTGATCACTGTCTCTGCCGCCAGGCGTCCCGAAGTCATAGCCAGATTGGAGCCCTCCCGGTGGACGGTGTTGACCAGCATGGCCGCATCTCCTGCTACCAAAAAACCATCAGCATAGAGAGGCGGAATAGAACGATAGCCCCCTTCTGGAATAAGGTGGGCCAGGTATTCTCTGGTCTCTCCTCCTTCTAAAAGAGGATGGATGGCAGGATGGCTCTTGAGCTCTTCAAGGAGATCGTAGGGAGTAATTCCGGTCCTGGCGAAGTCGCTTACCATGGCTCCCACCCCAATGGATAGAGAATCCCTATTGGTATAGAGAAACCCGATGCCTACCATCCCTTTGGTAGCCTCTCCCACCAGCTCGATGGTAGCCCCCTGGCCAGGCTCCAGGTTGAAGCGGGACTCGATTCTGTCGGCCGGAAGGGAGATGATTTCCTTTACCACCACCGAGACCTGATCAGGGGGTATCTCTGGATGCAAACCCAACTTTTTAGAGAGGAGGGAGTTGGCCCCATCGGCAGCAATTACCACGTCAGCATAAATCTCCCCCTGGTCTCTTCCGGTACGTACTCCGACTACTTGGCCATTCTGCACCAAAGGCTCCTCTACCACTGTTTCAGTGATGAGAAGAGCTCCTTCCTCCTGAGCTTTCTTGGCAAACCAGCGATCAAACCTGGCTCGGAGAACGGTAAAGTTGTTATAGGGTTCCTGAGCAAAGCGTTCGCTTTTGACGCCCACAGTGAAGACAGAATCACGGGACAGGATCCAGAGCCTTTGCTCCACAATGGGTCTCTCCAGAGGAGCCTCCTTCCAGAATTGAGGGATGACTCTTTCTGTGGGTTCCCGGTACAAGACACCACCCATGACATTTTTAGATCCGGGGTACTCCCCCCTCTCCAGCACGATGACCTTGAGGCCAGCCCTGGCTAATGTATAAGCCGCAGATATGCCGGCCGGGCCAGCTCCCACCACGATGGCATCGAATTTTTCTTCTACCACCTTTCGATAGCTCCTTTAAACAAATCTGCCTCGGGTAGGCCTATTTGTAACATAATTTGCAGGATCTTTAGTCCCCTAGAACTAAGGAAATTCCTCAGTCCTGAAGCTGATCCTTTTGAGTTTACCTTTTCCTGAGCTCTTTAACCAGAGCTGGGACAATCTGGAAAAGATCTCCCACAATCCCATAGGTGGCTACATTGAAGATGGGGGCATCGGGATCATTATTAATGGCCACAATGACATCAGAACCCTGCATACCTACCAGATGTTGGACCGCTCCGGAAATTCCTACGGCAAGGTAGAGTTTGGGCCTCACTGTTTTGCCGGTTTGGCCTACTTGATGGGAGATATCGATCCAGCCTGCCTCTACGGTGGCCCGGGAAGCCCCTACCTCACCACCCAGAAGTTGAGCCAGCTCTCTCAAGAGATGGAAATTCTCCGGACCTCCCATCCCCCTTCCTCCCGACACGATGACCTCAGCATATTCCAGGTTAGCTTCCTCTATTTTCTCATCGGGGATAAACTCAAGGAGTTTGGTGCCAATATCCTCCTCTCTCACTTCCAGTTTTTCCAAGATAATCCGTCCCCTGCGAGATGGATCCCGAGGAGGAATGTCCATCACCCGAGGTCTCACCGTGGCCATCTGGGGCTTCTTCTCCGGACACAGGATGGTGGCCATCAGATTGCCTCCAAAGGTGGGGCGAGTGGCATGTAGAAGCCGGGTCTCGGGATCAACCTCCAGCCCGGTGCAGTCAGCAGTAAGACCTGTTCTCAGCTCTGTAGCTACAGCCCCCGCCAGATCTCTCCCCAGAGTCGAAGCTCCAATGAGCATTATCTCAGGTCTGTATTGGCGGACCAGAGATACTACACCCTGCATATAGGGCCTGGTCCGATACTTCTCCAGGATGGGATCAT
>CAYYBB010000236.1:0-2650 GCA_964469465.1 uncultured Actinomycetota bacterium
GATTTGTTAACATCTAGATCCGTGGATCGGCTGAGAATTAAATCCTACCATTTTTTAATGTCGCTTTCGAACTCAACTTATGCGGCCCAGGAAAAGAGCTTCTGCCAACAGAGCTGCATTGCGGGAGCAGAGACCAGCCTATGTTTCAAACGTACGGTAGAAGCCAAATTCATGGGACGGCCGAATACATCCTTCTGATTCCAGTATCCTACCTACCGTACTATTTTAAAAGTAAGGATCTCCTTCGCCTTAACTTCCACGGGAATTATTGGGCTGGATACATTAAGGGGCTTCATGAGTTTTTCATCCAGATTTACCAGCTCCGCAGCTCGAAAAGGCAGATGAAACTGAACTTCGCCCCTCAACTCAGAGGATGTAGGGTTATATAGCCTGATTATCAAATCATCAGAATCTTCAGCCATTTTTATGGTACTGAGAACCAGTTGAGGAGGAGACAGGGAAACAAGGCCGAAGGAGTCAGGTACTTTTTGGGGTAAGAGGCTTCCTCCCACTAATGGCGGTTCTCCGTGTTGATGAAGGAGACTCGGACCTACAGAGAAGACCTCACACGGTGTCACATACTCATGGGCCAGGTGTTCTATCTCACTCCAATCTCCGCCATGGGGCATCACACTGTATTCAAAAGTATGCCTCCCCAGGCACTGAGCACCCGGAGTCTGGCAAGGTGGTCCGGCATGGCCGGGCCGCCATGCAATATCATCACGAGATAGCCACCCCACACATCTCAGAAGAGTTAAGGCCAATCGGCAGCCTCCATCGCCTTTTTGGACCTGGTGTTCAAACAGTCCTTTGGATAATATGGCCAGGCCAGCATGCCCATTATCCACCCCGAAGTAGAGTCTGTGGGGTGATGTTTGAACTGGAAGTTCTAACCATCCCTGGGCCTCTGGCAACTTCAGGGGCCGCCTGATGATGTCGAAATGGCTTCCTGCAACAGCATAGTCAGAGACTATCCCGCTATCAAAGACAACTCGAAGTCTGTGATCCCGGGCCGAGTTAACTACAGTAGTAGTGATATCCACCCGCTTACTCCCACCTCGCAACTCTATGAGGGAGACTATCTCAAGAGTTGTGAGGTCGCTGCTTCTGGCCCCGACCTCCCAATCAAATTGCGAGGGAATTTGCCAGTTTAGCTCAACCTGAAAAGCTGCCGAGAGGGAATTGTGCCAGAGAAGCTTTGCCTTTGCTTTTGCCGATTGTGTAGTCAGTATCTCCGCATCAGGCCTGCAATAGAAAGTGTATTCATCTCCTATGCCTTCTGTATCTTCAAAGATGTGGAGACCCCTATAGATCACGTTTCTTTCTTTGTCCGCAAGGTCAAAGGACCCATTCTCATGGAGGCGGACAATGAGATATTCGTTCTCCATTTGGCTGCCAGGGTCAGCGCTGACCCTTTCTTTCTGTTCGGACTCCTCAGACTTCCCCACATTTGGCCCATCCAGAGACCTGACATAGAGAGTCTTGAACCCGCAACTGGGAATGCCCTGAACGTCGATATGTAGATCCGCCTCGAGTGTCCTGTTCTTTTTGCCCACCTCCATCCAGAATTTTTCACTCCAACTTAGAATTTCAAAGGGCACCCTCTTGTTGTCTCTATCTACCAGAACGAAATCCTTGAAGTTCTGATCTCCGGCATCATTTTCGATAGGAAAAGAAATGACTCCACGCATTACTTCTTCGCGCGGCCATCCCAGGGGGTTGAAAAGGACTACCGGGAAGCCATCTGTATTTCCATACTCAATAACAGAGCAAAATTTGTGAAATGCGTCTCTCACTATGGTCCGGCCAAGTTGATCCACCTCTCTGTATCGCTGCATCATCTCATCATGGACCTCGTCTATACTGCAGCCACAGATATCGTCATGAGGATGATTCTTCAATAACATCTTCCAGGCTGCCTGTACCAATTTCTTGTAATGGGAAAGCTCTAGCAGATCGCAAAGGGCTGTAAGGGGCTCCACATATCGTTCCAGAAGAATCTCACACTCCTGGTTAGCTTGTTTGAGATAGATACGTGTGGAATAGACGCCCTGCAGGATTGGGGCGTATCTACCCCATCTCATCTCACCTCCATAAGTCTCCAGTTGGGAACTGGTGGCCAAAACTTCTCCTGCATGTTGTTCCAGAGTACCCTGTCGTATCTCCGCCATATCGAGCTCATCCCTGGCCTTCTCCAGAATTTGAGGAAGCCTGGGCTCCGGCCTGCTGTGATCAGTCCCATTCATTAGTAGGAGAGCATTGGAGCGAGCATAAGGAAGGAGTCTCTTAATGGCTTCCTGAATTCGCTTGATGGCCAGCTCTATGTCAAATTCCATATCACCTGGACTCTCCCACGTTGCCGGATAGCCAAGATTGGAGACATTGCCATATCCGTCCACCAGGAATATCGCCAGTACTCGAGAGCCATCTGGGGCCTCCCACCAAAACTCTGTCCCCAGACGCTCCACATCCTCGCCCAGGCCGCGCCAGAAAACCGCTGAATTTATGTCAAATCCTCTCAAAATTTGGGGTAACTGGGCAATGTGTCCGAAAGAATCCGGCACATATCCCTGTAGCATGGGTTTCCCCAATCGACGAGCCACCCGGAGGCCCATTAACAGATTTCGTATTAAGGCCTCCGGGCTTACCA
>CAYYBB010000237.1:0-2643 GCA_964469465.1 uncultured Actinomycetota bacterium
CATAGAAATTCACGCAAGGGGACTGCCTGCTTTAGCTGGCAGGGGAATTGCGCTTTCTCCTTCCTAGAGTTATAATATTAACATGCGTAAGGCCGTCGGTCCCCCGGAGCGGGATGGCGAGAAACTGCTCGGTTGGAGGTTGAGACCCAACCGATGAACCCGATGCTGCCGACGTTAAGCTAAAAAGTTCGCTGTCTCTGTAGAAGAAGCTGTCTGCTTTAGCTGACAGAGAGTTCACCTACCTTAAATACGCACCTCGATGCCCTGCGATTTCAGATACTCCTTGGCCTCTCTTATGGAATACTCTCCATAATGAAATATAGATGCCGCCAGCACGGCATCAGCATTTGCTTCCTGGATAATCTCCCGGAGATGCTCCAGCCTGCCTGCTCCCCCGGAAGCTATGACCGGAACATTCACAGCCTGAGTTATGGCCGTGGTCAGAGGCACGTCATAGCCCTTTTGAGTGCCATCTCGATCCATACTGGTAAGAAGGAGCTCTCCGACTCCCAGCCCGACCACCCGGCGGGCCCACTCCACCGCATCCAGGCCAGTAGGTATCCTGCCTCCGTTGATATATACTTCCCACCTGCTACCGTCCCATTTGGCATCAATAGCTACTACTATGCACTGGCTGCCGTAACGACGAGAAGTTTCCTGAACCAGTTCCGGATTTCTTACGGCAGCAGAATTAAGAGAAACTTTATCCGCCCCGGCAGAGAGCAGTTCCCGGATATCCTGGCTGGATCTGATGCCACCCCCTATGGTAAAGGGTATAAAGACCTCCTCGGCCACCCTTCTGGCTACCTCAACCATGATCTTTCTACCCTCATGAGAAGCTGTGATGTCCAGGAAGACCAGCTCATCAGCCCCTTCTCTATCGTAGACCCGAGCCAGCTCGACCGGATCACCGGCGTCCCTTAAATTCACAAAATTTATGCCTTTAACCACCCGCCCATTCTTAACATCCAGGCAGGGTATTATCCTTTTGGCTACCATAACCCGATCGGTAACCCTCCCAATATTGACGGGTATTCGAGACCGAACTTCAAGACATTGCAGGACATGAAGGAAAGAACCCTGAAAACTAAATAAAAGTGGTACCACTCTTCGAATCTTCTCAACCTCTTGTCCTTCTGGGTTTCAATTTCGCCAGAATTTGTCATTATGTGGCCATCATCCACAAACGACGAAAATATTAGGTATTTCTATGCAATAACCGAGACAACTCCATCTTCAAGGACATTAACCAGGGATCCCACCTCCCCCAGTACCTATCCTCGGACCATCTCCAGAGCCTCAGTCAGATTAACTTTTCCCTCATAGAGAGCCTTGCCCACAATAATGCCCTCCAGTCCTTTAGGCTCCAAGCTTTTCAGCAATTGAATATCCTGTAGAGAAGAAATGCCCCCTGAGGCGATTACCTTAATATCAGCACTCTCTGCCAATACGTCCTCCACAAGTTTGAAATTGGGACCAGACATAGTTCCATCCCTGGTCACATCAGTAAGAACGATCCTTTTCAGTCCCGTACGGGAAAGAAAGGCCAGAAGGTCTCCCAGATTTCCCTCTAGCTCTCTCTGCCATCCCTGGATAGCCAGTCTGCCATCTCTAAGATCTAATCCCACTACAATCTTTTCTCCATAACGATCAATCGCTGCCCTTAAGAATTTATTCTGGGTGAGGGCCAAGGTCCCCAGTACAATTCTACTTACTCCCATATCAGTAAGCATCTCTATATCTTCCAGGTTTCTAACACCACCTCCATACTGAATAAGGGCTGATACTTTGTCTGCAATACCTCTCACCACCTCCACATTCATCAACTGGCCCTGGGCAGCAGCATCCAAATCTACCACATGGATAATGGTGGCACCTTGATCCTGCCAACTGAGAGCTATCTGGATGGGGTCAGGGGAATAGACTTTCTCCTGGCTGAACTTCCCCTGATAGAGACGGACACACTTTCCTCCTTTTATGTCTATAGCAGGTATGATTTGCATGAATCCGCTCCCCACGTCCCTTTATCGCCTGGTCCGTTTATCTCTCCAACCAACTCTACATCTCACCAAAGTTCCTTAGAATCTTCAGCCCGTAGGGGCTGCTCTTCTCTGGATGGAACTGGAAAGCATAGAGATTTTCCTTATTGATCCCCGAGACAAATTCCAGACCATAGTCAGCAGTACAGAGCGCTATTCGCTCATCCTTTGGCTGTGCATAGTAGGAGTGGACATAGTAGAAAAACGATCCGGAAGGTATGTCTTTAAGGATAGGATCATCTCTGACAAACCAGGTCCTGCTCCAGCCCATATGAGGTACCTTGATGCCTTCGGGCAGCTTTCGGACATCTCCCCCCACTAACCCAAGGCCAGGGTGTCTTCCTCCCTCATAACTCTCTTCAAATAAGAGCTGAAGGCCCAGACATATGCCCAAAAAGGGGCGTCCGGAGCCTATGAATTCAACTATTGCCCGGTCCAGCTCTTTCTCTTTTAGATTGGCCATGGCATCGGCAAAGGCTCCTACTCCAGGAAGCACCAGCTTATCCGCGTCCAGAATCTCCAGGGGATCGGAGGTGATAAAAGCCTGATGCCCCAGTTTTTGGAAGGCCTTCTGGACACTTCTCAGATTTCCCATGCCATAATC
>CAYYBB010000238.1:0-2636 GCA_964469465.1 uncultured Actinomycetota bacterium
CCGATAGTTTATCAGCTATCGGAGGAGGTGCACAGCTTTTTCATGTTATCACCATTATATCACATAGAATGTCTGGCAATATCCTAGTATTACAAATAGTCTATCTGAGGATTCCAAAGATTTTCTGCAAGGTTCTTTTGGGGATAGTTTAAGAGCTGTTCTCGGGCGCCCCTTGAAGAGAAACCTGGCCTCGGTTTATACTGGTACCCTGCACTCAGATGGGTCGGTTAGAAAAACGATGGAAGCCTGAAGCCAAACAATAGACTTGGGAACTTCCATATGTTAATATAGGGAACCAGCTCAGAGAAGGGGAGAGAGTTGGAAGCAGAAATAAAGAGGCAGTTAGAGGTAATCAAGTCCAGGACCGTGGAGCTGATTTCGGAGGAGGAACTGGCCAAGAAACTGGCTGACTCCTTGAGATACAATCGTCCTCTGAAAATCAAATTGGGTGTGGATCCCACAGCCCCAGACATACATTTGGGTCATTGCGTAGTCCTGCAGAAGCTTAGAGAGTTTCAGGATCTGGGCCATGTAGCTTTTCTCATTATCGGTGACTATACGGCCAGGATCGGTGACCCTTCTGGCAGATCTGAAGCGCGGCCACTCCTTAAACCAGAAGAAATTGAGAGAAATGCCCGGACCTATGTAGAACAGGTCTTTAAGATCCTGGATGAGGATAAGACCAGGATCCTTTTCAACAGCCAGTGGCTGGAGCCCCTGAAACTGGAGGATATAATCCTTTTGAGCTCCAAATTTACTCTGGCCAGACTCCTGGAAAGGGACGATTTTCAAAAGAGATTTAGGTCCGGCCTACCCATCAGTCTTCTGGAGTTTCTGTATCCCATTATGCAGGCCTACGACTCGGTAGCCATAGAGGCGGATGTAGAGCTGGGAGGCACAGAGCAGAAATTTAACCTGCTAGTGGGCCGGGATCTCCAACGTGAGTATAGTCAGGAACCCCAGATAATCCTGACCATGCCTCTGCTAGTGGGTACCGATGGAGTTAACAAGATGAGCAAAAGTCTGGGCAACTATATCGGTGTCAACGAGGATCCCCAGGAGATCTTCGGAAAAGTGATGTCTATTCCGGACAGCGCCATCATCGATTATCTGGAGCTGGCCACAGATTTGAATCTCCAGGAGATCCTTCGCCTTAAAAAGGGAATGGATGAAGGTTCTCTGAACCCGGGGGACGTAAAAAGGATGTTGTCCCGGAAGATAGTCGAACGCTTTTACTCTGAGGAAAAAGCCCAGGAAGCAGAGGAGGAGTTTAACCGGATTTTCAGAGATCATGAACTCCCTTCCCACATTCCTGAGCTTTCTCTTTCTTCAGTTATAGATCTTTCGGACGAAAAAATCTGGATTATCAGATTACTCAGAAAGGCTGGCTTTGCTAATACCAATAGTGAGGCCAGGAGACTAGTCGAACAGGGCGGCGTGAAAATTGACGGGGAGACTATCTCTGATGTAGAGCTGGAGCTGAGCCAGGATCAATTAAAGAGATCTATTCTTCAGGTGGGTAAGCGGAGGTTTGTCCGATTGATCTAAGATATTTGCCAAAGAATTTGATCGGCGTAGACCTGGGGGGCACTAAAATTGCGGCTGGACTGCTTAACCAGGAAGGAGAGATCCTGGACCGCCTCCAGGTACTGACCAATGCCGCGGAAGGCCCTTCGGCTGTGGTAGGGCGTATAATCGAAGTCATTCGGAAAATTATGAGTAGATCTGGTCTTGGGCGAGAGGATGTGATGGGTATAGGTATCGGTGCGCCAGGACCTCTCAACGTCAGGACTGGTGTAGTTATCTCTCCCCCCAATTTGCACGGGTGGCACAATGTTCCTCTTAAGGATCTGGTTGAACAAAAGGTAGGTGTCCCGACTTTCATAGATAATGATGCTAACGTAGCAGCCCTGGCCGAGCATCGCCTGGGAGCTGGACGAGGTACCAGGGAGATGATCTACATTACGGTCAGTACTGGCATTGGGGGCGGCATTATTATTAACGGGGAGCTCTATCACGGCTTCAGTGACATTGCCGGGGAGGTGGGGCATATTACTATCGATGTAGATGGCCCCGTCTGTTCTTGTGGTAACGTGGGTTGTTTGGAAGAATTGGCCTCGGGCCGAGCAGTAGCCAGGGCTGCTCGAGAGGCACTGGCAAAAGGAGGTCCTTCTCTTATGAGAGAACTTTGTGGTGGGAACATCCAACTAGTTAGCCCGGAATTGGTAGGGGAAGCAACTGCGCAGAGTGACCCCATGGCGTTGGCAGTGGTGGAACAGGTCGGGACCTACTTGGGTATCGGGGTAGCTTCTCTGGTGAATATCCTCAATCCTCAACGAGTGGTCATCGGAGGTGGTGTCTCCAAGATCGGAACACCCTTATTTCGGGTGGTGCGAAGAACAGTACGAGAACGTGCAGTGTCGTCATGTGCCGACGTAGTAGAAATTGTTCCCGCAGAGCTGGGAGATGACGTAGGAATTATAGGGGCTGCCATACTCGTTAAGGGTTCGCTGGAAACGTGAGACATGAACCTGGTTACCCAGAATTCCAGGGTGGTGCAGACATATTATATGAGGGGGGATTTTGGAGACAAAGAGGTCCAACTGCCCATAAACAGGGTGTGCGACGTTTGTAGG
>CAYYBB010000239.1:0-2617 GCA_964469465.1 uncultured Actinomycetota bacterium
TAAATGGGGATTAGAGGGGTTATTTAGGGACTTGAACTGTAGAAGTTGGGTTAGACAATATGTGGCACCGCATTTTGGGGAAAAATGACGTTACCCATGAAGATATAGCCTGGTAAATGGCGATTAGCGGGGTTATTTAGGGACTTGAACTGTAGAAGAAGATTTAACTGAACTCAAGCATTCAATCCAATGTCTTCTCTGAATTATAAGTGGGGATATTAATCGAAACTAAAAGTTTTATATCCATGTCTATCAAATAAATATTTCGCGATTATTGTGGCGCTTTGTCAAGTTTTGTGTAAAATCTCAGGGATTGGTATCCTCCGGAACCTTAATGCTCGGATCACCGCAAAGAAAACCAGGGTGCAGCTCTTCTCATTCCGAAAGGCACCCATCAGCCTCGTCCGGCGCTTGACCTCGCCAAAGACCCTCTCCAGGCAGTTATTGGAGCGGAGGTATTTCCAGTGTTCCTGGGAAAATCGTAAAAGCTCAGACACTCTTCCAGGTCCTTCTCCAGGCAGCGAACCGCCTCGGGGATCACCGGCTCCCATTTGGCGAAGAAGGCCTCTGCCTCCTGATAAGCAACTTCTTTGCTCTCCTGCTAGAAAATGCGCTTCAGTTCGCTGGAGACTTCCTTCTGTTAACGCCTCGGCACCTTAGCCAACACAAGTTAGCCTCCGTCCCTCGTCGGGAGAGGTTATCCAGAACGATGACTGTATCACCCGCTCCAGAAACCGCTTGGCGGTGTTGCAACCGATGAACCCAGCACCGCCGGTGATCAAAACCTTCATTGGCTCCTACTCTGCTCGCTTCGGTGAGTCGATAGGCTCAGCTGACATGTTCAGTTTCCTATGTCCAAAGTCATTCATGTGACTTAGAACTTTAGTCCCTGCCCTCCAGAGGAAGGCCAGATCATCTGGATGGCGTATGGATACTAGTTTTCGAAAGATAAATTGGGGACTTGCAAAGGCTCTATAAAGCTCCCGGGTAAGCTCCTTTATTTCGCCATCGCTGAGAGGACTTTCCATTACTCCCTCTCCCATATCGTAGCGATCCCAGTCCTTGGTCTTGAGCCAACCATTTCTATCGCATTGATCGTAAAGAGGAGTTCCGGGATAGGGAATGACGATGGTGGCCTGCAGGGAGTCCACATAGCCTTTTCTAAAAAGGTCCCTGGCCAGAGCAATGGTCTTTTGGGCTTGGGCCTTAGTTTCCCAGGGGTAGCCCACCATCGCTGTGATGTGGGGCTCCAGGCCGGCCCTCTTGGCCATCTTAGCTCCATCAATAATGTCCTCCACCCGAAGGCTCTTATTTATGCGATCCAGGGTCTCTTGGTTGGCCGATTCCAGGCCAAAGAGAATAAAGCGAAAACCAGCCAAGGCCATAAGATCGTAATCTTCCTGGGTGAGGATGCCGAAACGCATGTTGCAGTCTATAGTTACTTTTTTATTATACCCCCGCTCGATCATCCCCTGGCAGAATTCTCTGAGCCACTCTCCCACCGGGAAAGTGCCGCTGTCGTCCATGACCTCTTTGACTCCATAATTTTCGATGAGAAAACCTATCTCATCCAAAAGTTTTTGAGGGCTTCTTGCCCGATGATACTTTCCCGGATACATGGTCGTCCAGGAGCAGAAGCTACACCTTCCCCACCAGCAGTCCCGGCCGGCCATAGTGTAGGTGCCGGGAGTTCTCTTAAAATTACCGTTCTTATAGGCGTAGAGCTGCCACTTGGTTAGGTCTCGGTCAATGAAAGGAAGGCTATCCAGATCGTGATCTAACCGGAAAGGGCCCGTGTCTTTGATCTCCCCATTCTGGCGGTACCAGATGCTCGGGGGAAAGGCTGGCTGAGAGAGACGTAGGCCGGAGTTCTCAGGTCCCTGAGTTGCACTGTTGGCTGCACTTTCATCGGTGCTACCAGTACTCAAATACCTACAAAGATCTAGGAGCAGAAAATCATAATCTCCGCCGGTAAGAATAAAATCCGCTTGGGAATTTCGCATTGACTCCTCAGGAAGAGCAGTTACGTGATCTCCCACCAGCACTATCTGAGGTGGGTCTGAACTAAAGAGATCCTTCAAATCATCGATGATCCGCCAGTGGCGCTTGACTACAGGGGTTTTAGTCTCCATGACAATAAGATCTGGCCTTTCCCTGTAGACTAGAATAAGAAACTGCTCATAGCTCCACCTCTCAGCAATACCATCAGCCCAAATGACCTCATATCCATTTTCTTTCAGCAGCGTGGCTGCGGAGGCCGGCACCATGGGGTAGATATAGGTGGGATTGCGAAACCACTGGAACTGCCTGTTCTGCCCCAGCATGGGACAGCCCTTTCCTTCTAGGGGTGGGTAAGCAATCATCACCTTCATTCTTCTCTCAACCTCGGTGATATCAGGCCAGCAATAAAGCCTACTCCGTAGGTTACATGGGTCATCACTATACCCAAGAATACATGCAATAGCATAGTTTTGTCTCTAATCTTAATAATCGACACAAAAACCACAAATAAGTATAGGAGAACAGAGGACAGAAATAAATAAAGGACATATTTGTTAAAGAAGGACGCAAGAGTACCTCCAGCCAGATAAAGGGTAAAAAGGGATGGAATGAAATA
>CAYYBB010000240.1:0-2611 GCA_964469465.1 uncultured Actinomycetota bacterium
CCCCTTTAATGGTTAGGCGAAGTTGCATACCTTCATCCAGCATCATGAGATCTCAAGGTAACCCCGTCTATAATCAATGATGGTTCTAAAGTGCTTCAGGAAACTCAGACCCAGCAGCCCCCGAATCCCAGCCAATTCGGGTATGTCGTGACAGATAACTTCCACCTCTCGGGTTTCCACATCTCCGATGGCTATACTGTCTACCCGTAACTTCGGGACCTCGATGATGCCATTAGCCGTAATAATTTCCTGGCGCTCAGGGACAGATGCTGGATCATAGCCAATTACTTTGAGTACAGACCAAGAAAGGGCAGTAAATGCCGCTCCCGTGTCAAAAATCAGATCTACCTTGACCAACCAAGCTTTTGGGGCCAACAATTTTGACATTTCTCACGACCAGGGGGATGCCAATCGGCAAGCGCATAATCAACCATCCCAGGCTTAAAACATCACTGCATAACCTTCAGGAACGGGTGGACCCGCAAAGGTGATATAGACATCAGTCAGTCCCCGCTCCAGGAGTTCCTTATCAAATGCCCGACGGTCTTTGTTGTGCAGAACCACCTCTCCCTCGGGATTATCGCTCTCCTCAAAGGTACGGAAGGCAATCCACTCCTCTGGATATAGGGCTTTTGCTTCTTCAAGCTTCATGGTAATCACCTCCGTTTTCATAATACCATGGGTCTGCAATTTCGACTATAATTTACCGACTGCCGCACTTGTTACCGACCAGTAAGCACCTTTACTCCGCTAACTTTTCGGTGTTTCTAAGGCTTGGCGTACTTCTCACGGGATAATTATCGATGTTGTGCTAGATGTCTTAAGCTAAATATTAGCTATCGATGATTAGAATCAATTAGATCATTTCCTTTTTCGGGTAGAGCAAACCGAACCCGCCTCAATTAAATGTTAATTCATCGACCAAACTCTACCATTCGCATTGTATGCAGTTGCCGTGAAGAGAACAAGTATCCGATAGCAATTACCCAGGAGGAAATAACTCTTAAGGAGTGGTCCAGCAGCCTATGCCGCCATGGCAGATTTCTACGCTTTGGTCCAGATATCACCATCCCTACCCAACCAGCCTTAACCGATGGGGTAAGCTATCTGGTAGCCGATGAGGAGCAGGTGAAGCTCTTTCTGAAGGAGAAAATGGAGTAGAGGCACACCCTACCTCGAACTAGACCTCTGTCTTCAACAGCCACAAGAAGAGCGGAGCCGGGATGACTCGGACTTGGTCATCCAGATCGAGGGCTTCGGCCGATAGAACGAGTCCCTCTCCGAATGAGTTTCGGATTACCAGTTTGTCACTCCCCGTTACGGTCTGCTGGTACTTTACCTCAACTGGGATCTTTCGGGATCCCCAGCCAGACACAAAGTCCACCTCGTTGCCTTGTCGTGATCGCCAATAGAAGAGTGACTGTGGAAGGCTGAAGGACTCTACAATCTCTTGCTCCGCAGCTCGGTACAGGGCCATCCCCACGATATTCTCTACCATAGCAGCCATTGCTGGAGCAGCCCCTCCTGGCTGTAGAACCTTGGGGATCTCTGCAAAGAGCGGGTCAACCAAGTAGAGCTTCTTGTTCTTCTTGAGAGAGATACCTCCTCCCCCCCGGTCCCAAAAGTACAGAACCAAGATAGTGAAGGCTTCAGCCAGCGCTGTCACATACCTCTGTGCAGTTTGAACTCCCGCAACGCCCATCTCCTCCGCTAGATTTCGCCAGCTAGTAGCACTGCCTAGACTGCGAACTACTCTCTCCAGAAGCTTCACCGCAGCCAATCGGTCGTATCCTAGCCGGTCCACGTCTCCTGCAACCAGGTCCCACAACATGCGAACCGTTGCTTCTGTTACCCGTCCCGTGGTCAAGTAGTCCTGAAGGGCTGCTGGGAAGCCCCCAACAATGACATACCTCTCAAGGGCACGTCGAAGATCGGGCAGGTAGCGCATGCCTTCACGCAGCGCATCGTCGTTATCTGACGCCAACAGCTGCTCTACGGTGAATTGAGGCGCTGGTGGTCCAGGAACTCCTTGCGCAAGGCAGAAGTCCCGAAAGGAAAGGGGCAATATGATCTTGTCCAGGCCAATCCCACCTCCACGACGACCAGGAAGTCGTTCAGCCCCTGCACGGATGTCTGCGGCGGAGGACCCGGTCAAGACAAAACAATCCTCAGCGGCGGTTGTCTGATCTCTTTTTTTAGGGCTGTACCACCTTTGAAAATAAGTCCATTTTGTAATTTCTCATTAACTCCAATGCCAGCTAATACCCAAGAGAGAATATAATCACGTTCGATTATTTCCCATGATAGTGCTGTACTTTTTCTTGCTTCTTCAAGCCTTTTTCTTAATGGTTTCACCTGATTACCCTTCCAGGAAGATTTTCCTGAATCATCCATCTCTTATTGCAGGTTCCCTTTCTGGGACCAGTAGGGTCAAGAATGCGGTAACCTTTAATCGGAACATTCTCAAGCCTTTGTAATATCGAACTATCTGCTCCTAACTTTTCGAGTATCCAACCCAATCTCTTGGCAATGGCAGCATCAAGCCGTAAAGAATAGTCAACCATCTTATTCAGATCCAGCTTAGAAAATTGAGATTCAAATGCAGAATAAA
>CAYYBB010000241.1:0-2585 GCA_964469465.1 uncultured Actinomycetota bacterium
TACCCGGCTCTGACGGTTCCAAACCTAAGGCAATCGCCTTTGGTCCATCCATAATCAGATTGATAAAGAGAATCTGCAGAGCAGTTAAGGGAAGAGGCAATCCTCCAAGCATCGCCACGACATAGGCCAGGATTGCTCCCATGTTGTCAGTAAGTAGATAGGTGAGAAACTTTCTGATGTTGGAAAATATCGTCCTGCCTTCCTCTACAGCCCGAACAATAGAAACAAAGCTGTCGTCAGTCAAAATCATATCTGATGCCTCTTTGCTTACATCGGTTCCGGTTATACCCATTGCTATGCCAATATCAGCTTTCTTTAATGCCGGGGTATCATTCACACCATCGCCAGTCATAGCTACTATCCTCGCTTTTTTGGTAAAGGCATCTATTACACGCAGTTTATGGTTTGGTGAAACCCTGGCATATACTTCCACTTCTTCCACAATTCTTTCAAATTCTTCATCTGTTAAGGCACCTAACTCGGTGCCACTCAAGGTAAGTCCTGACTTTAGAATTCCTAATTCTTTTGCAATCGCCTCTGCGGTTAGTTTATGGTCCCCAGTAATCATAATCGATTTTATACCGGCCTCTTTACAAACTTCAATCGCCTCTTTTGCCTCTTTTCTGGGAGGATCAATCATTCCCACCATTCCAACAAAAACCATGTCGGATTCTACCTCTTTTAAGGAATGCTCATTCAATACCCGATAAGACATGCCTAAAACACGCAAAGCGCCAGTAGCCATTTGGTGAGCACACCTCAGGATATTTTCTTTATCCTGATGAGTGATTTTCCTTTCTGCACCATCTTGATAGATGTAGCTACAAGAATCAAGAATTACTTCTAATGCTCCTTTACTATAAGCAACAATACCGTTATGAGTACAGTGTATAGTTGTCATCCTTTTTCGCTCCGAAGAAAAAGGGATCTCCTCTTTACGCGGGTTATGGCTGACTATTTCTTCTAAGTTAATTCCGGCTTTAGCTGCTGCCACCAGTAAAGCTCCTTCTGTAGGATCTCCTTTTATCGTCCAGCCTTCTGGTGTATTATGTAACTGACTATCGTTACAGAGAGCGCCTATCGTTAAGAGTTTCTTTAGATAAATATCCTGGCTATCTAAGAGCTTTCCTTCTATAAAAAAGTTACCTGTGGGCTTGTAACCTACACCGTCAACCTCAATAAAACGCTTATTAACCCAAATCTTGCGTACGGTCATTTGGTCTTCAGTCAATGTCCCTGTCTTATCCGAGCAAATAATAGAAGTTGAACCCAATGTCTCAACTGCCTGAAGTTTTCTGATTAAGACATTCCGTTTAACCATCCGACGCACGGCTAAAGCCAGGGTTATAGTCATTACCGCAGGTAAGGCTTCTGGAACTATGGCTACCACTAATGCCACTACCCAGATAAACATCTCCAAAAAGGGATATCCTCTAAAAATACCTACCAGTCCAATAACTGCTGACAATATAATTGCCAGCGTCCCAATCCATTTAGCAGCACGGTCTATACTAATTTGTAACGGTGTTTTTGGTTCTTTTACATCCTGTAACATCCGGGCAATCTTACCAAATTCGGTTCCCATTCCAGTGGCTACGACAGCCGCCTTTCCGCGACCATAGGTAACATTGGTTCCCATAAAAACCATATTCTTCCTATCCCCTACTGGAATCTCATGCCCCTGAAGGACTTGAGTTGTTTTATCTACCGTTTGCGATTCACCAGTTAAGGGAGCCTCATCTGTTTTCATATTTATTGCTTCTAAGAGTCGAGCATCAGCCGGAATTTTATCCCCTGCTTTGAGAGAAATTATATCTCCGGGCACAAGGTCTTCGGCTGGTATCTCTTTATCTTTACCATCTCTAACCACCGTGGCTGTCAGGGCCCGCCATTTTCTTCAAAGCCTCTAATGCCTTTTCTGCCTGATACTCCTGAATAAAACCAAGCATCCCAGCCAGGATAACAATTACCATTATGGCAATTGCTTCAATATGTTCGCCAACAACTACCGAAATGCTGGAAGCAATAATAAGAAGGATGATTAAAAAACTCTTAAATTGTTCTAAAAGCAAAAGCCAGGCAGGGGTTTTCTCTTCCTCTTTGATCCGGTTTGGGCCAAATTTTCTTAGCCTGGACTTTGCTTCTTCGTCAGATAGCCCATACTCTGTAGTCCCCAATGAATACAGAGTTTCCTTTATTGTCAGTTTATGCCACTGCATATCTTTCATTTACCCCCTTAGAAATTTCTGGCTCCTTGTCAAATCTAGAGTTGATAACATGAAACGATCATGCCGACTGGGCGGCACAAAGGAGTATGAGAATTAGGATACATTTTCAGAGGAAAAAGCTGTGCACCTCCTAGGATAGCTGATAGACTATCGGGAGACAAAAACAAAACCCAATACGGAGGTGCACAACATGTATTATATGGGAATTGACCTGCATAAGAAATATTACTCCGAACTTACACATCGCCAACGTGCTGGCCAACCAGCCGGGCATTCGTTTGAGAAACCTTCTGGCGCTGATGCCGACAAGAGCGGCTGGGAGAGTAGCCAGAAGGAGAAAGAGAGCCAGTCGGCCCA
>CAYYBB010000242.1:0-2568 GCA_964469465.1 uncultured Actinomycetota bacterium
ATTCAACTGGCACCTGTGTTGCTCAGTTTACTGAGAATCCCCGCACTTTAGTGCTTGGGGAGTGTCAAATGTCAGAATGCTATGTCAGACGGCCTCCTCTTCCACAAGATCCCTGGTCTGGGAAGTATTTACCTTAAAACCAGGTCCCATGGTGGAGGAAATCACGATGCTCTTTAGATACCTGCCCCGGGCAGCAGCGGGCTTGGCCCTCCCCACAGCATCCAGAAGGGCAGCGTAGTTTTCCACCAACTGCTCGGGCGCAAAGGAAGCCTTGCCTATTGGTAGATGAATGATGCCGTATTTATCTACTCGAAATTCGATCTTTCCAGATTTGACGTCAGTTACAGCCTTGCCTACGTCAAAGGTTACTGTACCCGCCTTGGGATTAGGCATCAAGGCCCTTGGCCCCAGGATCTTACCCAGCTTGCCCACAATCCTCATCGTGTCTGGAGTGGCAATAGCCACATCAAATTCCAGCCACCCCTGTTCTATTTTTTGAACCAGGTCCTCGTCTCCCACCACATCTGCTCCAGCTTGAAGAGCCTCTCTGGCCTTCTCTCCCTGGGCAAAGACCACAACTCGGGGAGTCTTCCCGGTTCCATGAGGCAGGACCACCGTACCTCTGACCTGCTGATCGGCTTTCCGTGGATCCACACCCAGCCGGATAGCTACTTCCACCGTCTCGTCAAATCCAACTGTAGCCTTCTCTTTGGCCAGCCTGATAGCTCGGGCAGGAGAAAGAAGCTCATCTCGCTTTACTCCATCGATAGCCGTCAGGTATCTTTTGCTTCGCTTCAACTAAATCCCTTCTCCACAGAACTGGAGGTCACTCAACCACCTTTATCCCCATGCTCCTGGCGGTGCCTTCTATTATTTTAATGGCGCCGTCAAGATCCTTGGCATTAAGATCCGGCATCTTCATCTCTGCTATTTCTCTTACTTTGGCCCTCTTTATCTCCGCAACCATGCTCTTACGGGGTTCGCCAGAGCCCTTTTCCACATTACAGGCCTTTTTCAGAAGCTCTGCTGCCGGAGGAGTTTTGGTCACAAAGGTAAAGGACCTGTCTTTATATACAGTTATCTCCACCGGAATTATCATGTCCGGTCCTCCTGCTGTCCTCTGGTTAAAGGCCTTACAAAACTCCATTATGTTTACTCCATGCTGGCCCAGAGCTGGCCCTACTGGAGGAGCCGGATTGGCCTGCCCTGCCGGTATCTGAAGTTTTATGATTGCTGCTACCGCCTTGGCCATCTTGGCCCCCCATGTGGTCACGTTAGTTTGGATTGACAATTCTATATCTTGGACACCTGGCTGAAGCTAAGCTCCACAGGTGTCTGTCGGCCAAATATGGATACTAACACTTTGAGCTTGCCCTGGTCAAGGTTAATTTCGCTGATCATTCCGTCAAAGTTGGCCAAAGGCCCAGATACCACCTTCACCGCCTGACCAACCTCAAAGTCAGTAGTGGGCTTGGGCTTTTCCAAAGTACTCCTGCGGATAATTTTTTCCACTTCCTTGGGTGAAAGGGCGGTCGGCTTAGCTCCAGAGCCCACAAATCCCGTTACTCCCGGAGTGTTTCTCACCACATACCAGGAGTCATCATCCAATATCATCTTGACCAGCACATAGCCAGGGAAGATCCTCTTCTGGACTACAGCTTTACTCCCGTTCTGGATCTCGATGACATCCTCTGTTGGAATAAAGATCTCAAAGATCTTATCTTCCATGTTCATGGAGGATATTCTCTTCTCCAGATTGACCTTTACTTTGTTTTCATAGCCCGCGTACGAGTGGATAACATACCACTTTTCCCGCAATTCTGTTCACCCGTCTCTTCAGATCTATCCTCTCAGGCCGGTAAGAAGATCAACCAGCTTGAGGAATATCAAATCAACTAACCCAATGTAAGCTCCTATAATGAATACAGCTATTAGAACTACAATAGTATAAGATATGAGAGTCTCCCGATCCGGCCAGGATACCTTTTTTAGCTCAGCAGACACCTCCCGAAGAAATATCCCCGTTTTGGAAAAAAACTGGGGGAAAGTCCTGGGGAGCGCCCTGCTGGGAACTTTCTTACTCACTTTTCTAAGGGTTTTAGCCATCAAAACCTCATTATTTTGGCAGGGCTGGAGGGACTCGAACCCCCAACCGCCGGTTTTGGAGACCGGTGCTCTACCAGCTTGAGCTACAGCCCTGCATCATCCAGGTAGGAATCTCAATGGGGCATACCATGACCCTGATCACCTGGTCTCACGGTGAAGCGTATGTTGCTTACACCATCGACAGTATTTCTTAAGCTCTACCCGATCAGGATCATTGCGCTTGTTCTTAGTCGTTGTATAATTTCTCCGCTTGCATTGGGTGCAAGCCAGAGTAATTATCACCCTCACTAAAAATCTCCCTTCCTAACCTGAAGGCAAGTAGATAAGTTATCACCAATTCGATCTCATGTCAACTTGAGCTCCAATACAATAGATTCGCTCCATGTACCTCATTTTCGGCACTCATCTATTCCAATATCTTAATCACATTACCTGCTCCCACCGTATGGCCCCCTTCCCGGA
>CAYYBB010000243.1:0-2563 GCA_964469465.1 uncultured Actinomycetota bacterium
TATTTTTTTTCATCAATCAGTTGTTTGTTTTTCCCACAGGATATTGAGCAATTACTTCTTCCCCGCTATTATTAGGGGCAGAAGGATATTCTCTTCGGCTGTGAGGGTAGGTAGCAGATTGAAGAACTGAAACACGAACCCAATTTGGTTCCTCCGCAAAAGAGTAACTTTTTTTTCTTTTTGTCGGGAGATCTCCACATCTCCTATTTTGACCTCCCCATCCGTGGCACTGTCCAGCCCTCCCATGAGGTGGAGCAGGGTACTCTTGCCCGATCCACTCGGCCCCATGACAGCCACAAATTCCCCATCTTCTACGCACAGGGATACCTTATTAAGAGCTTTGACTTCTGTTACACCTTTGCCATAGGTTTTGGATAGATTTTTGGTCTCCAGAATAGACATATGGTGTCCTTGAGATAATTGGCCAGATTTTCCTGCAGAAAGAGACTTCTTAAGTTAATGGATTCAGAGCAATCTTTCCTGAATCCATTTCATAAACTCGCGGAACCCGCCAAGGACATCTTTTGCAAAGGAGGAATCTGCTACATTACTTTGGGAACCATCGTGGAAATGATAAGGATAGGTCGAGACTTTTTCCCACCTGGTATCTGGAAAATTGTCGTAGCGGTAGAAATGTCCCTCCTTGTCTCTCCGCTCCCAATGAAAGCCAAATCTATCCTTCAGTTTTATTGATACCCATACATCTACAAAACTTTCATCTCTGAGAACTATTCTGAGTTTGGTTCCTGTAATCTCGACACTCTCTACTATTTCAGCGAATTCAACCTCAGCGATCCTGGCAATATCCTCCAAGGAGATCATTGTCAGATTTTCTCCAAATAACTCAGGATCTTCTCCCTCTCTGCCTGTAGGTTGTCGAATCTGAAATAATCTTCAAAGGATTCCTCTTCATGAAATTTCCCGTCTCTTACCTTTTCATCAAATTCAAAGACATCTTTGACTCCGTATCTCTTGGCCAGAAGAAATAGCTCCGAATCTATTAACTTAAGTCTGCGGGTTAAGTAGACCCGCAAACTTTCCCTCTCCAGATCTCTTCGTCTCATATGAAGACCTCTCGCCACTTGATCAATGACAGGCATGCAACCACCCCCTTACCTCTCTTTCCTTTTAGAGAAGGACGACTTTTAGAACAAGCTTATTACATATTCGCAACGGATTCAAGTAAGCGATTTGCCTCACCAAAAAGTACTCAAAACAGTATAGTCGTCTCTCCCAGAAAGCGCCTTCTGTAGATTACTGCCATCAGTTACCACCTCTTCTATCTGTCTCTTTTTGAACAGTTGCCCAAAATATGGAGTCTCCCAGGACTCTTAACTCAGGGTCATGGCGCAAGCTCTTATCTCTGGGACCTCTCTTGAGGACATGCTTGTCTTTGGCAGAAAATTTGCTCTCCTGTGCATAGAGCGGACCGGGAGTTTTGCACTAGTCTTATCTATCGAGAGGAGGAATAGGGGAAAATGGTATCTATAAGTAGAGGAGCGATGAGCAAAATGAAGGGAAGAGGAGTCCTCTTTGTCCTGATTTTGTTAGCGTTGTTGTCTTTTCCGGGGGTCAGCTATGCCCAACAGGCTGATTCCAACGGCGTTATTTTGGACACTGTGTGGACACTGGTTGCCGCAGCACTGGTCTTTTTCATGCAGGCAGGTTTTGCCATGGTAGAATTGGGCTTCACTCGAGCCAAGAATGCAGCAAACATAGTAATGAAAAACCTTATGGATTTTGCTGTGGGGGCGATCGTGTTCTTCACGGTCGGCTTCGCCCTCATGTTCGGAAATGGAAATGGCCTGGTTGGTCTGAGCGGTTTTGGGCTAAGAGGTGGAGAGGCTGCCTTCTCTGCTCTTGGCTGGACTTCGATCCCCCTCTTAGCCAAGTGGTTTTTCCAGGTAGTCTTTGCAGCCACTGCTGCCACTATAGTCTCAGGGGCAATGGCCGAGCGGACCAAGTTCTCCAGCTATCTCCTTTACACTGTTTTTATCACGGGTTTGGTCTACCCTGTGGTCGGCCATTGGATCTGGGGAGGCGGCTGGCTGCAGGAGATGGGTATGTATGATTTTGCTGGTTCTACTGTCGTTCACGGCGTAGGAGGATGGGCAGCTCTGGCGGGAGCTATCGTCTTGGGACCCCGACTGGGCAGATACAAGAAGGACGGGTCGCCCAACGCTATTCCCGGCCACAATGTACCCATCGCTATACTGGGCACCTTCATCCTCTGGCTCGGGTGGTTCGGCTTCAACCCGGGCAGTTTTATGGCTGCTGACGCGGCAGGCATAAGTCATGTATTCGTCACTACCAACCTGGCTGCTTGTGCTGGAGCAGTAACTGCTATGATTACCATATGGGTCTTGCGAGGCAAGCCCGATGTGGGGGTGACTGCTAATGGGGCTTTGGCCGGACTCGTGGCCATTACAGCGGGCACAGCCTTCGTCGCCCCCTATTCTGCTCTCTTGATCGGTGGAGTAGGAGGTATGTTGGTAGTTCTTTCAGTCATTCTGTTGGACAACAGACATGTGGATGATCCTGTGGGCGCTGTGTCCGTGCATGC
>CAYYBB010000244.1:0-2562 GCA_964469465.1 uncultured Actinomycetota bacterium
AAGGTGGAAGAGGTCCTCGCAAAGCTCGATGGTAGTTGAGGTAAACTCTCCAGAACTAGAACGGGCGACTCCCACAAGTCGCCCGTTGTTATTTATGACAGCCACATCCCTGGATACCCCTTCGGCAGAGCTTTCGTCTCTGCAGCGGCTACTATATAACTGTTGACACTACAAAGACTTTCGTGTATCTTTTAGTTAAACGGTTACGTAACCGTTTAACAACTTTCTGCTGGTCAAGGTGGCAAGCATGTCAAGAGACTGGAAAAGATAAAGCAGGTGACGACTCTGTCAGCTAAAGCAGACAGCTTCTCGGTGGCACCACAGACTTCGTGGCCAAGGCCGAAGGCTCCGTCCGAGCCTGTTTTAATATATTCAGGGCTGCATTCAAATCTCTATCACCATGGAAGAGTGGCTTGGCCAGAATGAAGGTTGAGTACAAGTTAGACTGTCAGAACAATGCCAGACCTATCTGAGGATGTGATCAAAAATCTTGATCGGAAGGGCGGCCACACTACGTCAGGGAAGGGATCTCACTATTTTTGCCTGTGGGGTCATGACCTACCAGGCCCTCCAAGCTGCTGAGATTTTAGCTAGAGATGGGATTCAGGCCCGGGTGGTGAACATGTCTACCCTCAAGCCTATTGATAAAGAGTCTATTATGGCTGCCGCTGAGGAAACCGGAGCCATCGTCACCGCCGAAAATCATAATATCTTGGGCGGACTGGGAAGTGCGGTAGCCGAGGTTCTGGTGGAGAACAGGCTGGCGCCTATGGCCAGAGTGGGCATTCAGGATGTTTTTGGGGAGACGGGATCAAATCTAGAGCTTCTGCATAAATATGGCATGAGCGCGGAACATATCGCCGATGCTGCAAGAAAGGTACACAGTAGGAAAGAAACTGGTGAAGTGACTCTTTAATTAACTCCAAGAAAAGCAGGGGACAGGAGACTTCAGAAAACTTGTGCTTTGGCGTGTGTGCTCAATAACCTGTGGGAATACCCCCGAAATTATGTATAGGGAGACCCGGTGCCGAAAATAGCATAGCACAAACTGAATGTGATTTAGCGTCCAAAGAGAGGCATTAAACTATCGAAAGGGGCAGAACGAGACTTGGCTATACCGAAGCCAGATGCGTGAATCAGCTAGGAGGTTTTTATCACCACTATCAGAGATATCGCCAAAAAAGCGGGGGTATCTGTAGCTACAGTATCCCATGTTATCAATAAAACTCGTTTCGTCAGCCCGGAACTCGAGAGCAAAGTCCGACAGGCCATGGAAGAGCTGGACTACCATCCTAATATAATGGCCGGCAGCCTGCGCCGTAAGAGCACCTCCACTATCGGCCTGATCGTGCCCGATAACTCTAATCCCTTTTTTGCTGAGGTGGCTAAGGGCATAGAAGAGACGGGTTTTAAGTTTGGCTATAGTGTCATGCTGTGCAATTCAGCCTATGACTTTGAGCGAGAAGTAGCCCACATTAATGTCCTCAGATCGAAGCGAGTCGACGGCCTAATCATCATTCCCTTGACCACTGAGGCCCAGTCCATCAACCGCCTTATAGACAGTAAGGTACCGGTGATAGTGGTAGATCGGAAGGTACCTTCGGTGAAGGCGGATGCCATTATGGTGGACAATTTCCGGGGTAGCTATGAAGCCACTGAGTATCTCATAAATCTGGGCCATACGAGAATTGGGTACATCATGAGGCCCTCCGATCTACCTCATAGCATTGATAGAGTGAAGGGGTATGAGACCGCGTTGGAGGCCCACGGGATAAAACCCGGAGAGGAACTGATTGTGAGAGGTGGCTTCCGGTATGAAGATGGAGACAGAGCAGTTCAGGGTCTTTTGACCCTGGATCCGCCAGTTACAGCCATAGTGGCCTTTAATGATATTATTGCTCTGGGAGCCATAAGAGCAATTTGGGATAAGGGGTTGAAGGTACCCCAGGACATATCCGTTGTGGGCTTTGATGACATTCCTCAGGCTTCCTTTACCGCCCCCAGACTTACTACAGTCTCCGTTCCCAAATATGAGATGGGAGAAATGGCTACTAACCTCCTCCTGGAAAGGATAAACGGCACTGGCCCTCCAGAGAGAAAGGAGATCGTTCTGGAGACCAGGTTGATAATACGGGAGACCACTTGTTCTCCTGCCATTGATTCAAAATAGCTACCGGTATCTACCATTGAAATCAAGGTCCTGAAGATGTGGAAAACCAGTATTGCTACCTCGCCCGGTAGGGCAAAAGCGCCCTGGCTGAAATTCAAGCGCTTCTGGATCGACTGGCTGCTCACGACCCTGACTTCAGGGCTGAGCTAGAAATAGCACGACCAGACTAGAAGTGGGAGCGCATTCGTCGGCGCGGCCTGAACCCGGCCGTGACCTCTATAGACACTCCTATCGTGTCATCCATTAAGAAGCATCATGCTCTTATAACGGGAAGGCCGGCTGAACTGGGATACACTCACGGTTATGTCAACTACTGACAGCTAAAGCAGTCAGCTTATCGGCGGGCAGATAGCCCCCAACATTGCGCTGGTTGACAGACAGCGAAGACAACA
>CAYYBB010000245.1:0-2558 GCA_964469465.1 uncultured Actinomycetota bacterium
AGACCGCAGTCGATTACAGTCTCGAATTTATTCTTAAGTAATTGAAGTTCAAGAGCGTTATAAACAATAAAGTTTGCCGTTATTCCTCGTTTTGAGGCCTTATCCTTCGCTTTCTCGATTGCAGTTGGCGCTCTGTCGATACCCCACACTTCAAAACCCAATCCGGCCAAATATAGAGCGTTCTCTCCTGTTCCACATCCCACATCCAACACTTTTCCACTTGTCTCGCCCTCTTCTGCAAGTTGTACGATCTCTCTCTGGGGACGTCCGACATCCCATGGGGGAATACCGGCATAGGCAGAATTGAAGAAATTCATGGCTACCTTCCTTTTGTGTTTTTGCTCATTTTATTTGTTTCACGGCAACTGACCTATCCATAAGTATAACTTGGTTGAATATGTCGATTTTCTTTTTTGATATGTCCCATCACTGGTATTATGTTGATATTTGCAATATACATGGGAAGAGTTCAAATTACGCCTGAATACTATCCGCTTTTTCTGAGAAGCGCGAAAGTAGCATTCATCATTTTTGCCGCTCTTTGTTTCGGAGGCATATTTGCATCGCTTGCAAGAGGTAAGTTGCTATGAGAATGTTTAGCGGACTTCAAATGCTAGTGAACGAATTTAGGGATCATATTTCAAGACGACCAATTTGTTTTTCGATCTTCTCGATGAATTGCAATGCTCTTGCTGGGCTATCTTTGGCAATGTAATCGAGAATACCAACAAGATCATCATTGGCTGCCGGAAGATAGCGGAGAGAGTACTTACTTTTCATGGAGTCGCTTTCTCAACTCCTGCATCATCTGTGCGTGGGTAATACTTTTTTCGCCTGTAGCAGATTGAGCTTGAGCGACCCCGAGTTTTTCAAAAAGTTCACCGTGAGCTTTCAAGCGTTCATAGTGTTCAATGCTCATAACGACCAAATCGCCCTGGCCATTTGTGGTTAGATACACGGGCTCATCTTGTTCGTGGCAAATTGTGGCGATTTCTCTAGTCTTGTTCGTGAGGTTTGAAATAGGCTTAATGATAGGCATATTGCCTCCTCTTCAATCTATACTTTGATTATCACAATATAGCCCCTAATTTTCATAGAATCAAGAGGTGTAGTTAACCGCTCTAAAATGACAGCATCTATCCCTGTGGTGAGAGATTTCCCGGAAGGACTTGCGGTCTCTCTGCCTCTTCGAGGTGAGGGAATGTCTCCTTCGGAAAAGACCGCCCCCTTGAGCGGCTGAATGAGATCACCCTCGTGGATCCAAGCTGTCAGAACATTCGGTAGGTTTTCTTAGGATGCTAACAGGCCGGCTACAGACAGGTCTTCGTCCAGGTCTTCCCAATGGATGCCCACGCCACCGCCGATCAATCTCCAGTTCTCCCGTTGCTTCTCATTGGCGTTCCTCAATTTGGGAAACCATTCAAGCGGAACGCTGACCTCACGTCCGTCGGCGAGCAGGACGTGCATCATCTCCGGGTCGAAGCGGACTTTCCTAGCGAGAGCCGTCGTTCGCCTGACTACCAAAGTATTCATCCCACTTCCCCTGAAACAAGTTATGATATTCCTCGATCAATTCCCTCAGCCGCCGTAGTTCCGTTGGAGTGGAGCTATTATAGGAGAAGATGGTCTGTTCAGCAACAGGTAGTTCGCAGGGGCAGCGTATGGTAGCATATACGCTACGGGCGCTTACGGGCTTGTTCTTTAGGACATTGCTTCCTACAGTCGCAGTGGCGTACATGCTGGAGACGCTATGTGAAATTGTGCTCCATCGTCATGAGACCTAGAAAGGGGAGTTTTTCTGAAGGCAGCCATTGGTATTCCAGGCCTACCAGCAACAGAGAAATGTAAGAAAGATAAATCTTTGGCCATAGCCGAGGATATTAGAGTATAATGCTCTAATGATTAGATGTCGTAGCTGTGATACAAGAGCCGCTTTGATCTCTTGGGATGGAAATGATACGAATAAGCCTCCGCAAACAACGATATGGAGAAACAAAAAAGACCTGTAAGGATTAAACCAACCTGTGAGTACCCCTGCCAGTGGGACGATCTTATTGCCCCTGGTAAGAAGGTCATTGCTACCATCTATACCTTTGAAGAGGGAAAGAAGGACAATCTCAAGCCAGGCATTACCAAGGGAAAAGATGGGATCTATGATATCGTTGTCCACTCAAAGGAGATTAATAACGAAGTGGTGAGAAATGCTTTACAGGATCTGGAAAAAGTGACAGGGCACAAGTATGTTTTTGTAAGTCCACCGTCTCTTGAGGATAAGATAATTGCCTATGCCGAAAGGCTTATGAAGCCGCTTCAGAAATACGGCACTCCTGAAGAAGGTTATGACTTCTCCACAGCAAAGACTGCAAAACAAAAGACTGAAGTGATAGGTATCTGGATTGGCGAGATTCTGTATGAAGCTTTGACCTACAAGGATGTCGAAGCAGTAAAAAGTTTGACTGAAACAATCAGAACTGAGATTGAGGAAATTGTAAATGAAAGAAATTAAGTCCTTGTGGAAGGAAACCAAAGAAAAGTTCGACCAACTTGAGAAATCCCTG
>CAYYBB010000246.1:0-2483 GCA_964469465.1 uncultured Actinomycetota bacterium
TTAGCTGTTGTTCCCTCACTACCTTCGTCCAGTCCGCTTGAGGAATATTGTCTCACCTTATTATTGCAGTATCCTGAGTTTAGAGCGATAAGTGGCGAGTTACGCCCCGAATATTTTCAACATACTGAAAACCGTGAACTTTTTGTTAAATGGCAACAGGGTGTAGAATTGACTTCTTTTGAGGCTAACCTTGATGCTCCTCTTCGGGAGCATGATGACCGGTTATTAAACCGAGTTTTACCGGCAACTCTCACTCAAAGAGAGGAGGAACGGTGGTATGTTCTTAATGACTGTAGTCTCCGTTTACAGGAGAGGTGGCTGAGAAATTTAGAAGCTGAGAGGGAGGAAATTTTGCTTTTAGAGACAGAAAAGAGTGACGCCACTGCTCAATTGGCAAAGTTAGAGGAACAGGGAATAGATGTGAGTCTGCGCCTTAAGGAAATATTTAGCCAGAGAGACATTAATGCCAAGCAGAGGAGGGCGAGAGGATGAGTTTATATAAAGATGAAGAGCTTTCATCTTATTTCCTCGAGGCGGGGGATGAGAAGTTAGATTTTGGGAAAGGCACGGCTAACGAGTTCGACACCGACTCTGTGGTATTTTCTGAGGATACTGCCCCCAATTTACCAGAGGAGTTAGGAGAGGATATTTTCAAAGTAACGGCTTCATCAGAAGATAAAGAACCTTTTGCGGATGGGGAATGGGTTCCTGGAGTAACTTTAGAATCTGAACTCGGTGAGCATGAGGTTATTGATGACCCAGTCCGTATGTATCTTCGTGAAATTGGTAAGGTATCCCTCCTCACCGCTGCTGATGAGAAGAGCTTAGCCAGCCAGATGGAAGAAGGCAAGTATCTAACAGAAATTATAGAGAGTTATCCTCAAAAATATGGTAAATCTCCGTCATCAATAGACATAGTAGTTTTTTTGCTTAATTGGTTGTCCCAAGCTTACCCACTGTGGGAAGTTCTGGCTCACGAGCTTAAATTGCCGGTAGAAATTAGCTTTAAACAAATAACTTCTGACCGGAAATCGAAATTACGAGTTGCCATTGATGGTGAATTAGCCCCGGATTTGATAAAGGCTATTGCTGAACAACTGGGCAAGGATGATTATGGAAGAGTTAATTTCATTAACCGAATTGTCAGGCTGAGAATAAAAGCGATTCTTTTAGAAGCAGGCAGAGATATTCCGGAAGAGGAAGACATGTTTGACGTGGCGGTAAAGTTGGGAGTGATGGGAGGAGACGAGCGGGACATCTTAGAGAAAGTACTTCCTCAAGAGGCGGGTGTAGATATGAAAGAGGAGGCTCTGGAGGTTTTTTTTGGCTTGTGCCTGCGGTTAGGGGTAATAAGTAAGTCAGATAATGTGTATGTTTACAAGGAGATGAAACTGGGACAGGGAAGAGATAGTTTTAAGGAATACTTAGCTAAGCACCCTGATTTACTCCCCGGGATAAAACCATCGGTAGTGAGTGCCATAGAACAAGAGACCAATGCTAAGTTAGAGCAATTAATTAGGACAGTAATTGTGCGGGCTTTGATATACCTTTCTTTGGATATCCGCCTTTTGCCCCCGGAAGTCTTAACTGTAATTGGAGATAGAGTCTCCTGGTCGGAAGTAAAATCTCTTTTAGTTAAGCCTGAGTTTCTGTCTCAGCTCCAGGCTTATAGTAGGCAATTCAGAAATTATTTTCGAAACGTGCGGAGAAGAGAGAAAAAAGCAGAAAGACATTTGACCGAAGCAAACTTAAGATTGGTTGTTAGTGTAGCTAAGAAATATATTGGACATGGGATGCCTCTTCTTGATCTAATTCAAGAAGGGAATATTGGTTTAATTCGGGCGGTGGAAAAATTTGAACATCGGAAAGGCTATAAATTCAGCACTTACGCTACCTGGTGGATTAGGCAGGCTATTACTCGGGCTATTGCTGACCAAGCTCGGACTATTCGTATCCCGGTGCATATGGTAGAGACTATTAATAGGTTACTACGAGTGAACCGCCGTTTGGTTCAGGAGTATGGTCGGGAACCGAGCTATGAAGAAATTGGTCGAGGTATGGAAATTACCCCAGAGAAGGTGCGAGAAATTATGAAACTATCTCAGGAACCAGTATCTTTAGAGATGCCCATTGGCGAGGAAGAGGATAGTCATTTGGGTGATTTTATTGAGGACCGCACTGCTTTACAGCCAGTTGAAGAAGCTTCGTTGCAACTTCTTAAGGAACAGATTAGGAGGGTACTTTCTGAGCTCAGTGATCGAGAAAGGCGTGTTTTGATACTCAGATTTGGGCTTGAAGACGGACGGGCGAGGACTCTGGAGGAAGTGGGTAAAGAGTTTGGCGTAACCAGGGAAAGAATTCGCCAGATCGAGGCTAAAGCATTGCGGAAACTGCGCCATCCCAGCAAGAGCCGGAAGTTAAAGGACTACTTAGAGTAGCCCCACCGGTGCTGATAAAACTTACTTAGAGGCAATATTATGAGG
>CAYYBB010000247.1:0-2452 GCA_964469465.1 uncultured Actinomycetota bacterium
CTGTCGGTTCTCCCGATCTATTATATAGACTCATTCGGCTTTGCGCCGAAAGACCTGGGATGTATCTAGACTACAAAAACATTGCTAATGATTTGGGCTACGACCAGAGAACCATTGCTAGCTACTTTTCATATCTCGAATATGCCTTGCTAATAAAAAAACTTTATAACTACTCGTCTAATCTCTTGACCAGCGAAAAGAAGATGAAGCGAGTTTATTTCTCTAACACGGCTTTTACTTCAGCTCTTTCAAGAGAGACTGAACAATCTCTTTTGATGGAGCAATTCTTTGTCAATCTCTTTCAGCCAAAATTCTTTTCGAGAACTCCTCAAAAAGAAGAAGTTGATATCGTTATTGTTACTAAGGATAAGATTGTACCTGTGGAAGTTAAGATTAAACCAGATATTAAGGAAAGAGAAGTGCGTCCGCTATTTAAGTTCTTGGCAAAATATGGACTCAAAAAGGGTTATGTAATTTCCGGTAGAACGGAAAAGAGCTTTTCAAAAGGAGGTTTTTCGGTGGAGGCCATTCCTTATTGGAAGTACTGGAGTCTAAGAAGGGAAATCGGTATTTAACACGTATTGCCTCCAAGCACCAGGTGATACCCGGCCTCACTGAGTAGGTCTTTTGTCTGGTGCGAGAAATGCCTGGAGATAATCCTTCATAGTCTAGTCTTATATGGTAAAGTTACAGAATTTGGGCTGAAAAAACCTTGGTTTTGACTGTGGGAGATAAAGGAATCCAAGTCTCCTTTGTAGATTTTCGCCAGGTTTCTAGGATTAACAAAGGTCCTAAATGTTAGTAACTCCGAATACAATTACCAACTGGGATGAACACTTCATGCGCCTGGCTCTGGCTCAGGCAAAGCTCGCGTTCTCCCGAAAAGAGGTTCCCGTAGGAGCGGTCATAGTAAGGGCAGAGGAGGTGATCGCCAGAGCCTATAACAGAAGGGAAAGCGACCAGGATCCCACTGCTCATGCAGAAATCTTATGTATCAGAAAAGCCTCTCGGAAGCTTAAGAGCTGGCGCCTATGTGATCTTACTCTTTATGTAACCATAGAGCCCTGCCCTATGTGTGCAGGCGCCATCTATCTGGCCAGAATTGATAGGCTGGTCTACGGCGCCAGAGATGAGAGAGCAGGCAGTGCGGGAACTCTTTACAATATCGTCAATGATCCTCATCTGAACCATCAAGTGCAGGTAACAGGAGGGGTCTGCGAGGAGCAAGCAGCCCGACTAATGCAGGATTTCTTCGGAGGATTAAGATATAATAAATAGGTTACTAATTATTGGTAGCAATTGTTCTCCATTAGAAGAAGGTTCTTGCTCTGCCGGGGTTGGAGTAAAAAACCCTTATGTCGTCAGTGGGAACATAGGATTTTCCTGATTTTTGCAATCTTATAGCTAAGGAGAGATGCCGGAGTGGCCGAACGGGCGGCACTGGAAATGCCGTGTGCTCCTGCCGGGGCACCGTGGGTTCAAATCCCACTCTCTCCGCCAATTCTGTTATGGAATAGCTACCCCAGTTTGTGCCTCTGCTACAAGAGCCTCATGATATAATACGTCAAAAAGAGGAAGTAATTCCGACCACTAAGTTTTAGGAGAGGTGGCTGAGTCCGGTTGAAGGCGCTCGACTCGAAATCGAGTAGGCGAGTTAACCCTTGCCTCGGGGGTTCAAATCCCTCCCTCTCCGCCAATTCTGCAATAGTTATCTGTCACTTGTTTTTATTCTTTAGCATGGGGCGATACTAAGAGGGTACTTATGCTGGTAAGGTTAGTTGGGTGTAGATAAACTTATTTTGAGATGTCCGAAGTGAAAGTGTCCGAGGAGTATATTACTTATTGGCGCAGGAGAGCTCAGGACAGAAAGAGACACCTTTCTTTGCGCAAGCGAGAGGGGCGCAAGGCTGCGCAGCAATGTGCGGGCATCCTTGCCACTCATTACGGGGTAAAGAAAGTCTATCTAATAGGATCGTTAACCGGATCACGGTCTGTCCACGAACGCTCGGATATCGATTTGGTGGTAGAGGGGCTGAAGCCAGAAGAATATTTTTCTGCCCTTTCCGCACTATGGCATATCGTGCCTAAAGGTATAGAATTGGATCTAATTCCTTGGGAAGATGCTTATCCCCAGACAAAACAACGTGCTTCCAGAGAGGGGGAGGTCCTATATGAAAGACCGCTTCCGCATTCTTAGGGCTGAAATCGACCTTTCCGCTTCACAAGTTTTTTCAATTCTTGGACAGTCTCCCCGATGAGTAGGAATGCAGTTTTGCTTTTCATAACGTACCGTCTATCACAATCTAACAAAAAGACATCCACAGTCTCGAGGCATAAAAAGACGTCTCATGATACACTAAGAAGAAATAATACCAAAGATTAAACTTCAAGAGAGGCGGCTGAGTCCGGTTGAAGGCGCTCGACTCGAAATCGAGTAGGCGAGTTAACCCTT
>CAYYBB010000248.1:0-2403 GCA_964469465.1 uncultured Actinomycetota bacterium
TTGCGGCTGGTGATTGGGCTCTGTCTCTCCTTGGGAGTTGAACCGGTCTTTATTCTCATCGGATACTTGTCCCTTCCACAGCAACTGCATATAATGTCAAGTTGTCGGAGCAAAGGAAGAGATGGAGATTGCCAGAGCAAGCGAATCGCTCTAAAAATAGGGGTGGAGGGGATGTTCCAGTGAAAAAGGTTCCACTTAAAAAGCTGAAGGTAGATCTGGAAGAGATTGGCCTGTGCATGGAGAACCAGGAGCGCTTTGAGATAGACTTTTATCTCGATAAAGAAACAGGGGAAGTGATTGTAGTAGCAGGTGAAATCCTGAGAAGAGTCGAAGAAGGTGACCTTTCGACTGAAGATTTGCCTGGCTGGCAGAAAGAGGACGTAAAAATAGCTGAAGACATTCTTTTTTCAAATCCTGAGCGCTATGAGAGAATTCCGGAGAAACCATCTTATGAGGGATATGATTTAATGGTTGAGTTCGCCGAGAGCGTTAAGGATGAAATACTCAAGGAGAAGCTATGGGTTGCCCTTGACGGAAAGGGTGCTTTCAGGCGATTTAAGAACGTTCTCTTAAACTATCCTGATTATCGAGAAAGGTGGTTTAAGTTTAAACGACAAAGGCTTGATGCAGAGGTTATCGAGTGGCTGGAAAGCATCGGAATAAGCCCGCTAGCGTAAGAGCCTCATCAAGCTGTGGTGGGAAGAACGTTTAAGCTGGAATTTGTTGAACGTGTGTTTAACCTAATCCTCTATTCTGTACTGCCTCACTCCCTCTTCATAAAGGTCATGGCCGTAGATGTCGTTGATGACCACTACTGGAAAATCTTGTACTTCCAAGCGGTAAATGGCTTCCGGCCCCAGGTCTTCATAGGCCACCACCTCAGCCTTTTTAATGGTTTTGGCTAACAGGGCCGCAGCTCCTCCGGTGGCACCAAAGTAGACTGCTTTGTATTTTTTCATGGCCTCAATTACTTCTTGCTGGCGCATGCCCTTACCAGTCATTCCCTTTAATCCCAGGGCCATCAACTTGGGAGCGTAGCTATCCATACGGCAACTGGTGGTGGGGCCTGCTGAACCAATGGGCTGACCTGGTTTTGCCGGCGATGGGCCGACATAATAAATAATCTGCCCTTTGATCTCGATGGGGAATTCCTTGCCCTCATTGGCCAGATCGAAAAGGCGTTTATGGGCGGCGTCTCGGGCGGTGTAGATAACGCCGTTTAAAAGAACCTTGTCGCCGATCTTCAGTTTTTCCACATCTTCATCTTTCAATGGGGTGCTTAATCTAATAGGCTCAGCCATACATGTCCTCCCCCCAAATTACCGCCCATGGCCTTAATTTAGCTATCGGATTTAGAGAAGGGCCTTTTGCCATTGATACCCGCGCCTGGACAGACGTGGGAGTTATTACAATTCAAGCTCCGCTTGTCCTGTGTCTTCCTTCTCTTGTATCTCTACATACTTTCTGATGATCTCTTCCAAGACACAAGAAACAGCTCTGATCCCCGCCCTTACAGGCGGAAAGTTCTTGCTAAATTAAACGACAGCCTCTTTATGTCTTGCCGCATGACACTGAATATTCACTGCTACAGGCAAGCTGGCAATATGGCAGGGGACCATCTCCACATGGACGCCCAGAGCAGTAATCCGTCCCCCATATCCTTGCGGCCCAATTCCCAATTTATTGACTCTTCTAAGGATTTCTTCTTCCATCTTTGCTAATTCTGGATCGGGATTTTGGCTGCCCAATGGTCTCAATAAGGATTTCTTGGCCACAAGAGCAGCCATTTCCAGGGTACCCCCAATACCTACACCAATAATAATGGGTGGACAGGGGTTTGAGCCGGATTCCTTTACCGTTTGAACCACATAATCGATCACTCCCTTGGCTCCCACAGCAGGCGTCAGCATGGCCACCCGGCTCATGTTCTCACTCCCCCCACCTTTTGGAGCCACTGCAATCTTGATCCTATCACCCGGTACAATGTTTACATAAATGATCGCCGGCGTGTTGTCTCCGGTGTTCTTCCGCGAGAAGGGATGGCAGACCGATTTCCTAAGATACCCTTCCTGGTATCCCCTCCTGACCCCTTCATTCACTGCCTCGGTAAAATCTCCCCCCACAATATGGACATCCTGGCCCAAATCCACAAACACTACCGCGAGCCCAGTATCCTGACAAATCGGAACCTCTTCTCTCCTGGCAATCTCGGCATTCTCCTTGAGTTCGGCTAAGACTTCTTTGCCAATAGGAGATTGCTCCTTCTCCAGGGCCCGGTCCAAGGCCTCATAAACATCCTGGCCAAGCTGGATGTTGGCTTCTATAAAAAGTCCCCTTACCACTTCTATTATTTTATCTATGGGGACCTCTCTCATTTTTGCTCTCCCTTTTTTCAATCACAGG
>CAYYBB010000249.1:0-2391 GCA_964469465.1 uncultured Actinomycetota bacterium
GCTGAATACTATCTCTCCTCCTTCTCTCGCTCCCTTCGCCTGGCTCTTCCGCCGGGCCGGGCCAGAAAGATCTCCGAAATGATTGGGCTAGCCACAATTGACATGGGTAGCATCAAGGATGATGTGCGATTGAAAGAGAAACATAGACAGATTCTCATGCATTTGTCCCAAATGGGCCGTCTCACCAGAAGTGACTTGAAGAAGTGTTTTCCAGGTAAGAGCACTGATAGGTATCTCCGCCGACTGGAGGAGCTGGGATTGATCAAAAGAACCTTCACTGTCCAGGAGCCCCGAGCCGAGCTTCTCCTGGAGGAGGCGGTCTATCTTCAGGACTGCACGTTGGAAGACAGGGCCCAGCTAAAGGGATCACGGAAGCAAAAGGAGATTTTGAGTTTTCTGGAGACTCACGGTGATGGAATAGCGATAAGGGAACTTTTGGCCCTGACCGGGTCATCCAGATCCAGTCTGAAAAGATTAGTGGAGAAAGATTTTTGTCACATCTCTCAGGTGAGGGTGCGAAGAGACATAAGGGGCCTGCACGGAGTGGATGAGGAGTGGGAGGAGGGAAAAGTGGGTCTGACCATAGAGCAGGCAAGAGCTGTGGAAGAAATAAGCACATCTCTGGAGAAGGGGGATGGCCAGGTCTTTCTCTTGAAAGGTATAACTGGCAGCGGCAAGACCGAGGTCTATCTAAGATGTGCCCAAAAGGCTCTGGATCAGGGACGTAACCTTCTCATCCTGGTGCCGGAGATTTCTCTGACCCCCCAGATGATAAAGTTCTTTTCTCAACGTCTGGGCATAGAGTTGGGCGTCTTTCACTCCCATCTCAGCCCTTCCGAGAGATACGATCAATGGGTGGATATCTTAAATGGAAAAATCAAAATTGTGGTGGGAACCAGATCAGCTATCTTCTCGCCACTGGATAATCTCGGTCTGATAGTTGTGGATGAGGAACATGACCCCAGCTATAAAGAGAGTGTTATGCCTCGTTATCATGCCCGGGAAGCTGCCGTCCGACTGGCCAAAATCTTTAGCGCCACCCTGGTTCTGGGCAGCGCTACTCCAGCCCTGGAGTCCATGTATAAAGCCAGAAAGGGGGAGCACCGTCTTCTCAGCCTCAGCACCAGAGTCCCGGGCCGGAAGCTGCCCCAGGTGTCTCTGATAGATCTGAAACAGGAGAAGAAAGAAAGAGGCGGAAGCGATCTTTTAAGCAGCGCTCTCCTGGCTGAAATGAGCGATTGCCTTAGCCGGGGAGAGCAAGCCATTCTTTTCCTGAACAGGAGAGGCTTTGCCAATTTTCTCATCTGCTCCAGGTGCGGCCATGTCCCCAAATGTCGTAATTGTGATATCTCCCTGACTTTTCACAAGAAAGATCGTCTTCTGGTCTGTCACCACTGTTACTGGAAAGAGAGGGCTCCGGATCTCTGCCCGGCATGCCGAAACATCAGTCTTATTCTCATGGGAGCGGGTACCCAAAGAGTAGAGGAGACACTACAGAAGATTTTTCCTCACCACCGGGTCATCCGCATGGATGCCGATACCACCAGGCCTAAGCTGGCTCACTTCAGACTTCTGGAAGAGTTCCGGCAGGAGAGGGGAGCCATACTTTTAGGAACTCAGATGGTCACCAAAGGCCTCCATTTCCCCAATGTGACTCTGGTAGGGGTCGTCTCTGCCGATACTGCCCTTAATCTTCCTGATTTTCGGGCCGCGGAAAGGACTTTTCAGTTATTAACCCAGGTAAGCGGGCGATCAGGACGGGGGGAGAAGGGGGGCAAGGTGATCGTTCAAAGCTACAACCCCACCAATTATGCTGTACAACTGGCTGTGGCCCAGGACTATGATTCTTTTTATGAGGAGGAGGTCGGAAAGCGAGAAGATCTGGGCTATCCTCCTTTCTCTCATATCATAAATCTTATTTTCTTAAGCCAAGACAGACAGCTAGCCGAGGAGGGCAGCACCACCTTAAAAAAAATGCTTGGGGAATCCAGATTTGCGGGGAAAGGCTTGGAGATGCTGGGCCCGGCTCCCTGCCCCCTGCCCAGGGTTAAAAATTTTTACAGATGGCATATAATTATAAAGATGAAGGGAGAGGGACAGGAAAAGAATTTCGTAAGAGAAGTTCTGAGTTCCTTCTATCGGCGCAAGAAGGAAGAGCTGCGGCTGGTAGTGGATGTTGATCCTGTTTGGATCCTGTAGTTGCTGGAAATCAGACCAGGGATAGGAGAGCGGAGACTAGTTAGCATGGCAGTGAAAGAAATACGGAAACTTGGTGATCCGGTACTGAGGGAAAAATGCAAAGAAGTTTCGCGGATAGATTTTTCTATCCGAAGATTGGTCAAGGATCTGGCCGATACCATGTATGCTGCCCCCGGCCTGGGTCTGGCTGCC
>CAYYBB010000250.1:0-2326 GCA_964469465.1 uncultured Actinomycetota bacterium
CGCCATTCGTACAGGTCGGAACTCACCCGACAAGGAATTTCGCTCTACTCTGTTACTTGCTGACCACTCTCGTGGCGGGCTGATCATTTCTGCCAGCCTCCCTCTGTCGCCAGAGGGTACGGACTATATCTTCATCTTCTCTTTTAGAAGATGTCCGGCGTATAGTCTCTGAGGAAGCTAAAAACCTGGATTGCTTCTTCCTATTCATTGTCTGCGCAATTTCGGCTATTTCTTGAAGTCCTTTTATTGTCAAATGTTTCCCTTCCCTTATCAGATCCAAAATCTCAACAAATTTATTGAAATCATCAATCTTTGCTGTTCGTGGCGGATTCTCTTTAAAGAATGGAACTATTATGCTCTGCAAATCCTTTACTGCCCTGACACAGTAGCGATAAAGCTTTTCTCGATGATTGTCGTATCTATGATTTATGAAAATGTTTCCGCAGCCAAAGAATTCTTTTAAGGTTTCAAGAGCTGCGTAGCTTTTCTCGCCTTGCGTCACCACGAACTCGGGAAACACCTGCCAACCTGTCTTCATCGACGGAGTTCTCTGAATTGTAATCGAAAAACATCCTTCTCCGTCAACAAGACCCACGATCCATCCGATGGTTTTCAGCCTTTCCTGCTGATCATCTGCACCCATCACATTATCACTCTCAAACATCTGTTCGTATTCTACCAATTTTGGCAAAGATTTGCAATAATTTTACCAAAATTCCCAAGAATTCTAGCAGTTTTAGGAGTAGTGTGGGATACTCAGACTTCCCAGCATATAGCCGGATTTTACTAAGGCTAACGGACTTAACCTTAGGACCGTTATAGTTCACCTTATCCTAATGTCGCCACTAGGGGTGGACCATATCTTCACCCTGATTACTCAGGGGTCTGGCGTATGGTCTCTGAGGATTCCTTTAACTGAATATTCAGTTAAAGGCCTTTCCTGCTGATTGTCTGCACTCATCGCATTTTCACTGTGATATTCGAACGTATGTTTGTATTGTATCACAGTAACGTGAGATTCACCAGAGTTCCCAGCATATAGCCAGATTTTTTCTGCAGTGTTACCACCACAGAGCCGCAACTTTCTTACGGCCGCCGTTTACCGGGGCTTAGGTTCGGAGCTTCGCCTTGAGTTGCCTCAAGGCTAACCCCTCCCCGTAACCTTCCGGCACCGGGCAGGCGTCAGCCCCTATACATCGTCTTGCGACTTAGCAGAGGCCTGTGTTTTTAGTAAACAGTCGCTTGGGCCTGTTCGCTGCAACCTCCTCGAGCTCCGGGAGCAAGTCCCTTCACCCTAACGAGGCACCCCTTCTTCCGAAGTTACGGGGTCAATATGCCGAGTTCCTTAACCAGGGTTCTCTCGATCGCCTTAGGATTCTCTCCTCGCCCACCTGTGTCGGTTTTGGTACGGGCACCAAGTTGCTCGCTAGAGGCTTTTCTTGGCAGTAGAGGATCAACCACTTCTCCAAAAGAGGATCGACATCGCGCCTCAGGCACACGTCTTCCGGATTTTCCTGGAAGACACCCTAAACGCTTGTACGCAGATAACCAAACCGCGCTGGCCTACCTTCCTGCGTCCCCCCATTGCTAATAACGCAACATGGTGGTACGGGAATATTAACCCGTTCTCCATCGCCTACGCCTTTCGGCCTCGACTTAGGTCCCGACTGACCCTGGGCGGATTAACCTTCCCCAGGAAACCTTGGGCTTTCGGCGGACGGGTTTCTCGCCCGTCTCTCGCTACTCATACCGGCATTCTCTCTTCCCTGCGGTCCACCGGACCTTCCGGTCCGACTTCACTCCTCAGGGAATGCTCCCCTACCAACACGAGATTTCTCTCGCATTCCATAGCTTCGGTAATGGACTTGAGCCCCGTTACATTATCGGCGCAGAATCACTTGACCAGTGAGCTGTTACGCACTCTTTGAAGGATGGCTGCTTCTAAGCCAACCTCCTGGCTGTCTGGGCGATTCCACATCCTTTCCCACTTAGTCCATATTTAGGGACCTTAGCTGATGGTCTGGGCTTTTCCCCTCTCGACTACGAAGCTTATCCCCCGCAGTCTGACTCCCAGGCTCTGGAATCCTGGCATTCGGAGTTTGATTGGGTTTGGTAACCTGGTGAGGCCCCTAGCCCATTCAGTGCTCTACCACCAAGATTAAACGCCTGAGGCTAGCCCTAAAGCTATTTCGGGGAGAACCAGCTATCTCTGAGTTTGATTGGCCTTTCACCCCTATCCACAGCTCATCCCCTAGCCTTTCAACGCTAGTGGGTTCGGGCCTCCACGAGGTCTTACCCTCGCTTCACCCTGGCCATGGATAGCTCA
>CAYYBB010000251.1:0-2288 GCA_964469465.1 uncultured Actinomycetota bacterium
CCATAAGGGGATCATAAACCAGGGGTAAAAAAAGAGGCTATATTGGGTCACGAAAATCGGTGTTTAAGTATTCTTCGCAAATCATAAAAATTACTCTAAAGTCACCGATACGAGAGCTTCGCTTGCCTCGTAAATCACGCCACTTTCCTTTAGTAAGCCTCTCCGTGTCGTGATAGGGATCCTAGCAAATGAATTCGATTCTCTTTTGAAGGCGAGCTTTCTCGGAAGGATATTTCTTGATAGCCTTTGCAAATTCTCGGGAATACTTGGGCTTATACATTCCCGAAGACTTCTTGATGGCTCAGGAGAGGCTTGTTTTTTAGATCACTCAGCGCCCGATCAAGGGATTGGAGCAGCTCAGCATTTCTTTCAATATTGAAAGTAGCTGCTTTGGCAGGACCTAAGATGAATGCTTCTGAAGCTTCCTCATCCTCAAGTTTCTTTAGAAGCCGCCTACCTTTGGGGATGTCACGGATTGAGACATTTTCTATGCAAAGAGAATATATTTCTTTCAGCAAATCCTGAGTTCGTTTTGGGCCTTCTGTTTCGATTATCTCATTAAGAAGATCAACTATTTGGGGGTTTCTTTTGAGTTCAGAGGAGAAATAATCCAGAAATGCCCATCCACGAGAAGTTAATATCCATGTCCATCCGCTCTTTTTGATAAGGCCGGCAGCTTTTAGCCTATCAAAGTCATCATAAAGGCCTCTGCTATATGGCCCATGGTCCCATCTGTAGAACAGGTAATTAAAAGCCTTAATTTTTTTCTCATGTAGATCCTTTTCAGCGAGAAAGACAAGTTTCTCAAGTTTGGTGATTCCAGGAATCGGTAGCCTAGAAATCATATAAAGAAGCAAAAGATTGTCCGCTGCTTCTTCAATCTCATTTGAGGAATACTCCATTTCTGGAAAATCGCCAAATCTTTCCATACCTCCAAACCTCCCTTAGCCCGCCTGGATCTAAAACTGATAGAAATTTTGATCTTTGTTTAAATTATAACACTCCTTTGGCTAGTGGTTGGTCTTTTTTAACTCTTTTTTGCTTACTCCTCCCCTCATCCCTTGAACTCTGATTTAGCCATTCCAAAAGCCAATATCTTGACCGCTCATACCCCAGTAGCCCAAATCATGTCATCTAGTTATCTTTTCTCACCGACTACGGCATGGCGCATGCTATGTTGCGGCTTTTATGAGACGCAGAATACGATCCGTGCCAACGTAGTAAGTGCTTTATAATTTGGCTGCATTTTAGACCGGCAAAACTGGCTGGATTTTAAGCCGTAATTGAGCCTGTTGCACAAACCCAATTGCTATCCATATATTGCGGTTGCTGAGTCAATCGATACGCAATATGTTGTGCTTTCCAGTGTCATTTTTTGCTTTGTGCAACAGGCTCAATTGACCTGCTATTCTACTCTAGCTTTGCCTTGGTTCAGCTTTTCCCCTTGGGTCTCCCTCTGCACCTTCCTCCAATGATAGAAATAGACCGGAGTAGCTACAACCATCATAATGACAGCATCGATCAAACTTTGCATTCGCCAGTAACGCTCCTGAGCCACCATCTGCTTCCTTTCAGCCTCGATCTGCTCTCTTATCTCCTCTTTGCTCAAATGTGATCCCATCTGTTCCTGCCTCATCCTTATCTCTGTCTCAATATCTCCCAGGTATGGAGAAGGGGGAGAAATAAAGATGACCTGGACCAGACTGGTAAGGAACCAGATACCCCCAATAATGATCATTACCAGGGTTACAAGACAAACCGCATACAGATAAATCTCTCGAACGGTAATGGGTCTGGTGAATTGAGCTCCTTAGCCAATTCTTTGACCTCTTCATCAATCAACACTTCGAGGAACAATACAAGATGACTACAATTTCTTTGTTTTTCGACAGCTCGCTGTGGCGAAACAAAGTGAGGAGCCGGCAGGCTTGGCAGGACTTGGGTGAAAGGATCTGACAAGACAGGCGCTTAAAATGTATACCAGAGCAACAATGATGTACTTGAGCCGGAAGCGGCATATAATGATCGAGGATCATGGCTTAGATGAAGGAAGTGCTTAGCGAGTGAAACTGCTATTTCGAGATGTTTTTTATACCCAGCAGATTTAGAAAGAGATAAGTTTTTGTCTTGGCCACGGGCTATCTACAGCCTGAGCCAAAATGAGATAAGATTATTCAGAAAAGATTTCCTTGAATTCCTCAGATATGCCAGCCAACCTGGTCGAATTAGAAGGCAGCGATTCCGCAACTAAAGATTTTTCTCCATAAACTTCCTCTTTAATCGAAGCA
>CAYYBB010000252.1:0-2279 GCA_964469465.1 uncultured Actinomycetota bacterium
AAATAAGGGAAAGTGGTGATAAGTTCGAACTACCTCTGGAAGGGGTCGTCTTCAGAATTCAGGAGATTATGGGTAATCAGGAAAGGGGAATTCAGGTTGATAAAGGGGATACTTTTTGATCTGGGTGATACTATCGTGATTGAGGGCTCTAGCACCAGCTTGCTGGACCCCCAGGCCAAATTGGTGCCCCATGCCAAAGAGGTCATATCCTCTCTCAGTCGACAATACAAGCTGGCCGTAGTCAGCAATACCTTTGTTTCTACCAAACGGGAGGTGAAGATGGCTCTTCATAATCTTGGTTTGGATCAGTATTTCAATGCCATCGTCACCTCAGTGGACGTGGGATACGAAAAACCTCATGAAGAGATATTCAGGGCAGCTCTGCAGGAACTGGGACTCCGACCCTCTGAGGTGGTCATGGTCGGAGACAGGATCGAGAAAGACGTGGTCGGCGCCAACAGGATGGGCATTGCTTCCATACTCTGCAAGTGGAATGATCGTTATCCTGAACAAATCAAAGGGGAAATGGAAAAGCCCACCTATTCTATCCACTCCCTTAAGGAACTTCCCCAGATCTTATCCGAGATGAAATGAGTCCTTGGATCAGGAAAAGCCACATTCCCCTCGAAGATAACGCCTCCATCGTGCTTATCGGTGGAGGGCCAGCCGGCAGCTTCTTTGCCCTGCATACCCTGCGGATGGCCAGAGAACTGGGGCGAGCCATTGAAGTCGTGATGGTGGAAAAAAAAGATTTTGCCAAAATTGAGCCTCACGGATGCAACAAATGTGCCGGAGTTATTGCTGAGACCCTGGTAGAAAAACTAATAGAGGCCAATCTGTACCCCCCGGCCCAGGTAGTCCAAAGGGAGATCAGCGGTTACGGGCTTTATACCAACCAGGGCTCCATCTCCATTGCTCAGGCAGCCCGGCTAAGGCCCATCTTCACTGTCTTTCGGGGCAACGGCCCTCGTTACAGCAGCCACATGGGACGAGTAAGTTTTGACGGATTCCTTTTGGAACAGGCTCAAAAGGAAGGGGCCAGGCTTATCCGAAGAAGGGTAATGGGATTAAAGGAAGATTCACAGGGACATTATCGAGTCTATCTTGATGATGAGAGGGAACTTCATGCTCACCTGGTAGTGGTAGCCTGCGGAGTCAAAACGGTATTTATGAGAGAGATCGAAGCCATGAATATAGGATATGTGGCTCCTCAAGTGGCCACCATGGCCCAGGCTGAGATTGAGCTCAGTCAGGAATACATCTCCAAAACTCTGGATAGAAGAATCGCCATTTTCCTGCTCAATCTTCCCGGCGTGGAATTTGGGGCTTTAATTCCCAAAAGGAAGCATCTCACGGTGACCCTTATGGGGGAACGGGTTGATAATTCCCACATAGTGCAGGTTCTTAATCACCCTAAGGTGAGACAACTTCTTCCCGAAGGGTGGACCATGCCGGAAAAGTTTTGTCACTGCAGGCCCAAAATAAACATCAGGGCAGCCAGAAAGCCCTACGGACATCGCCTGGTAGTGATCGGCGATGCCGGTGCCACTCGCCTTTATAAGGACGGCATTGGCTCAGCTTTTGTCACTGCCAGGGCTGCCGCTCGAGTCGCCCTTCTTCATGGAATTGGCGAAGGTGATTTTGCCGCTCAATATAGCCCTATCTGCCGCAAGATTGCTCTGGATAATCTGGTGGGGAAAGCTCTGTTTCAGTTCAATACCGCGGTCAACCGCTCTCCGACTTTAACTAAAACTTATCTAAGAATAATAGGCTATGAGCAGGGAAACCAGGATAGCCAGAGGGACCTGAGCGAGATCTTCTGGGATATGTTTACCGGAAACAAGTCCTACTCCAATATCTTTTTGCGATCATGTAATCCTGTTCTGATAGCCAGGTTCTTAATGTGTCTCTTTGCTACTTTGAGAAGGGGTAGACATTAACGAGCTCACCCTTTCCTTCTGAAGAAGGTGTCTGAGGAAGACCTATGTGGAGATCTGATTCTAACTTCTTGAGAGTGGGGATAATAGGAGGAGGTCCGGCTGGCAGTGCTTGTGCCATTGCCCTCCTCAATCAGGCTCAACAACAGGGTATGGAGGTAGAAGTGACCATATATGAACCCAGGGACTTCTCCCGGGAGCCCAAGGCTTGTGTGGGTCTCCTTTCTCCACCCATAATGGAGCTTTTCCAGGAGCTAGAGGTGGACTTTCCGGACCATCTCATCCATCTCAGGCTCTACGATTATACCCTGCACACGGAACGGGAGTCGGTATCCTTTTCTG
>CAYYBB010000253.1:0-2266 GCA_964469465.1 uncultured Actinomycetota bacterium
TAAGGGTCTCCGATGGAGAGATTCTGGATCTAAAACTGAAGATCTGGGAGCCACCTCGATTTTTCCAGAGTTTCTTAGTAGGACGCCGGTTCGACGAGGTACCGGATATGACGGCCAGAATCTGCGGCATCTGTCCTGTTAGCCACATGATGACCTCTATTGAAGCTATAGAGGATGCCTTCGGCATAACTCCCAGTCAGCAGACCAGGGACTTGCGGCGGCTATTAGCCCTCAGTCAGTGGATTCAGAGTCATACCCTCCATATTTATATGCTGGCTGCGCCCGACTTTATGGGTTACGAGAGCGTCGTAGCTTTGGCCAGTGACTATCCTGAGGTGGTCAGGAGGGCTCTCCGGATGAAGAAGCTGGGCAATGACCTCACTCGGGTGATCGGTGGTCGGGAGATCAACCCCGTAAATCCGGTGGTCAAGGGATTTAGCCGGGTACCTACAAACAGTGAACTCCAGAACTTTGTCGATAGACTAAAGGAGGGCAAGGAGGATGCTCTGGAGACGGTCAGACTGGTAAGCAGCCTCCCCATCCCCGACTTTGACCGCAAGGCCGAGCACGTGGCTGTCTCCCACGCCAGTGAGTATGGAGTGAACTACGGCAATCTGGTCTCGACTGAGGGATTGAATATACCGGTAAAGGATTACCGCAAGTACATCAAAGAAAGGCAGGTATCTCACTCCAACACTTTGCACTCTTATATCGAGGGGCGGGACTCCTTTTTAGTAGGTCCCCTGGCCCGGGTGAATATTAACTTTGATCGACTATCACCGGATGCCCAAAAGGTTGCCAGAGAATCCGGCATTACCTTCCCCAACTTTAACCCCTTCGTCAGTATCGTGGCCCGGGCTATAGAACTGGTGCATAGCATGGACGAATGCCTGGAGATCATCGAGCGCCTTGATCCGAAGGATGAAGATCTGCGGTTTGAGGTAAAGGCTGGTGAGGGATGGGCTGCCACCGAAGCACCTCGGGGAATGCTTTACCATAGCTACAAGATCAATAGCGAGGGTATTATCGAGAAAGCGGATATCGTTCCTCCTACTGCCCATAACCTCTATAGCATGGAGAATGATCTGTGGCAATTTGTGCCTGCCGTTCTTGATTTGCCATTGGAGGAAGCCACTCTAAAGTGTGAGATGATTGTGCGTAACTATGATCCCTGTATTTCCTGCTCCTGCCATTTCTTGAAACTAAATATCAGGCGGGAATAGTGGTGAAAATAGTCATAATTGGCTGCGGTAACCTTCTTGCCTCGGACGATGCTGTTGGAATTGAGGTAATAAAGATATTAAGCCAGCGGGAGTTTTCGCCTCAGGTGGAGCTTATTGAGGCAGGGACTCCCGGCTTGTCCCTGATCCACATGCTGGAGGGGGCAGACAAGGCTATCATTATTGATGCGGTAATGAGCGGGGCCGAGCCGGGCACCATCTACCGTTTCACAGCAGACAATCTGCCCTCCCGAGATATAGTGCCTTCCTCTCTTCATGATCTAAACCTGGTGGATGCTATTGAGCTGGGCAGACAGTTGCAGAATGAGCTAATGCCTAAAGATATAGTGATCATAGGGGTGGAAATATCCAGAGCAGAGAAGTTTAGAATAGGGCTTACTCCAGAAGTGGAGAGAGCCATCCCCCAGGTGGTGGAGGCAGTACTGAGAGAGCTGGCAGAAGGAGAAAGCCAGGGGTGATATCTTCAGGGAGGCCGACCTCAACTCCATCTCTGGAACAGTTTCGGCAGAAAAGGCCACAATAATGTAACTTTCCAGATGCGGGTGAACTAACTGACTCAATGTCTAAGAAGATTCTCCGCATCATCCTGACCGAATTTCCGCAGGACAGGATTTGATCTGACTCTGTGGATCTCACCAGAATTACTGCCAGCTTTTCTACCGTGTCCTAGACTCTCCCGATCGTAATTTACAGTTCAGTCGTTTTTTCAGTATCTTGTCAAAAGGTCATCAAATAATTTCCCCGTGGGTTCACCAAGCAGAAGAACTACTACTGTAAAAGTTGAAGCTGAAGTTTCATCTATGAAAAAGCTGTGCAAGTGTTTTTCCGGTTGCCCTCCCAGATTAAGATTATATGACCATTCATCTATCCGTGCCCTTTGTAGCACACGTTAACTGTTCGGTAGCGGTCCCCTAATCATTGTTAGAGCCTCTTAGTGGGCTAGAAACTTAAGAGGGCGACCGCTAAACTGTATAGGCTAGCTCTTTTTCATAGTAAGGTCTCTTTTCCTTCCAGACGTGATAGAT
>CAYYBB010000254.1:0-2245 GCA_964469465.1 uncultured Actinomycetota bacterium
CTACTAACTGATACCTTTCCACAGGTTATTGAGCAGTTACGGGATAGGCATTCCTCCTGAGGAAATCCCCAAAGTATTCAACGAATTCTACCGGGCTCCCAATGCAGTTCAATTTGCCAAAGTGGGCACAGGCCTGGGATTATCTATAGTTAAGAGCATCGTAGACGTTCATAAAGGTGATATTTTGGTGCAAAGTGAAGTCGGGAAGGGAACCACGTTTGCCGTCCGTCTGCCTCTGGCAGCCCAAGCTTCGGAACAACGCCCATCAGGGAGTGAAGAAACAGAGGTTATTGGTATGGAGATCGGAGAGCACAAAGTTGTAGACATGAAGAGGAGGTAAGCAAAAATTGGCAAACCAGTTGGTCGGAAAGCGAAAAGTGGGAGATACGGTCCTGCTAAAAAAGAAAGATATGCACCGTCTGGCCGAAGCTCTTGCCGATGAACATAACATCTTCGGCCCGGTAAGAAAGGACAGCCAGGTGGTTTTCGGCCGCATCGCCCAGGCCACCGAGCTGGCCTACTATGTGAATAGCATGACATCGCCAAAGAAATACCTTCATCGGTCTACGGAGACCATTCTCTCCGGGCACATAGGAGATGGCTTTTTCGCTGAAGAGTCTATCCCGGACAGTAAGCAGGTCCTCATGGCGGTGAAACCCTGTGATGTCCATGCCATTCTGTATCTGGATAAGGTTTTTAACCATGACTTCCAGGATCCTTACTACAACGCTAGAAGAGAGAAGACCTTCATTGTAGGTCTGAACTGTACCGAAGTGGGAGAGAACTGTTTCTGCTCTTCCTTGGATACGGGTCCCGAACTCAAAGAGGGATATGACCTTCTTCTCACTAACCTGGGAGATAGGTACACAGTAGATGTGGGAAGCGAGGCGGGAGCGGAGATCGTGGAGCGAATCGGACTGGAAGACGCTCAGATCTCCGATACCATGCTCAAACTCAGGAAGATAAGGATAGCCAGGGAGCAGATGAGCAAAAGACTCAACACCAAAGACCTTCCTCAGATACTGAGGAGAAACCTGGGCCATATCTACTGGTCCCAGGTGGGAGAGGAATGTCTGGGTTGCTCCATCTGCACTATGGTTTGTCCTACTTGCTATTGCTATAACGTGGTGGATCAAGTGGACATATCTCTGAAGAATGTGGAGCGCATCAGGAGTTGGGATTCCTGTCAGGTCCTGGATTTTGCGGCTGTCAGTGGGGGGAATTTTCGCAAAGAGCAGGCCACCAGGATCAAACAATTTGTGTGCCACAAGCTTAGCTATTCCCTGGATCAGTATGGTCTCTTTGGATGTGTAGGATGTGGCCGCTGCATTACCTGGTGCCCGGCAGAGATTGATATCACCAAAGTGGCGCAAGAGATCAGAGGAGGTGAGTCTTAGTGAAAAATCCGTTCAAACCAGAGAGAGTTGTTATTAAAGGAATAAAAAAGCAGACCTACGATACGACTACCTACACTATGGCCTTTGAGGATAATGGAATACAGGCCAGCTACTCCTTTCAGCCCGGGCAATTCAACATGGTCTCCCTGTTTGGTATCGGAGAGGCACCCATATCTCTCAGTTCCGAGCCGCAGAGGAAGGACTCCTTTGATCATACGGTCAGGGCTGTGGGAAGTGTTACCAAAGCGCTAGCCCGTCTTGAAGAAGGAGATGTAGTGGGGATAAGAGGACCTTACGGTTCGTCCTGGCCCATAGAAGAGGCCAGGGGCAAGGATATTCTCATCGTAGCCGGAGGAATAGGTCTGGCACCTCTGCGACCTTTTATTGCCTATATGCTGGACAATCGTAGCCAGTTTGGCAAGTCGGAGATCCTCTACGGTGCGCGTACCCCCCAGGATCTTCTTTTTGCCGACGAATTCAAAGCCTGGCAGAGCGAAAATAGCAAGGTTTTCCTCACCGCGGATCGGGTTCCCAAGGGAGTGGTGTGGGTACATAAGGTGGGAGTGGTGACTACTCTCTTTGATAAGGTAACTATTACTCCAGAGAGGTCCTTAGTTTTGACCTGCGGTCCCGAGGTCATGATGAAATTCGTAGTAATTGAGCTGTTGCGCCGAGGATTCTCCGAAGACCAGATCTACATCTCTCTGGAGAGAAGAATGAAATGTGGTGTGGCCATGTGTGGCCACTGTCAAATAGGTCCTAAATATGTCTGTCATGATGGTCCCGTATTTACCTACAAGTCACTCATGCCGCCTACAGCGGCACCACGAAAGGATGAAAAAGGGGTA
>CAYYBB010000255.1:0-2200 GCA_964469465.1 uncultured Actinomycetota bacterium
TTTTCGCATAATGGAAGATTTGTTGAACTTTATATTCGCTGTCATTACCGCCCTCGTTATACTCAGCATCTGAAGGTTGCACAATCCGCCCTATTGTTAAGCCTCAGATCAAGAACCACTATCTCGTATCCCCCATAGGTGTCGAAATCACTCTCTCGAAAACAGAAGACCAGGTCTATCTGGCTACCGACTTCTATTTGCTGAAGAATTTCGGAGGGAGCGTTAAACATAACCGCCTGAAAGGTCAGACTGTCTACCTTCACCCTTAGTTTGAGATGCTTCAGATCTGAAGTAGGTCTGATTTCGGTAAGAAGGGCTCCTTTAAACAGAAAGATGGGCTCCTGGTTGCCCTCACCGTAGGGCTCCAGATACTTAAGAAACTTAAACAGTTCTCTCTTCATATCACCCGCAGTCAGTGGGGAATCAACGTGCAATTTGGCCACTCTATCCTCCTCCAGGAGCACCTGGTTGGCCAGAGAGACGAACTTTTCCCGGAAGCTCAAAAGATTTTCCTGCCTCATTCTCAGGCCGGCGGCCAGCCTGTGGCCACCGAAACCATCCAGAAGATGCTGACATCCAGATAGGGCTTGAAAAAGGTCAAAGCTCTCGATGCTGCGGGCCGATCCCTTATACATATCTCCCGCTCGAGTGAGGAGGACGGTAGGTTTCCGGTGCATTTTGGCCACTCGGGAAGCTACTATCCCCAGCACTCCTTCGTGCCAGTCCGCAGAAAAAAGGACCAGGCCGCATTCCTTTTCTAAAGATTCCTCCGTTTCCAGCAGTTGGTCGATTTCAAGAGCTATTTCTTCCTGAATTTTTTGTCTTTTCCTGTTCTCCTCATCCAATCTTTGGGAGATCTTATGAGCTCGCTGGTGATTTTGCTCCAGAAGAAGCTGCACGCACTCCAGAGCACTGCTCATTCTACCTGCGGCATTCAGACGGGGCCCGAGAAGAAAGCCTACCTCGTAGGTGCCGATCTTTTTGTCCTCTAGCCCAGCCACCTTTTTCAGGGCAACCAACCCTGGCCGCCTGGTTCGGACCAGCAGGCTGAGTCCCCTTTTGACCAAGATCCTGTTTTCGCCAGTAAGTGGAGCAACGTCACAGATGGTCCCCAGGGCTACCAGATCCAGGGTCTGGGTCAGAAAGTTAGAAGGAAACCTGGATCTCTGGCTATCTTTCAGACCGGAGAGAAGGGCGGAGATAAGCTTAAATACCACTCCCACTCCTGCCAGCTCTGGATAGGGATAGCGGGAATCCGGCAGTTTAGGGTTAACGATGATAGTTCCTTTATCGGGGGAGACCAGAGGATTGTGGTGGTCACAGACCACCACCTCTATGCCATATTCCCGGGCTTTTGCTAATACTGACAAGGAGTTAGTCCCGCAATCCACGGCAATCAACAGACTGTATCCCTTGCCAGCCAGCTTTACTACCGCTTCCTCGTTCAGCCCGTAGCCCTCATCAAATCTGTTGGGTACATAAAAACCTACTTGGGCATCAAGCTTTCTCAAGAATTCTACCAAAAGGGAAGTGCTGGTGATCCCATCCACATCGTAATCTCCATAGACTACTATCTTCTTTTTGTTTTGAACCACATCTAATACCTTTCCCACTGCCTGAGCCATGGCGGGTAAGAGGAAGGGATCGTTGAGCTCGGAGATGGGGCAACTTATGAAATTGCGGAGGGTTTGGCTATCTGCCAGGTTTCTTTTGAGAATTATTTCGGAGATAGCAGGGGTGGTGTGGAATCTCTCTACTATCTGCCTTTTTAAGGAAGGATCTACCTCTTCAACTATCCATTTGTATCGGGTCATGGTAGGATATGGCAACTCAAGACCGCTGACTGTCTTATTTCCTCGACTTCGGCTTCGCCCCTTTTTTCTTTTTCTTCTTTTTTCTTCTGAGAGGTGCTTTTTTCTCCTGGACCCGTGGATTTGTCTCCAGTCCCGGCCTTCTCTCTCTCAGCTCTCTTTCTAAGGGCTTTTTCTCTAACGGCTTTGTCTCTGCCGGCTTTCTCTCGGCAAGCTTTATCTCTACCGGCAGTTCCTTTCTCTTTCTGATAGGCTGAATCTTATATTTCGGCCTCATCTGGTTCCAGACTACCAGTAAGGGACTGGCGTTGAATATGGAAGAATAAGTCCCGCAGGTAATGCCTACCGTCAAGGCAAAGGCAAAATCCTTCAGAGTCTCCCCTCCTATG
>CAYYBB010000256.1:0-2198 GCA_964469465.1 uncultured Actinomycetota bacterium
CCATCCGGGGCAACGAGATAGCCATGATCTTCCAGGATCCCATGACCTCTTTGAACCCCGTCTTCGCCGTGGGCTACCAGATCATGGAAGCCATCATCTTGCACCAGAAGGTGAACAAGAAAGTGGCCCGCCAGAGAGCCATAAAGCTTCTGGCCCAGGTGGGTATTCCCCGACCTGAGGAGCGGATTAACGACTATCCCCATCAGTTCAGCGGAGGGATGCGCCAGAGGGTCATGATTGCCATGGCCCTGTCCTGCAACCCCAAGATTTTAATTGCCGATGAGCCCACCACTGCTCTGGACGTCACCATTCAGGCCCAGATCTTGAGACTTATGAACCAGATCAAGCACTCTACCAACTCCTCCATTATTATCATCACCCATGATTTGGGAGTTATTGCCGAGATGGCCGACAACATCGTTATCATGTATGGGGGTAAGGCCATGGAGTATAGTGATGCGGACAGCATCTTTTACCGCTCCCACCATCCCTATACCTGGGGCTTACTCCGCTCCATCCCCCGCCTGGATGAGACCAAAAAGAGGAGGCTGGTTCCCATCGAGGGAGTTCCGCCCTCCTTAATTCATGTGCCTTCGGGATGCAGCTTCCATCCCCGCTGTCCCTATGTCAAGGAGATCTGCTTCAAAGTGGTTCCTGAGTTGAGGGAGGTAGGATCTTTTCATAGGGTGGCCTGCCACCTCAGCGAGGCCGAGGTGAACTACTACCGGGAGACTCTGGTGGAAAAGAGTGCCTGAGGGCCAGAGAGGCACCGGTTCAAAGGATAGGGAAAGGGGACAAAGGACGTGAGGGCAAGGGATAAAAGGCACCCGGGGCAACTTACTATCAGCACCCCAATTCCCAGGAGATAGGCTTCCTGGCAAAGCAACCTCAAAGGGGTAGATATATGAAAGAAAAGAACAGGGGCACTGACCAGGTGCTCCTAAAGGTAGAGGATCTGAAGAAGCACTTCCCCATCAAGAAGGGCATCATCAGAAAGACAGTGGGCCATATCTATGCCGTAGACGGGGTATCCTTTGAGATCAAGAGGGGAGAGACTTTAGGTCTGGTAGGGGAGAGTGGCTGTGGCAAGTCTACCACGGCCCGCCTCATTCTCCGGCTCATTGAGGCCACCCAGGGAAGAGTTATCTTTGATGGTATTGACGTCCTGGACTGTGCCAAAGAGACCCTGCGCCACCTTCGGCGCAACATGCAGATCATCTTTCAAGATCCCTATGCCTCCCTCAATCCCCGTATGACTGTGGGCAGCATTGTGGAGGAACCGCTGCTCATTCATCAGGTGGGCGATAGCACCTGGCGCAAGAAAAAGGTCAAGGAGCTTCTGGAGACCGTGGGCCTTAACCCGGAGCACACCAACCGCTATCCCCATGAGTTCAGTGGAGGGCAGAGGCAGAGGATAGGGGTAGCAAGAGCGCTGGCCTTACAACCAAAATTCGTTGTTTGCGATGAGCCAGTCTCTGCTCTCGATGTTTCTATCCAGGCCCAGATGCTAAATCTTCTAAGTGACCTCCAGGATGAATTTAACCTCACCTACCTCTTCATCGCCCATGACCTGAGCGTGGTCCGACATATCAGCAACCGGGTGGCGGTGATGTACCTGGGCAAGATCGTGGAGGTAGCCGATAGCCTGGAGCTCTATGAAGCTTCAGCCCATCCCTATACCCAGGCTCTCCTGGCTGCCGTACCCATTCCGGACCCCGAGAAAGAAAGACAAAGGTCTCGCTTCGTCCTGGAGGGGGATGTACCCAGCCCCATAAATCCCCCCTCTGGATGTCACTTCCATCCCCGCTGTCCCCGCATGACCGATATCTGTAGCCAAAAGGAACCACCTCTGGAGCGGTGGGGAGACAGCGAAGATCATCTGGTAGCCTGCTGGCATGCCGCAGTTGGGCCGGAGATGGCTTGAGAAGAAAGACAGCATCTATCTCAGGGGTTCTTCTGTTACTGCAGAACCTTCTTCCTACCGGAGTTTTCTATCTGCTCTGCCCAAAACGTTTTAGTTTTTGTTCCACTTTCTGTTTCACTCCCATGCCCTATTCTCTGTCTATCTCCTAAACCTCCTTTACTCCATTAACCTCCCTCAGCCGACCGATATAGGAGATTCATTATGTAGCAATATGTCATCCCTATCCTGAAAATACCCCTTTTTCATCCTTTCGTGGTGCCGCTGTAGGCGGCAT
>CAYYBB010000257.1:0-2182 GCA_964469465.1 uncultured Actinomycetota bacterium
AGCAGTCAGCTTTCAACTGCCCCAGCGGGGCGTTGATTAAGGGGGCGTTTACAGGGACCCCATCGCCGAGCGTCCTAAAGACCTCGGCGAGTTTGTGCGCTGAGAGTTTTACAGAGCGAACGACTACTCGCTCTAACCTCATACGCTCAGTTGTCAAAGTACTGGTAGCGGTTTGCTCCACTTATGTAGAGTGCTTTAGTACGACTTGATTATGGCAAACGGTTGTTAATTAGTCAAGAAAGCAAGGAAGGGCATTTCTCTGTCGGTTTAAACCAACAGCCTCCTGGCCCTGTTGCTTGTGGTGGAGTGATTTACCCATCTTCCGCGGGGGAGCTTAGGAGTAGCCTGTCGCCATTTTCCCTCCCTGGTTATGGTCTGATGAAGCTTTCATCCCGGTTCAAGTTCTCATAAATTCCTATATGTCCCCAGAAGTCTTGAACCAGCCGTCCGTCGATCTCCCCCTCGCTCATACCTTCGATGAGAATCTTTACCTCCTGGATCTGAGGAAACTCGGTCAGAGTGTTGGCTACGGACCCCAGAGCCAGAGCCTCGGTGGTAGCGCTGACTCCCACCTGATTGGCATCAAAGATTATTTCCTTGCTTAAGTTGACAGTGCAGAGGCCGTTCTCAACTTCCAGGGACAGTAGTTTGGTCGTGGAGGGGAGAGTCGGATTGAGGTCGCCTGTGGCCGGTCCCTTAATCAGCTCCTGGAGAGCTACCAGGGGAAGGTTCTCCTGCACTGCAACTTCCCTTTCCTCCGCCACCAGATAGGCTTCAGTTTCAGTGAACCTGGAAAAATAGAGAGTGATGGTAACTTTGGGCTCGGCAGCCTCGGAAGTCTCTCCTTCCTGGCCAGATCCAGAGATGGTGCCCTTTTCACCCATACACCCGGTTAGGAGAAGGGCAACAAGGATCAGAACAGCAACTAGAAAGACCATAGAGGAAGCAGTACTTCTCTTTTCTTTAACCCTTTTTACAGATATATTCTTCATCTTTCCCTCCAGACTAGTGCTTTTCTTAAGTAATTTTCATTAGGGGGTCTCACCCATGAACCATGGGAATTTTTGGTTTATCTCTCCAAGTAATCATGGCGTTCCTGCAAAAAGGTCAAAAAACGACTCTTTAGCACCTTTTTCCGAAGCTAAATTAGGTGGCAAATTGATCAAAAATCTGGTTTTTGCAGTTCCGCCAATCATTATATTACGAAAAGTATGTGCAGGGGAAGGTTGTCACTCCAGAGCCTCGCGAGTGAGGAAGTGAACCCCTCGACGGAGGAGATGGAACTCAGGTAGACAGTTACCAGGATTAACAGTCTTAAGTCTGTCCCCTTGCAATGATATAATCCTTTAGACATCTGAAATAGAGAACACGACTCTTTGGTAGGAAAAGATGCGAGAACGAACAAAGCGAAAAAGTAGTATGTGGCCCTGGGCCATCTCTATTGTTCTTCTATTGTTATTGGTGGGCGTCGCCTCCTGGTATCTCCTCTGGCAGAAGCCTCGGGCTGAATATGCTCGCCAGGTAAGACCCTCTATTTTGAAGAGCCTGGAAGTGGAAGAGCAGCTGGGTATTGTGGAGGAAGATTATGCCGGACAGAAAATCTCGGTCAAGGAGGCTCAAGAGCGGCTGGAAGAGATTCTTCAGGGTACGCGTAGTCTGAAAGAAAAGACTTCTCAGGCCAATCCTCCCAATTTTCTTGCTACGGTTCATCAGCAACTCCTGAAAGCCCTGAACCACCAGGTATCCTGTCTTGATTTGTATCAAGCCTATCTGGGCAAACAGCAGGATCTTGAGGAAACCGAGGAATGGATTCGTTCCTTTGAAGAAGCTCTGGCCGAATATGAGGAGGGGCTCCGGGAGACGGGATACCAGCATTACAGGAATCTAATTAGAGAGTACACCGAAAAGCTGGCCAAGAAAAATGCTGAATACCAGGAGATCAGTAAGAGTTCCGAAGAGCTCTATAACCAATTCTCCAAAGCCCGCACCCAATTTCAATCCATCATGGAAAAGGTACTGTCTCAGTTAGGGCCATACCTGGATCTGGGCCCGTCAGAGGCAGGAGAGCTACCTTCAGGTCCATAACAGGACTAGGGGACCGAACGGAATTTTTGACAGAAGAGCTTTTTAGGTTATAATTAAACATAAATTTTGGTTTTTTTGGAAAACTGGGTATTTTTGG
>CAYYBB010000258.1:0-2179 GCA_964469465.1 uncultured Actinomycetota bacterium
TCAACCTCCATAAGGGTCTTTCACCCTCTAGTCAGCGCCCATGCTGGGCGCACAAGACTTTAGAGCCGGCCTAGATGCCTTCTCCAAGGCAGCCGGCGAGCTGGGCATTGCGGAAGAGTGCACCTGCCAGAAGACTGATGGCAATTGCAAGATGGGAGCAGAATGTTTCGCAACCGGCGCGGTAGGTTTGATGAAGCTTGTGCCTCAACTTGCACCAGCGTAGCTACCCATGGGGGGTGGCTCAGGCAAATCCTAAGAGAGGAGTGAGAAAAGTGCCTAAGTTGGTTTGTGAATCGTGTGGGGCTGAGGAAGATGTTCTGGTCGTGCATTGTGGACCTGGAATACCCGGGGCTGATCCAAACAAGCTCTACTGCCCGATGGAGGGTCACACCGAGAGCATCGACATCCCGAAACACTGCGAGGCTCCCATGAAATATCCAGAGCAGGGAGAAGAGAATCCGTGTTGTGCTTCTTCAAGTGACACGTGAATACCGGATAACTCTGTTTCGCGCATAGTAGTAGCGCAGCAGTTTGGGGTAAACAAGGAATACATTTAAGGTAAAAGGCCACTAGTGAGTCACTGGTGGCCTGACCTTAATTACTTGCCCACAAGGAGGTGAATGCCAATGGCAGAGAAGACCTGTCCACTGATGAAAAAGAAGCTAATGTTTCCAGATGACTGCAAGGATTGCAGCTATTTGAAGCCTCGAGGTAAGCGCTTCTGCTGCATCTATAAGCCCCCAGAGGCGAAGAAGTAGCGCAGCCAGTAATAGAAGCTATGTATGGACCGGTCTGGTCGTTGGCTGTAATCTTGCCAAGGAATATCTTGATATCAAGCTACCACTTCACCGGCAGAAGATCCTCTGCTCTTACTCCAAAAGACACCCCCATGGATGCCGAGGGGTAAAGTGTGGCTATTTTCCAAAAAGAGGTCTGCCATCTGAGAGCAGTACCAGCTAAAGGTGCTTCCCCCGACAATCTTCAGGCTCTCCTGGTAGGGCTCGCTCAGCCTTAGGATACGTGGCAGCTCATTTTGCACTTTCTCCTGTAGCCAAATCTTGACCTCCTCGTGGATCAGCCAGACCTGACCTTGCCTTGACCCCAAGTCCATCCCGCCATACAATCCCATTGGTGGGCTCCTTTCCCCTGTAACATTCTGCCCAGGCTTTTGGTTATATATGAAAAATCTTGAACCAAGAATATTCCGAAAAAGGCTTATTATCGAAGAAAGGTACTCAATTTCTATTGATGCTGATACAACCAAACAATACCTGATCAAATTGGCAGAAAAAATAGGAATGCGTTTGCTAATAGAACCTTTTGTATTTTCTCCTGATGCTTGTAGCCACCCTCTACATCACGGTATGGCAGGATTTGTAGGATGGGTAGAATCGGGTGGTTTTGTTTATACTTGGGATCAATTCAATTTCTTCACCGTGGAGATATACACATGCAAGCCTTTTTCTGTCAAAGAGGCAGTTCAATTTACCAGGGAGTTTTTTAAGGCCACAGAAATAGAGTTTGTGGAAATATGATTGCTCGACGACTGCGTCATATGGGGGGCGAGAGGGTCTCGGAGGAGATGCCCAAAAACTCCTCTGAAAGCTGGCGGTCTGATTCTTCGATCTGAGCTTGGGCGCGACACCAAGGAAAGATATCCTCAGGATACTTTTGATGTTTCATAGTTCATAGCTGGCACGGTGATCTTACTTTTGGATTTCAGGGCTGCCTTCGTGGTCTATATGGACAACACCCTGGCCAGCTCTATCAATTTCTTGTTGATCTCGTGCTCATGGGTGAAGGTGTACTCGAAAGTAGTCAGTACTATTTCTTTTCCCTGTATGCCCACCAGGGAATCTCGCTCTCCTCTCATTAGGGCCTCCACTGCCTCGGCCCCGAAACGGCTGGCCAGAATTCGGTCTAAGGCTGTGGGAGACCCGCCCCTCTGGAGATGGCCCAGAATGGAGATGCGTACTTCCCTATTTGTGCGGTTGGTGATAGCCGAAGCCATCCCCTGGGCTGTGCCCGCGCCTTCCGCAATAACGAGGATAAAGTGTTTTTTGCCCACTTCGAAGTCGCGGTTGATCTGCTCACATATCTCACCCAGAACATGCTCCATCTCATATTCTATCTCAGGAATTAGAATATAGTCAGCGCCACCGGCCAGACCGGCATGAAG
>CAYYBB010000259.1:0-2097 GCA_964469465.1 uncultured Actinomycetota bacterium
ATAAGATTATACCATCTGCTTCAATCATCTTTTGAAACACCTCTTCAAAATCATCCTTAAGTATACATTTATATGGTTTCTTACCACAACCCCAATTTTTGAATTCATGTAAACCTGAATAATGGGCTTCACAAGGTTTTATTTCAAAATCTCTTAGCTGTAATATTTCTGTCTTAATTAGTTTATCTTCCTCTTTTGTCCCATCAAGAGCAGCTTTAAGCAAAAGATATGAATTACCGTCTTTTCTTTGGGAACCATTTATACCTAAGATTTTCATAGTTCTTTTCTCTATAATATTAGTGCGGGGTTCGGAATTTCATATAACGGCTGAGCGTATCTGAAGTTCCGAGCGAAGCGAGGAATTTGGGCGGAGTGCCGAAGGCACGGGGCTTAATACGCTCTGTTATATGAAGTGGAGACCGTTTGCTGCAATTGTTTGCCTCCTTAAAAAGGCCCCTCATCGAACATGGTACAATACGCATCTTTTTCACTTATGCACCGAGTTGGACATATTTCACAAACATTGAGTTGCCCATCCCACGCTTTTGAAATTGTATCCAGCATTTTATTAACCAGTCTATCACTGAGATTTAGAAAATACGATTCTACCATTTCATATGAAAAATATACCTTTTCGATTTTACCAGATAGTTTTTGTAAGATAATATCCTTCATCTTCTCCGATATATAAATTGAAAACTCAGCAAGGGTTTCGTCACTAATTTTGTATTTGTTTAGTTCTTTTTCAAGTTTTTCCTTAATCTCATCATAGATACCCATAGATAATTCATAACAAAACCAGTTTAGTTTTGTTTTCTCACTCTCACTGGAATAAAATGATGTCGGTTTTATCATGCTTATTCCAGATTTGCCTTCATAGCGTTTCATCACTGGTGCCCTCCCCTGACCAGACGGCAAGAATCATAGGCAATGGCTTTAATTCTCGCCGCAACGGATCAAGGACTAACCCCAGTGCTTCAAGGGTAAAGGTACCCAAGAGTATACTGTCTCCCTCTTCGCCGAAGATAACATCTGCTCCGCCTATCCGGTCTCCATACTTGAAAAGAGCGATCCCTTTCTTACGGACAATCTTCGTTCCATTTGCCAATCGGAACTCCTGCTCTGCCAACGACCTGATTCCCAATCTTTCCAAAATCGGGGTGGGAACCACGGAGTAAATGGCTCCAGAGTCGATCAGAAACTCGATTTTTTCCGTAACTTCAGGGTTAGCAGGATTTCCTACTTCGATCTCTAAAACTGTCAGTCCCATCGTAACCTCCTTTTACAAAAGGCCATTTCGGATAACTCCTCAATTGACGAACCTGTTGTTCGCCCTTGACGATATAACCCCGTTTTTTGCGAATCTATCGTCGCTGGTCACTTTTCCTGCCGACCACCTCCCTTCTCTTTGCCTGATAAATCTATCATTCGCTATAGCCACCGAGCTTGTGGCTCCCTGGATACCCGCTTACTACAAGGCTGCCAAGTTCTGGACCTCTTTCCAACCTACTCTTTGATTACCGCGAACTCCTGAGAGATGTTCTTTACTACTTTGCCCTGGGCATCCAGGATAAGCAGGTCGTCGTTACCTCCCTGGTTGGCCCCGGAGGCCAGAAGTTGAGAATCGGGGGACCAGGAGGGAGAATACCAGAAGAAGTTGGGAAATTCTTCCTGGGAAAGAAGTCTGGTCTGCTCCGTCCCATCGGCGTTCATTACCCAGAGCTCTTTACCCTGTTCGGCCAGTATCTGAAAGGCTATTCTTTTCCCATCGGGAGACAAGGAGGGTCTTATCTCACCTATTCCTTCGCTGTTGGTGAGATTGGTCCTGGTTACTTTGGTTATGTCAGATAAATCTATCATGAAAAGATCTATGCCCCCCATGTTCTCCCCCGGGGCCGCCCCCTGGGGATACTCCGCCTGGACCAGCAGTTTCCCGTCCTGAGAGAGGGAGTATCCTTCCACGATGCCCGGAGAGAGTTGGATGATCTTTACTTTTCTGGGATCTATGAGTGCTGTGATTTGGTCCCCTCTTCCTCTGTTGACAATTGCATAGAAGACCCGGTCTATCTCCTTGAGATAGGTGAGACTCTGGATATC
>CAYYBB010000260.1:0-2092 GCA_964469465.1 uncultured Actinomycetota bacterium
CTCCCATGACTTTTCTCTCAAATTCTTCTTTGATGCTCCTACGGGCCTGAGACAGGGACAGAGCCAAATCTCGAGCCGCTCTCTTCTCTTTATCCAGAGCCCCTTCTATCTCTTCTAGTCGGCTCTGGTAGTTCTCCAGGATCTTGATCTCCCCCTTTATGTTCTCCAGGAAGCTTAGAATGTCCTCTATGCTGTCACCATACTTGCGTTTCAGAGCGTGAATCTCAGCCAATCGGCTTTCCACCATCTCCAGTCTGGAGGGATCAAATATGATACCTTCCACATAGCTCCTCAGTTCTCGGGCCACATCCTCCAGTTGATAGCGACAGCCCATAACCGTCTCCAGACAACCGCCAAGTTTTTCATCGATTTGGCTGAGGTCCTCCAGATTCTTAGCCACCTGATCCAGGCCATCCAGGGCACCAGGGGCCGGTTCCTCCCCCTCCTTCAGCCAGGCCAAAGACTGATTGACCAGCAAGAAGAGCCTCTCGTAGTTGTCCAGTATCTTTTTCTCGCTCCTCAGAGAGTCCTCCTCCCCTACTTTAAGATTGGCTTTCTCAATCTCCTCCCTTTCAAACTTCAGTCTCTCCAGAGTCCTATAGCGCTCCTTCTCTCTGGCCAGAAGGTCTTGGAGCTCTCTCTCCAGATCCCGAAATTTCTCATATCTCCGCTGGTATTCTGAACAAAGCTCCCCAATTTTGCCTCCTCCGAATCTGTCAAAGAGATCCAGATGATTCTTAACCTTAAGAAGAGATTGATGCTCATGCTGTCCGTGCAGGTCTACCAGAATCTCCCCCAGCTCAGCTAACCAGGAGAGGGGCACTATTCGGCCACCAATAAAGGACCTGCTCCTTCCCGATCTGGAGATCTCCCGGCCTACGGGTACCTCGTCCAGCTTTTCCTCAGTGATTTCCTTCTCCTCCATAAGCTGCCTGGCTCGCCCATTGCGGGTAAGATCGAAAACTGCCTCCACATAGGAGACTTCTTTTCCGGTTTGGATCATGGAGCTGTCCGCTCTTTCTCCCAGAGCCAGATTAAGAGCCTCCACCATAAGGGTCTTACCAGCCCCGGTCTCACCCGATAAAATGATCAGGCCCGGAGGCAACAAGATGTCTAACTCTTCAATCAGAGCCAGATTTCTAACCAGGAGTTCTTTTAGCATCTTGGTTTTTTTACTCGTCGGCCTTAGTTATTAGTAGCTTTTCTTTGAATATGGTATAAAAGCTCTTCTTGCCAAAGGAAAGGAGGGTGAAGTATCGATCCGATTTTCGGATAATTATCTCCCCTTCATCTTCCAATTTCCAGACCCTTTTCCCGTCCATTTTCACACTGACAGGCTGGTCTTCCCGGTTTAGCACCACCTTAAGGACTTCCTGACTGGAAAAGACGATACTCCTCATAAATAGGGTGTGAGGACAGATAGGAGTAAGTACTATTGCCTCGCTCTTGGGGGAGAGAACCGGACCCCCTGCAGAAAGAGAGTAAGCGGTGGAGCCAGTAGGAGTGGAGAAAATGACGCCGTCAGCAGCATAGGAAAGAAAATATTCTCCGTCCACAAAGATAGAAAGACTGATCATCCTCTCGCCAGCCGTCTTACTGATCACACATTCGTTCAGAGCGAAGGATTTCACCACACCCCCTTTGCTCTCCAGCACACATTGCAGGAGCATCCGCCTGTCTTTTTCTGCATTTCCACTGAGAGCTGCCTCCAAAGCCTCAAAGACCTCCCGGGGCTCAACTCTGGTCAAAAATCCCAGCTTGCCCAGATTTACACCCAGAACCGGAATCTCCCTCTCATACACATACTCCGCGGCCCTCAGGATGGTACCGTCGCCCCCAAAGGCGATAAGGAAGTCGGTCTCCTCCACCAACTTCCGGACATCCGTCCTTAGTTCCGGCCGGAAGTCAAGGACTCGATCGGCCGGAGGGGCTATTACCTGGTGACCTCTCTTTTCTAGCCAGTCGATAACCTCGAAAACTATAGTGGAATCCTCTATCTTTCGATGGTGGGTCAGGATCGCAATAACACTCATGGCTCTTGTTCTTCCTTCCTCCCGAAGAAAAGATGAGCCTCCTCTACTGCTTGTTCCAC
>CAYYBB010000261.1:0-2086 GCA_964469465.1 uncultured Actinomycetota bacterium
TGAGATCTCATGATGCTGGATGAAGGTATGCAACTTCGCCTAACCATTAAAGGGGAGAGCCAAGAAAAAAGTTCTCTTCTCCCGACCTTAAGCAGACAGTAGTAAACTACAAGAGAATGAGGGGAGATGTGGCTATGGGATTTTGGGATGGAGACTGCCATTGCAAGCGAATCTTCTCCAAAAAAAGATTGGCTGAGGCCAGAGGAAGATGAGACTTGGCAAAGTTTGTAAGAGGCGATGTAGTGGTTGTCCCATTTCCTTTTTCTGATTTGACCCAGGCTAAAAGACGTCCTGCTCTTGTCATTGCTGATTTTAGATGGAGACGAATCCTAGATTGTCGAATGGCACGGAAGAGCTATCTCGGACAATATTGTCTTTGCCTCTTTTAGAATCTCCAATAATAGAGAGTATCTGTTATCTTGGGTCATCTCAAAGAGTTTAATATCTTGCCTTCTTTTTATCTCTTCAATGAACCCACTACCCTTCAGGGCAATAGTGGCAAGAACTAATTTTTCAGAATTTAATATCGCCTTTATCAGTTTTTTGAACTTAGGAGATAGACATTCCATCTTTCCAATCTCATCAATTATGGTAACGGTAGTTGAGGGATCTAAAAAGGCAGTGGAGTCAAGGAAATATTCAAAGCCTTTAAGGTCAACCATGTATTTGCCTACCCTGTAAGGACTTTCTATATCAGTGTGAGAAAGAATCCCACTTCTTCCGTCCAGACTTACCAACTCAAATCCTTTGCGAACCCCTGTTTCTCTTATCTCTGTAGTGTAGAAGCCAACAGGATGGAAAGCCCTTAATTCCTCAGCAATCTTTTTAATGAGTGTAGTCTTGCCAATCCCCGGGAGTCCGGTTATAAAGATGTTTCTTTTAACGGCGTCAATCTCATCAGTCAATCTCATCCCCCTGAATATTTTCCCATAAGCTCACTTTCAAGACGGCCAATTCTAAAGTGCTGAAGTATTTCTATGAAAGCAGGTGAGAAGATGGGGTTACTGCACATTCCAAAAAGATGGGTTTCACAGGAGCAATCGGATACCCCAAATTCTGAGATTGACCAGTCAGAGATGGTTTTCAATCTCCTGGCAATGTCGCATTCCAGATCTGCGCTTGAGCGCACAGGCAGAGCTAAATGAAAATCTGCTATTTGACCAAGATAATCTATATGCCAGAACAGTTTCTTCCTTTTTCGGCGGTGTCTCTGGATCCTCCGGGTAAGGTTCTTCCTTGCTGATCCCACATAGAGGTAATATCCCTTTTCAAAGGTTGTCTCTACCAGCTCACCTATACTGATCCTCTGAGTGTTTTTCAGGTTAAGGATAATGATGTAGCTCCCTATATCCCGAGCCTCTCTCTCAATCAACCACCAGGGGATCTCAAGTTCATGTATCTCGCCGAGGGAAAGGTCTCTTTTCCATTCTACGCATATCGCCTTTATTATTAAACGATCCTTTATCGGACGACACCTGTGACATCTATCTTAATACCTATTTTGGTACCTATAAAATCCGAACAGTGACACAACTGACACTATCGCTTTCTTCCCACTTGCTTCGCTAGAGAAACAAGTGACGTCCCATCCGATCATTGATCCGAAACTACAGGCGTGTCAAGTCATTCAAAAATAAGCCCTGGGCCTGTCAATGAGCAAAATCCCTGGTGGCGCTCTCCAGATGCCATCTCAAGAAATGTGCTACGGCGGCATAGGCTGCCACACCACTCCTTAAGAGTTATTTTCTCCTCGGTAATTCCCATCGGATACTTGGCCCTTTCACGGCAACTGCCTATAATGCAAATGGTAGACTTTGGTCAATGAATTAACAATACGGGGCAGCCAACGAGCTTATCGTGGAGAAAGGTGAAAAAAAGAGGAAGAAGCGCACCAAAAAGAGGCGTCTTAAGTAAGGGGGAGCCATGAGTAAAAAGTCAAAGAAGAAAAACCGCAAGCGGATCAAACCAGAATCCGGCTCCACATCGTCTTTTCCGGATCGGCGGGCTATGGAGAAAACCCTGGCTGATATCGGAAGGTTGCTTAGTGAGAGAGAGTTTGAATCCATTGACGAAGTAAATGCCTACA
>CAYYBB010000262.1:0-2064 GCA_964469465.1 uncultured Actinomycetota bacterium
GCTGTCTCTACCTCGATCAAATGAGCCCGAACAGGAGGCGGTACATTCATAGGGGCTTTTAGGAAAAAAACCTCAGCCCCCCGGGCCAGAGCCTCCTCAGCCAGATATTTGCCCATCTTACCAGAGGACCGATTGGTAATGAAGCGTACTGGGTCTATGGGCTCTCGGGTTCCCCCGGCGGTAACCAAAAATTTCTTTCCCTTCAATTGAGTGGACCTTCTCAGAAGGATACCTATCTCCTCAATGGCCTTTTCCTCTTCCATGAGCCTCCCCACACCGAATTCTCCACAGGCCAGATCTCCCTCCTCCGGACCCAGGAACACGACTCCCCTTCCCTCCAGAAGGGAAATATTCTCCTGGGTCACCTCCTGGAGATACATGGAGGTATTCATGGCTGGAGCCATTACCACAGGGGGACCTCCTACTAGAAGGAGAGTGGAAAGGAGATCGTCAGCCAGGCCATGAGCCATCTTGGCAATAATGTTGGCTGTGGCTGGATAGACCAGAATGAGATCAGCCTCCCTGGCCAGAGACAGGTGAAGATGAGCAGCCAGAGAGGGATCTTCAGGAAACATCGAACTGTAGACTTCATCCAAGGTGATGGAGCTGAAAGCCAGGGCAGTGATAAACTGGCTTCCCGCCTTAGTGAGTACCACCTTTACTTTAGCTCCCCTTTTGACCAGGCGGCTGGCCAGGCCTACTGCCTTGTAGGCGGCCACTGAACCAGTCACACCCAGCAGTATTTTCTTGCCCTGGAAAACGTCCTCCTGAGACACGATTTATCCTTTCGCAGACTAAGACCCCGTCCGCCAGGACGGGGATACAGCCCGCTATTGACTCTTCCCCCCTCCATGGCCACGAAGAACAGGGGGAGGTCACTTTATTCCGTCCACTTTCCTTCTATAGGTAACCTCGTCCTGCAGAATTTCCTCAAAAGCGATGGTCAGGGGCTTGGTAGACTTGGTCTCCACCAGAGGAGGCCGGTAGTCACACTTCTCTAAAGGAGCTTTCAAGGAGTTAAAATAGGCTCTCAACTGGCGTGCTCTGGCAGCAGCCAGCACTACCAGAGTGAACCGGGAATCAACTTTTTTCATTAAATCATCTATGTTTATCAGTCTAGCCATACTTATCTTGTTGACCTCCTATCCATATCTATCCGTATATTAGCCGGACGACACTCGTTGATTTCATCGTTCGGGGGTGATGATACCATCATCAAGAATTACCTTGCTTCTTTTGTTTGAGATACTCATCCACCATCTTGCCAAAAACTTGGGCTGACTCCTCTACATCTCTGTTCACGATAATCTGGTCATATTTTTCCCTCTCCAGAACCTGCTCCTGGGCTGCGCTTATCCTCAAGCGGAAACTCTCCTCATCCTCCGTCCTTCGGTTGGCCAGCCTCTCTGAGAGTATCTCCATAGACGGAGGCATAATATATATGAAGAGCCCATCTCTGGTCCACTCCATGATCTGGGCTGCTCCCCGCTCATCGATATCCAGGATGACGTTAGCCCCTCTTTCCAGGTACTCCTCCACTTCTCCTCTCAGAGTTCCGTAGAGGTTGCCCAGGTGCTCCACGTGCTCCAGAAACTCTCCTTTTTCTAGCTTCTCAAGAAATTCCTCTCGGGTCAGAAAAAAATAGTCCCGGCCATCTACCTCCCCAGCTCTCTTGGGTCTGGTAGTGGCCGAAACCGAGAACTTAAAGTTCTCTCCACCTCTTTTCTTTAAGAAGTTATTTATGATGGTCGTCTTTCCCGCTCCGGAGGGGCCGGAGACAACCATTAATTTACCTTTTTTACTCATCGACTATGCGACCTACCCGGAAGATTATCTACCATGTCTCATCCTCTTCTTCTTTGAAGAGGACCTCCTGGTACGAGTATCGAGATAATCCAGCAGAGCTTCCCTTTGCCGAGAACCAAGCCCCCGGATCCTCCGATCAGGACTGATCTCCAGCTCCTCCATAATGTGCCTGGCGGATAGCTTGCCTATTTTGGGTAAGGACTTCAATATCTCTATCACCTTGATCTTGGATACGACTTCGTCATCCATGGAAATAAC
>CAYYBB010000263.1:0-2005 GCA_964469465.1 uncultured Actinomycetota bacterium
GTGGGTGACGGAGAGTCTTCTGGCGGAAGGAGACCAAAGCTATTAAGGTTCAACTTTTCTTCTGGCTGTATCATCGGGGTTGATGTTGGAGGAACCAATATCTCTGGCGTAGTCACCAATCTAAGAGGAGAAGTGCTCCTAAGGGTAAAATATCCCTATGTGGCGTCAGATGGAGAGGGAGCTATTAATATGCTTATCAGAGTCATTGACGAATTGGCAGGTGGGATTCGCAAAAATGACTCCTCTCCCATTCTCCAGGGCATTGGGATTGGGGTACCGGGATTAGTAAGGCCAAACTCTGGCATGGTCGCCCTGGCTGTCAATCTTGGTTGGAAAAACGTGCCGGTGCGCAAAATAATCTCTGATAGGTTTAAACTCCCTACCTTTGTTGGTAACGATACTGATGTTGCTGCTTGTGGCGAGGCTCTTTTGCGAAACGAGAAGACAATAAACAACCTGATCTATGTGACTATAGGAACAGGGATCGGAGCCGGGATCATTATAGATAGAAAGTTGTATCAGGGGAGCCATGGATGGGTTGGCGAAATCGGCCATATCCAGATGGTAGAAGATGGCCTTATCTGCAAGTGTGGAAAACGGGGTTGCCTGGAGACAGTAGCAGCGGGTCCGGCCATCGCTGGAAAGGCCTTACAGTATATAAGGGCCGGGTATGGCACTAAGATACTGGAACTGGTTAGCGGAGACCTGAACCAAGTAACAGCGGAAGTAGTGTCTACCGCGGCGAGCCAGGGGGACGAAGTGGGTATGGCTATAATCTCTGATGCCGGCGCTCTTGTGGGCAAGACTATTGCCTATTTTGTTAATCTCCTTCATCCCGATGTGGTAGTTATTGGTGGAGGAGTGGCTAAAGCAGGGGAGATCCTCTTCAAAGCCATACGCGAGAAGATTATGGAGACCTCTCTTCCCGTGATGGCCAGGATGGTCAAGATAGAGCCCAGTATCCTGGGAGACGACGTGGGGGCAGCAGGAGCTGCCGCTCTTGCTATAAGACAGTTCCTAAGCAACCCCTTGGCCGGAGCAAAATAGGCTTTTCCGTAGGAGAGTGCTAAAAGGCAACATAACCGGAAGCATTCATGGTAACAATTAGGGTTACAGAAGAAAAGGACAAAAAGCTCCAAAGTCGATGCCCACCCTTACCGGGCGTACACTGGAAGGGTGAGAGGAGCAAATATTCCAAAAAACTATATAAGGAGGTGAGGTATAGAGTCTGACACGACTGTGGAAGAGAACGGTAGCAAGTGTTCGAATTTGCCCTAACTTGGGTTAGGGAAAGGAGGAAGAAATGAAACAGTTAGGTGTTTTAGCATCTGTTATTTTTGTTCTGGTTGTCGGGCTGGTGGTCGGATGTGTGCCGGCGCCCCCACCGGAGGTACCGGTAGAGGAAGAGGCTGTACCAGCGCCTGAAGAGGCTCCAGCTCCGCCCGAAGTCAAGAAAGTAGTCAGGTTTATGTGGGCTGAATATGATGGAGTTAAGCCGGAGTATCCAAAAGAGCTTGAGGCTGCGTTCGAAGCGGCCAACCCGGATATAGATCTCCAGATAATTAGCACCCCCTGGGGTGAGTACGAGCCCCGTCTTGACACCTTCATTGCTGGCGGAGAGGCCCCGGACATCGCTGTTATCGGAACTCGGTGGTTACTCAAGTATATGGACCTAGGACTTGTGGAGCCCATTGAGCCGTGGGTAAGCAAGGAAGTTCTTGGTGACATCATCGAGGCAACCATGGAAGCCAAGATTGCAGGCGAGCTCAAGGCTCTTCCTGTTGCGGCAGGGCCGAGATTCATGTACTATCGCTCTGACATAATTCCTGAACCGCCAAAGACTTTTGAGGAAATGAAGGAGATTGCGAAGAAAGTATCAAATCCGCCTCAAATGTATGGCGTGGGCATGATAGGAAAAAGCCCCTACGTCGAGCTGACCGAATTTGTGTACTATTTCTACGGTGCTGGCGGTGATTTCTTTGAGGTAAATCCTGATGGAACGCTT
>CAYYBB010000264.1:0-1919 GCA_964469465.1 uncultured Actinomycetota bacterium
CTCGTTCTTCTTCGTCTTCCGAACTAAAAAGGAAGGCATCTCCGCCGGGCTTACGAGGTGGTTCTGGGGCTGGAAAGAAGTTGTGCACGCTGATTACCATCGGCTGGTGTCTCTCAAGAGCGGGCCGCATCTGGGCGAAGGCCTCAGAGGTAACCCTGTACTCCAGCTCTATGGCTTTTAATCCCAGACTTAGTATATTTTCCAGTATAGCTTCCCCGTTGTTGGTTTGGACGGACCTCCAGCATGTTGACACACCAAGCATTAAGTGGACGTACTCCTTTCCACACCATAGCCACTCGGATCCATCTTCACCGACCTTTTGCCCCACCTATAGAATGTCCGCTAGCGGTTTCGCACTGTGAGAAATAGTAACAATTTCTACGATATCCCCCTTAAGTCGATAGACAATCCTATAGTTCTTATAAATCTTTTCACGCAGGTTTTCATCTTTGTATTCGGGTACTACTCGCCCTGCTTTAGGAAACTGAGGGATGCTTTTGACTATGGCATTCACTTTTTTAGCAAAGAGGATAGCATAGTATTGGGAATCTCTGGCAATATATTTGCAGATTTCTTCAAAGTCGGAAGCAGCTCTTGGTGACCATCTTATCTGGCTAGCCATTGAGACATTCGCTTTTCTATTTCCTCATGGGTAATTCCTTGGCCTTCATCGAGTTCTTTTAAGCCAGCGTCCACCTGCAGTCGAAAATACAGTTCGGCCATAACATCTTCAATGGAAACCTCATCTGGCAAATCCTGAATCATTCGGATAACCTGTTCCTTCACATTTGCCATTCTTACACCTCCTCACGGGCTTAAATATATCACTCGAAGCCCGTTTCTGACAAGCAGATGCATTGGTCACATGGTGGAGTCTGAAAACGGAGGTAGATAAAATTTCCTACCGATATTGAGACGATCACCAGGGACAATTGTCCTTTTTTATACCTCCTCTGGGTGTATAATAATCCAAAAACCCACGAAATGGGGCAGCGTGGCTGGGATGTAAGTATGAGAGATACTTTCATTAGCGAAGAGGATATCGCTTTCCTCCTCGCCTCTGGCTCACATATCGCTGAGTTCTGTGTTCGATGCAACCGGTCGCTCCAGGATTTCAACGAGTGGCGGTTGGGCAAAAGGGGATTCGACCTGCCTGACCCGGTGGCGATGGCCGTTGCCATCCGCCCTGAGATAGTAACCAGAGAAATAGAGGCGTGGGCATACGTGGAAACGGGAAAAGGACCAGCCTACGGCCAGCTCATCATCGACCATCAGCATTTGATGAGAAAGCCACCCAATGCACGATTCTGCTTCGAACTAGATGCTAAACGCTTCAAAGACTTGCTATTCCATCTTATACTGGAAAACAATTAGAACCATTGGAACAGACACTCCTGGAATGATATGACACTTCCGAAGAGATGCAGAAAGAGAAAAATTCGAGTTTACCCAGATCTTCTGACCCTCCAAGATCCTACCCATAACCTCTTCCTGAAGGTCAAAAACCTGTAAGCACACCCCTTGAAAAATTTTATGCTTGACCCTGAAAGGAGTTTATGTCGTAATTTCAGATAAGGTATTATACTTATCTAACAAGGGGAAAGGAGAAGAGTACCTATGCCCAAGGATAGGAAAACGGAGAGCCTGGTGGCTAGAAGGAAGGGGATTTTTAAAACCATAGCCAGGATGCAAGATATTCTGCCAGGGAACCTGGCGGCTGGCTACCTGCCCTGTAATAAGGGCAACTGCAAATGCACCCGGGGAGAACTCCATGGTCCCAAATGGATGCTGACCTGGAAAGAGGAGGGCAAGACCAAAACTCTCTACATCCGCCAAGCTGAAGTAGCCGAGGTGAGCAAAGGGACGGAGAACTATGGCAAAGCCAAGGGCCTTCTAAGGCAAGCGGCCCAGATCAACCT
>CAYYBB010000265.1:0-1809 GCA_964469465.1 uncultured Actinomycetota bacterium
TCCCAAAGACCCTTCCTGAAAGGGCTGGTCTTTCTTCTAATTTTGGGACTTCTGGTAGGAATATTGGTGGGCATAGGAGACGTCATTGAATACGCCTTTATGCCTGACCTGAATATAATAAAGCAGACCATTGCGGAGAATCTGAAGACTGCTCCCTGGTACCTGGGAATACCTCCGGAAGGTCGGGAGGTCATGTGGCAGCAATATGAGCTGGGATGGAAGATCTTCCCGGCTATTTTTGCGCCCTCACCCCTAAAGGCACTGACGGGAGTCTTTGCCACTCCACTTTTCTGGATTCTGCAGTGGTTGATTTATGGCGCTGTAGCCTGGCTATTTGCCAGACTCCTGGGTGGAAGAGCAGGTCTGGGAGTGACTCTGGGAGCTCTTGCTTTGGGCTTTGCTCCTGGGGTTTTCAAGCTTCTAGAGTTGATTCCCTATGCTCAAGCCACAGGAGTCTTGTTCGGAGTGTGGGGGTTTGTATGTAGCTATTACGCTATTAAGATCTCGCATAACTTTGGAGCGGGAAAGGCTTTTTTGGTTACCCTGCTACCCTATCTACTAATCCTGATTCTGGCTGTGACAGTATCAATAGTAGCATTTGCTCTCATTTTCTAGTGAGATGGGAAGCGTGTCCATCTTTGGCCAACAATTGAGCCGAAAGGAGGAGAAGCGTTGGTAAACCTGATCAAGAGATCTATGAGGCTTGGCCTGAGGGCTGTCCGGTTCGATAGCAGTGTATTTTCTGAGATAAAAATGGACCAAGATGGTATGTTTACCATCTTTGTGCTGATAATTATTGTAGGACTGATTGTAGGAATATCTACCGGTCTCTTTACTATGGTCTGGAATCTCATCCAACCCCCCTCTGAGCAAGCCCTGCAATACCTGCAAGAGGCGAGAAGTTCAGTGGAGAGCGTCGCTGTCCAAATGCCTGAGGAGGCCAGAGACATTGCTGAGTGGGCTCTACAGATGGGTGAGGATATTGTGCGAGTTGTGCCCACTTCTCCTTTTGAGGTGGTATTTAGAGGAGTGGGCACCTTCCTGACCACTCCCTTTCAGTTTTTGTTCTGGTGGATCGTCTATGGAGCGGTGGTACAGGGGATATCCAAGATTTTTGTCAGCAAGGCCCCTTTTTCGCAGTTGTTGGCCTGTACCGGACTGGCTGTTGCTCCCCGGGTGTTAGGATTCTTCGACTTTCTACCTTATGTCGGAGGACTGATCGGTCTTGGGGGACTGCTCTGGTCCATTCCTTTATACGTCATGGGGGTCAGAAGTGCCTATGATTCCAGATGGTCCAAGGCAATTCTGCTGGCTTTGTCTCCTCTTATCCTGCTTTTGATAGTAGTGATCCTGCTGGTCATAATAACAGTCTTTGGTTTCATGATAGTTTCAAGTATTTCCAGAGCTTCTTGATAAGTATTCTCTTCCCTATTTGTCATGGTGGGGTCATCACCCGTGAACCTGAAAATGCTGCGTATTTTCTGGGCAATTGTTTACCCATACCGGTAAAGGATGATCTGAGGAGGTAGAAGGAGGCAGTAATGCCAAAAAGGATAAGAATCAGGGCCGGCAATATAGAAGCCGAGGCGCTTCTCAACGACTCCAGGACAGCTCAAGCCATCTGGGATGCTCTGCCCATAGAGGGAAGGGGAAGCAGGTGACGACTCTGTCAGCTAAAGCAGACAGCTTCTCAGTTCGACGGGGTTGCCGTTGCAACCCCTCCCTGAAGGCTCCGTCCAAGCCTTTGAATATTTGGTACCGTTCCAATTTAGTGTGGGTAAAACGGCCTAAAAATGTACTTTGACAAGG
>CAYYBB010000266.1:0-1794 GCA_964469465.1 uncultured Actinomycetota bacterium
TAGACTCAAAAGTATCAGGGAGAAATCCCTGTAGTAGCGGTTATGGCACCCGCCTAAGTTGCTCAGCCATCTGAGAATCCCCCGAATCGATTCGGGGGGAGTGTCAATGCTCCAACTGCATAATCTCTCCAGGCCTGACCATCCACCTGGCGATCTCTCGATCGTGCACCCTCCGCCCCCTTCGGATGGAAAATCTCTGAACCAGTTGTCCGGGCAGCCTGAGGAACAGATCCCCCGCTACCCGCAGACGGAGACCCAGATACTCATCCACTCTGCCTCTCCTGAGGATAACAGATCTCAGTGCCAGGATGATCAGGAGAGCCAAACTTAGATAGTACTTAAGCCAGGATTTGAGCACCAGGGAAGGCCATCCCACTCTCAGAATCATCATCAGACGATTGCGGAGAACATGATAGGTAAAAAGGGGTGACCACTCCTGGCTGGATCCGCAATGGATATGACGGACTACAGAACGAGGTTCATACATGATCTGCCACCCTCGTAGCCTGGCCCGCCAGAAGAGATCTACATCTTCGTAGTACATGAAGAACTCATCTTCAAACAGGCCCACGTCCTTGAGCATTTCCTTCTTGATCAAGACACTGGCTCCGCAGGCACCAAAGACCTCCTCCGCCCGCTCAAACTGCCCCTGGTCCAGGGACTGGAATCCCCGATCTGCCGCATAGACTTCCGGGGTGAGAATAGTACCTGTGCTGTTGACCAGCCACCGCTGGTAGATATCCGTGCATCTCTCAGATAAAGATACGTTCAATTCTACTTTCTGGCGGCCCTGAACTCTGAATCTACCTATCTCAAGACCGTCCAGGCTAAAGACAACCTCGTCTTCTTCCAGAAGAGGTTCCACTTCTAGCGTGAGAAGAACCTCTGCCGTCTCTTTCTTTATCGGTAAAGCCAAAAGGCTCTCCGATGCAGTCCAGCGAAAAGGTCCCCTTTCGTCTTTCTCCCAGGAGTAGAATTCCTGAACCAGCCTGACCTCCTGGGTTATGTTCTGCCCTCCAAACCACACCTCCCGCAGCTTACATCCAAGATGTCTCCCATCTGAGCTCAGTCCCATATCTCGGGGTATGCCGCCCCGGCAACTCAGGTGAATAGGCAGATGAGGATAAAAAAAGAGGAGTTTGGAGCCCACCGCTCCGATCCTTCCTCCCTCCAGAGCCCTTTCTACCAGAGTTACCAGCCATTTCTTATCCACCACCGTGTCATTGTTGAGTAAGACCACCATTTCCCCTCGGGAACTTCGGATACCCAGGTTATTGCCCCCAGCAAAACCCAGATTGCGGGGGGAACTGATAATCCTCACCCAGGGATAGTGCTCCTCCACCAGGGCCGGAGAGCCATCGGAGGAATGGTTGTCCACCAGGATCACCTCATAACGGTCGGACGGATAATCCAGAGATGAGAGGGAAGAAAGGCAATCCCCCAGCCATCTCCGGCCGTTATAGTTAACAATTATGATGGATACGAAGGGAAGGTGTGGATCAGACTTATCAGACAAATCTGTCCTCCGACTTCTCAGATTCGGTATAGAGCGCCCACATTTTCACAGCTCACCGAGTGATCGAACCACAATGACAAACTAATTCGTCATGAGGGGGCCATCACCCACAAACCATGATAACATGATAATATGAAAATGCTGGCTATTTTCTACCTACAAGGTAGTCACCTTCCTGAAGGCAGCGGCTGTAAGCTATGTGTCTTAAGATTAGATTTTAAGACTAGTATACCTAACTGCTTGAAGGATGCCCATCTTTCTTGCTATTATGGAGGACG
>CAYYBB010000267.1:0-1767 GCA_964469465.1 uncultured Actinomycetota bacterium
ACTATGCTGCTAAAACTCTCACCAGTGAAGAGATCAGAGCGGTAGGTTGATATGCTAAAGTTCGTGATCGATGAGGACATGCCCCGCTCCACTGGAAAGATTCTTAAAGAGCAAGGGTATGGAGTAAAGGACATTCGGGACTTTGGGCTTCGAGGGGCAGATGACCAGGAAATTTATCAAGTCGCACAAAGAGAGCAGGCTATTCTTATCACGGGAGATATGGAATCTGAGCTTCGAATTTTTCAAAGAGCTCCCTTTGTTTCTTGGATATCTTCATGAGATACCTTCTCCCCAGAACGGATGCTCCAGGTCTGACCACTGCCGACGCTCGATGACCTCTAGATCCTTACTGCTCCACCCCATCACTTCACGCAGAAAGGAGCCTACCCGAAGAGGTGTTACTAGTTGGCGCAGTTCGGAAGTCGTCTCGTGGGCGTCCGTTAGATCCGTATCTGTGCTTACCAGATAGTCCACCTTGGCCTGGATAGCTGCAAGAACCACAGGGATATCTTTGGCGTCGCGCACCAGGCTGGGGTGTGCTTCAATTTCCTGAGTGGAAGGATCAGAGACAAGTTCGTACTCCAGCAGAGAGAGGAGAAGCTCCAGGCTCTCCTTGTGGTCAGGGAACAGCTCAGATATATACCGGCGAGCGGAGTCAAGCACGGTAGGTGAGAATACCGGAATAAACTGGCCTTGGGCTGCATGTCGGAGTACCTCATAAGGAAAGCGAGGAAGAGTTATGCCACGGATTATAATATTGGCATCAAGGAAGACCCGCGGTTTTTTCTTATCTTCCATAATGCTCTTGATAGACTTGTTTCTGGATCTTCTCCACGATAACATCAAGGTCTTTGTCCTCGGTTATACCTTGTGCTTCCGCCTGTTTACCAATGCTGATCACAAGGTGGCGCAGGACTTCTTCGGCTGTTACCTCAGCCCTCAGCGAGGCCTTAGAGACAAAGACTCCCCCCAGGAGAGGCCGCAGGGATACATAGTCACCTGCTTTGATCTTCATTGCTTCCCGCAATTGCTGCGGGATGGTCATCTGCCCTTTGCGGGTTATCTTAGCTAATGTAGTCTCAGCCATAGCCTTCACTCCCTGTATAATTATCGGAAAGTAGCTCTTTCCAAAATTATAACATCGACGGAATTCTACAGCCAGTGTTGCTGATCGTCATCGTGAAAAAAAGAGTGCCGGTCAAGGGCCTTGCCCAAAGCCAGGTGCTACACCATAGCCAGCAGTTGAATGTAAACGCAGAAAACCGCATAATAGATCATGTACGTTTAGAACGGAGTGGCCAAAGCACCTGGAAAGGGTCCATCTGGGACTTGTGCCACCGACATAGAAACTTCTGAGGAGGCGTGATGGACATGGATCCAATACCTGCTGAGATTGTGGAGCGAACATGGCAAAGGATGGCAGGGCTCTCACCACATAGTGTCCCTAAGTTGATTCAGCGCATGACAAAGGAACAGCCCCTTGTGCTGGCCTATCTTTTGGCAGTAGATGATGACATCCTTAATCAAGATGAGCGACAACTGTTGCTTTACTTAGGGGTAGTGGTGTGGCAAATAATGTCCCAGGGCTCAAAACCCTTACCCACCATTACCGAGAAGGTTTTGGATGAGGTAGAGGCAAGAAATATAAAAATGGCAGAATATCTCCAAGGCGAAACGGAGAAGGGCTTCGTGGCAACCACAACAAGGATAATTAACAGCTACGGGCAACCAGAGGTCCTAAGATACGTGGTTGAGGCATTGATGGAA
>CAYYBB010000268.1:0-1758 GCA_964469465.1 uncultured Actinomycetota bacterium
TCAGGCCTGAGAGAGCGGAAAGGAGTACTGATGGGCAAGGTGGTTTTATCTACGGCGATTATTATATCAGGGTTGGTGTTAATGACATCATGTGCTGGTGGGCAAAACAATATTCCTGAGGATATCAGAGTGGACACTCTTTCTTCCGGTAATTTTGAGGCCACCTTCTCTATTGACCCCTATACCGCTACCGGGGGTGAGATCAGGCTGGCCCTGGAGGTCAAAAACATAGGAGAGAAGGAGGATACTATCGTCTTCACTTCCGCCCAGATGTACGATTTTTGGGTTACCGATGCTCAGGGCCAGGAGTTGTGGAGATGGTCGGCGGATAAAGCCTTCGCCCAGGTCATCCAGGAAGTCCCCCTTTCTCCAGGTCAGGGGATGGGATTTGCAGAGACCTACAACGCCACAGGATTATCGCCGGGAACCTACACTGTGTATGCTCGGGTTAACTCCTCCCAGTTAGAAGGAGAGCTTACCCAGAAGTTGGAAATAAAAGGATGAGGAGAATGGCCAGGGAGGAACGATATGCCAGTTAGAATTGGTGTTCCTCGTGCTCTTCTCTATTACAAGTACTCTCTGTGGTGGAAGAGCTTTTTTGAAGAACTGGGTTTCCAGGTAGTGGTCTCCCGTCCTACTAATAAAGCTCTTCTGGCCGCAGGAGGGGCGACAGCAGCTGATGAGACCTGTGTTCCGGTAAAGGCCTTTTACGGCCACGTGCTGGATCTCAAAGACCGGGTAGATTACCTCTTCATTCCCCGTATGATCAGCGTGGAGAAAAAGACCTACACCTGTCCTAAGTTTCTGGGTCTGCCTGATATTATCCGAGGGATCGAAGGCCTTCCTCCTATCATCGATACTCAGGTGAACCGTCGGGAGGGATCTCTGGCCCCTCTTCGGGCCTTTTATCGGACCGGTGAACAACTCCTTGAGCAAGAGGAGTATAGTGGAGAGAGAGGCAGGAAGGGTTTCGGCTGGCTCTGGCGAGCTCTGTGGAAAGCTGAGAGAAAACTCCGCCGCTGCCAAAAGCTTATGATCAGCCGAGGCATGACTTTTCCTCAGGCTCTTCGACAGATGGAGAGTAGGGACGGGAAAAGGAGAGAGGCAAGCGGAAAGGGAGAGGGGCCCAAGCAGGAGAATGGCTCCGCAAAGGCCAGGTACCGGATTGGCCTTATCGGCCACGGCTACAATATCTATGATTCCTATGTGAGCAAAGATATATTGCATCGCCTGGAGGCAATGAGAGCTTCTGTGTGGACTGCTGATATGGTCTCCCCACGGGCTATCCATCACCAGATGGCCAGATTACCCAAAGACCCCTTCTGGAGTTACGAAAGAGAGGTTCTGGGGGCAGCTTTCTACTTCTTGGAAAAAGGAGAGGTGGATGGCATCATTCAGATAGTCTCCTTTGCCTGCGGCCCGGACTCCATGATTGCGGAGATGGTACATAGCTATACCTGGCGGAAAGGAGACATACCTTACATGCTTCTCACCATTGATGAGCACTCATCTGAGGTAGGGGTGGTAACCCGCCTGGAAGCCTTTCTGGATATGATCCACCGAGGAAAATGTTAGTTTGCTCATGTCCAAGCAGGACGACTTTCTCTGGGCCATAGGAGAGGACGAAAGTGAGAGCATCTTTCCCCCGTCTTGGATCGGCTACCCTGGCCTTTAAGGCTTTGTTGGAAAGTCTGGGCCGGGAGGTCGTTCCTCCACCACCTCCGAGCAAGAGAACTCTTACTCTGGGAACACGCTACT
>CAYYBB010000269.1:0-1711 GCA_964469465.1 uncultured Actinomycetota bacterium
CAATATTCCTACCAAAAGTCCCAAAATTAGAAGAAAGACCAGCCCTTTCAGGAAGGGTCTTTGGGAACTTATAAATTCTTCATAAATTTGAGATTTGAACAGGATAGCGTCTCGAGCCGTACCCAGAACTCCAGCCACCGATGTAAACATGTCCAGCACCTCCTGGTATACTACGCTCTTTTTAGGCTCAACCTTTCTTTAGCATATCAGCCATGTGCACCTTCCGCAAACTAAGCGATCCGGGAATCATCCCTCCACACTATAGCCACTCATGTCTTCTTTCACCCGGTCAATCTCAAAATCAACCTGCTTCTGGAAATACTCCAGAACCTGCCCCTCCTCCATCTTCCCCTCCTCTAAAGAACAGGAGGCTTCCTCAAAAATAACCGTAAAGATGTTCAACAGTCTCCCGTCTATAGCCTTTCTGACTCTACTTATCTCGGAATCGGGAAGCCTGTCTATAAGAGGCCTCAGAATCTCGAACCTGGCCCGCCCCATCTTCTCGAAACACATTCTAAGAATGTCATGGAATGCCTTTACCTTCAGATCTAAAAATCGATATTCAACCATGTATGAAAGATAGGTAGATCCCCCCAGTACTCCTTCCTTTTCCAAAGTCCTCATGATGGGGGCACCCTTAAAGACGACCAGGTGACTTACTAGCCGAACCACATCCTCCAAAGAGGAGAAAAGACCTGCTTCCTTTAGAAAAGAGAAGTTCTGTCTCACCTCACCAAAAGTACAAAACGGGTCAAACATTATAAAGCCGATATTGGGCCTTATGCCAAGTTTCTGAAGGGTCTCTATGGCTCTCCGGTTACGCTCCACGGTGACACCTTTGTTTAACAACTTCAGGGTTCTCGGAATCCCTGACTCCACCCCCACCAGAGCTTCCTTGAGTCCAGCTTGTTTGAGAAGGGCAAACAGATCTTCATCCACGTCATTGGCCCGGCAGGATATATAGAGATCGAAGTCAAGATCTCTTTTTATAATCTCCAGAGCCATTTGGCGGGCGTGTTCCTTGCCAGCCTTACCGGCTCCGATAAGGTTATCGTCTACGATTAGCCATCGCCTGGCTCCCCAGGTACTGGACAGAGATTCCATCTCGTCAACCACATTTTTAGCAGACCGGGTTCTCCACTTAGCGCCCGGCGAATAGCCATAGAACTGGTTGATGCTGCAAAAGGAGCAGTTGGCATAACACCCTCTACTGGTGGAAATGGTGGCCGGAAACTTCCGCTTAACGTAGAGAGGAAAGGTATCCCTGGATGGAAAGGGCAGATCATCTAGACAGGCTATGGCTGGCCGGAGAGGGTTGGCTACAACTTGACCATCCTTACAGTAGGCCAGGCCGGGGATGTCTCTCCAATCCTCGTTTTGGTCGATCTTTCTAACCAGTTCCACAAAGGTATATTCCCCTTCTCCCCGGACCACAGAATCAATGGCTTGCGCATGGGTGAGCAGTTCTTGATAGTCGAAGGTAGCAAAATGGCCGCCCACAGTGATGTGAGCGTCTACTCCTTCCTCTCGTAGCCGGTTTATCAACTCCATGTTTTCCTGGGCATCCTTGTTGTAAAACAGGCTGATTCCGAGCACCTTGAAGGCTCTTTTCTTAATTTCCTCGACGGTAGCGGAGGTGGAAAGTCTTAAAATATTGTTCTTCTCCCTCAAGTGTGGAGTGATGGCCTGAAAGCACCCCGGATCTTTAAGA
>CAYYBB010000270.1:0-1676 GCA_964469465.1 uncultured Actinomycetota bacterium
GCGAAGAGGAGAAGATGTCCAAGTCCAAAGGGAATATCCTGGATCCCGATGAGCTGTCGGAGAGATATGGGGTGGATGCCCTGCGCTACTTCTTGCTGCGGGAGATATCTTTCGGATTAGATGGTTCTTTCTCCCACGAGATGATGAAAAAGAGATATAACTCCGATCTTTCCAATGATATCGGTAATCTTCTTAGTAGAACCGTGGCCATGATAGAGAGGTATTGTTCCGGACTCATCCCCGTACCTACACTCTTTGAGGATATTGATGAAGAGCTCAAGATGAGATGGTCCGATACCAGGCGCTCTGTCGACGAAAAAATAGAGCTATTGAACTTCCGAGAAGCCCTGGATGATATTTGGTCTTTTATAAACGCGGTCAACAAGTACCTGGACACTACCGCACCATGGTCCTTAGCCAAATTTCCCGATAAGAAAGAGAGGATGGACACTATCCTCTATAATGTAGCGGAAAGCCTCCGGCTGGTGGCCCAGTTGGTCTTCCCGGTTATGCCTGCATCAGCTCAAAAGATCTGGGATCAGTTGGGAGTAAAGAGAGAGATAAGCCGGAGTACGTTGCAAAAAGAGGGCAGGTGGGGTCTTTTGGAATCCGGCCTCTCTGCGGGCCAGAGGGCACCTCTCTTTCCGCGCATCGAGGAAGAGGTGAGATAATGCTATCTCAGGATATCTCAGATCTGGAGGGTCGAGATTACTATATCGATACCCATGCTCACCTGGATATGATCAAGGAAAAGACACCCCAGGAGGCTGTCCAGGAGGCCGAAAGGGAGAGGGTCAGGATCATTCTCAATATCGGTGCTCACCTGGAGGCCAGCCACCAGGCAGTAGAGATTGCCCAAAGTTTCCCTAACGTCTTTGCTGCCGTTGGAGTTCATCCTCACGATGCCCGATTTCTGACCCACAAGGCCATTGAAGAAATGAGGAAGCTCTGTAAATCTCCCAAAGTTGTGGCCGTGGGTGAAACAGGTCTCGATTACTTCCGCAATCTCTCCACCCCTGAAGAACAGAGGCAGGCTTTTATCTGGCAGATTGAACTGGCCAGAGAGCTGGAGCTTCCTCTTGTGGTGCACGACCGGGATGCCCATAAGGATATAAAAGGAATTCTCAAGTCAGAGGAAGTGAAACGAGGAGTTCTTCATTGCTTCTCGGACGATGAGGCCATGATCGATTTCTGCCTGGAGCAAGGACTACACATTTCCATCACTGGCAATATCACCTTTAAGAATGCTCAGCGCCTGAAAGACCTGGTGAAGAAAATACCTCTGGACATTCTCATGTTGGAGACAGACTGTCCCTTCCTGGCACCTCATCCTTTTCGAGGCCAGGAAAACTATCCCAAGTACATTCCCCTTATCGCCAGAGCTGTAGCCGAGGCCAAAGGTGTAAGTGAGAATGAGGTAATGCGGAAGACTACTGAGAATGCTCTCGGGCTCTTTGGCTTTGACGCTGAATAAACATTTCTTTCAGACTATGTATTCCTCTCGTTCTATTTCGCTTTCATTCTGTGCTTTTGAATGTCTTGCATAATATAAGTGGATCTTCGAGGGGGAGTTATACTATTTGACACTCCCCAGCACTAAAGTGCAGGGATTCTCAGTTAGCTGAGCAACACAGGTGCCAGTTGAATCTGACGCCTGAGGCGGGTGCCATAACCGC
>CAYYBB010000271.1:0-1628 GCA_964469465.1 uncultured Actinomycetota bacterium
CTACCATCTCGCTCACCCGGCCTCGCAGAACTTCCTCATGGATTTTGGTCAATTCCCGCACCATAGCGATCTGGCGATCCCCTAGAACCTCCAGAAGATCCACCAGTAACTTTTTTATCCTGTGGGGAGCCTCAAAGAACACCAGGGTTCCGGTCTCATCTGCTAACTCTCCCAAGAATTTCTTTCTTCTGGCAACTGTGCGGGGAGCAAATCCCACAAAAAGGAATCTGTCTGTGGGCAGACCAGAGATGACCAGGGCTGAGAGGAGAGCGGAGGGTCCGGGTAGAACTTCGACGTCCACAGAGTTTTCAATACAGGCCTGAATCAAGTCATGACCCGGGTCAGATATCCCCGGAAGCCCAGCGTCGGAGACCAGAGCTACTTTCTTGCCGGATAAGATCTGGTCGATAATTTGGGTCTTCTTTTCCGACGAGCTGAATTTATGAAAACTGATGAGTTTGGCCCTAATATCATAATGACTCAGAAGTTTTCGGGTCCGCCTGGTATCCTCGGCCGCGATGAGGTCAACTTCTTTTAGAGTCCTCAAAACCCTGAGAGTAACATCTTCCAGATTTCCGATCGGAGTGGCACACACATAGAGTTTGCCAGACTGCTCAGGGGACATCTAAAATCAGACACCCCAATCCCTGGAGTAGCGAAATTCCCGATCGATGGTACGTCCGGAAAGTTTAGCAATAAGGGGAAGCCGCAGTTTGTAGTGGGAACGCTGGACCATCTGGTATACTCTGTTGACGAACTCCTTTTGGAAGCCCACTTCCACCAGAGACTCCCGATCATACCTCTTGTCTACCAGGAGGTAGAGAAGCTTGTCCACATCCTCGTAGGTGAATCCCAGCTCCTTTTCATCGGTCTGATCCATCCACAGGTCAGCAGTGGGAGCTTTGGCTACGATCTTCTCGGGCACACCAAAGGCCCTGGCCACCTGGCGGATCTGAGTTTTGTAGAGATCTCCCAGAGGATTTATGGCCGAGGCCATATCTCCGTAGATGGTCCCATAGCCCAAAAGGAGCTCTGTTTTGTTGCTGGTACCCAGAACCAGAGCCCCCAGAGCTGCTGAATGATCGTAAAGGATACTCATTCTCTCCCGAGCCATTTTATTGCCCTGGCGGCGCTCATCAGCCTCAGGAAACATGGCAAAGTAGGCATCGATCATGGGAGTAATATCGATAACCTTGCTATCAATGCCTAACAGCTCCACTACCATCCTGGCATCGTCGGTACTTTCCTTACGGCTGGTCTTGTAGGGCATGATAAGAGCAACAACATTTTCTTTGGAGAGAGCTTCCACCGCGACAAAGGTGGACAGGGAGGAGTCCACTCCTCCCGAGAGCCCCACTACCACCCGGTCAAAGCCCACCCGGTGGGTCTCCGACCGCACAAAATCGGTCAGTATCTCCTTCACCAGATCGGTATTCACAGTGAGATCTAGTTCCACCTTAAGATTTAACATCTTCTAGCTCCCCCATACCTGCCAGTATTAGATTATACCAATTATATCAGCCAGGGAAGGGGTTTGTCGGAGAGGAAGAGGCGCCGGCAATCAACATCAACGTACTCATTCTATGAGATGCAAAAGTCAAAAATTTTGGTAATTCTCAGCTATAAGG
>CAYYBB010000272.1:0-1627 GCA_964469465.1 uncultured Actinomycetota bacterium
GTACATTCAGCACATCCGATACATAAAGAGTAATCAATGTGAGCCCTCTTGGCCTTATCCAAAGCGATAGCTTCCTCGGGACAGACTTTGACGCACCTCTTACAGCCCGTACACTTGTTCTGGTCAATCCTGGGCTTAAGAGCAGAGTGTTGGATTTGCTTACCAGCCCGAGAGGCTCCTCCCATACCCACATTTTTGAGGGCTCCTCCAAATCCTGCCGCCATGTGCCCCTTGAAATGGGTCAGGGCGATCATGGCATCGGCCCGGGCCAGAGCTGCACCGATCCGGGCCTCGCTCAGGCGGATTCCGTCGATGGGCACTACTTCATACTCCTGGCCCCGCAAACCGTCAGCCACAATAAAAGGAGCCCCTACGGTCTCATAGCTGAAACCATTTTTTAAAGCACTCTCCATGTGGTCCACGGCATTGGAGCGGTAGCCCCCATAAAGAGTATTGGAGTCGGTAAGAAAGGGTTTACCGCCCTTTTCTTTAATTTTTTCCACCACTCGCCGTACCAGGGGCGGCTGGAGAAAAGCCAGATTACCTGGCTCACCTACATGTAGTTTTATGGCTACCAAATCATCTTTCTGGATAAACTTTCCAAAGCCAGCCCGCTCAAAAAGGCTGGCTGTCTTATCCAGAAGATTTCTCCCGCTCCTGGTTCGGGCATTGGTGAAATAGACCTTACTGGCCAAAAGATGCCACTCCCTCCTCTTTTCAATTTCATTCCTGTTTGTAATCTGGACACAGTTCTACGGGTTATTATACCGCCAGGGGATAGAGGAGGGAATGGCATGGCCTTCCATAACCTTCCAGAAAGTACCTCTGCAGAAAGATCGTCCATTCGCCTCAAGAATTCCACTCCACAATGTCCTCGGCCTTCATGCTGGGATGAATCTACCAAGTTAGACTTGACATAGTCAACAAGAATGTTACCATAAATATGGTGCAATTGCACCACGAAATAGGCATAACTTACGGAGACTGCCTCATGCTGTCAACGCTAATCGCTTCAAAAACCAGAGTAAAGCTGCTAACGCTTTTTCTCACCCATCCCGACGAGAGATTTTACTATACTGAGCTTTTCAAAAGACTCAAAGTATCTCACTCCGCTCTGCAGAAGGAACTAAAGAAGCTAGAAGAAGGGGGGTTGCTGGAGAGTAAAAGGGAAGCAAATGTGCGCTATTATTGGGTAAACAAGAAATTCCCCATCTTTGAAGAGCTGAAAACGATAGTTCTTAAAACCGTTGGTCTCGCCGAAGAACTAAAGGCTGATCTAGATCATATCGGAAACCTTGAATTGGCCTTCATTTACGGCTCGGTCGCCAAAAACACTGAGGATATTCGATCCGATATCGACCTCATGGTGATCGGAAACCCAGATATGGACGCTCTAACTCAAGCTATAACAAGAGCAGAGGAGAGACTTTCAAGAGAGATAAATCTTACCGCCTTTGAGTCAGCGGAGTGGGAGGAAAGGATAAAAACTAGAAATTCCTTTGTAACTGATGTTTACAAAGGCAAGAAGATATTTCTAATTGGAGATGAAAATACCCTACGAAGACTTAGTGACCTACATTCCGCAGATCTCCGAGGCGTTATCTCTTAGTTTTTTCATGACCTAATT
>CAYYBB010000273.1:0-1623 GCA_964469465.1 uncultured Actinomycetota bacterium
CAACGCCCTGTTGGGGCAGTTGAAAGCTGACTGCTTTAGCTGTCAGTAGTTTACTTTGTTTTCCGGTCAGAATGGTCATCCAATCCAAAAAGGTGGCGAAGGGCCTGGAGATAGATATACCCATTTTTGTGATTGGCACTCTCTTTGAGAGTAGTGATGGGCTTATGGAGAATAGTATTAGTGATGAGCCTGGTCAGAGCCACTATTTGATCTTTATCCTCATCGGAAAGGTCTTTCAGCCTGGCCAGGGCCTTGCGGGTCTTCTGATCTCTAATCTTTTCCACTTTCTGCCGAAGAAGCTTTATGGTGGGAACAGTCTCCAGAGAGTAAAGCCAATTGGCCATCTCCTCGACCTCAGCCTCTATTATGGTACTTTTGGCTTTAATGGCCTCCTTTTTTCTGTCCTCCAGATGGAAGTCAGCTATGGATTTAAGATCGTCGATGTCGTAAAGAAAGACATTCTCAATTTTGCCCGCCTGAGGATCTATATTGCGAGGAAAAGCGATATCGATGAGAAAGAGAGGCCTGCCGCCTCGTAAACCCATCACCGCAAGAACATCTCTCTCGGTAATGAGATGGTGAGGAGCGGCAGTGGAGGTTATGACGATATCTACATCAGCCATGTACTTAATGCTATCCATGAAGGGAACAGCCTGACCTCCGAATCTGGCGGCCAGCCTCTCCGCTCTTTCCAGAGACCTGCTGGCTACCAGTACCTCTCGAACTCCATTGTCCAAGAGATGCCTGGCTGTCAGCTCTCCCATCTCTCCAGCACCAACCAAAAAGGCTTTACATCCTTCCAATCTGGGGAAGACTTTTTTAGCCAGCTCCACAGCCACGTAGCTCACCGAGACAGCCTTCGAACCTATACCTGTCTCTGTCCTGACCCTCTTCCCTACGGAAAGAGCGTGACGGAACAGTCTGTTCAAAATGGGTCCGGTACATCCTTTCCCCTGAGCGGCCTGATAGGCGTTCTTAACCTGCCCGGCGATCTGGGGTTCTCCCACCACCATGGAATCAAGGCTGGAGACAACCTGAAAGAGATGGCGGATGACATCCCTGGAAGCACAAGTGTAGGTATAAGGGACAAAGGCTTGTTGGTCGATCTCCCTGGTGGATGCCAGAAAACTCAGGATGTCCTCACGGCCTTTCTCCCTATCGTTAACCACACAGTAGACCTCCGTACGGTTACAGGTGGATAGGACCACTCCCTCGCTGATATGGGGGTATTCCATAAGCTTATCCAGCACAGGACTTAAGCCACACTCCGGAAAAGCCAGCTTCTCCCGAAGCTCCACCGAAGCAGTTCTATAATTGAGACCTACCATTATTAGATGCATCGCTCGATACTTTCCTCAGACAGATCTTTCTTTCCCGCCCTGATTAGCTCCAGTATACCCGAGTCTATAACCCTCTCCAGAGCTTCCCCTCGCTCCTGTTCCGTCTCATACCTGGCCTTGATCTTTTCCCTGGCCTGGCTCAGGAGTAATAGGTACTCCTCATACTCCGGACCGTACTGCTTCTCAATCTCCTTCCTGACCCTCTTGGCCAGAGCTGGGCACTTGCCACTGGTGGAAATACTGATCACCAGATCTCCTCTCCTCACCACAGAGGAAACAATGA
>CAYYBB010000274.1:0-1545 GCA_964469465.1 uncultured Actinomycetota bacterium
GTCCTTGTGGAAGGAAACCAAAGAAAAGTTCGACCAACTTGAGAAATCCCTGGTTGATTGCTACATCACTTTCCTAAGACAAGTAGCCAGGGTTTATTTGCAACAAAGTAGAAGGGTATTTTTTGGAGAGAATCGTGTGGTTCACTGGGGCGAAGGAGATTTTGGTAGACTTATCATCGAAGGTAAAGAAGATGTATATGAGGTGTTTGGAGAATATATTTCAGAGATACATTTTGAACCCCGACTTAGTCCAAAGGCTCTAAGAGGATATATTGAAATCAAGGAGGAAAATCTGGAAGACATTAAATATGAGGAAGACATTAAATATGAGATTTGAAAGACCTTCCAGGCATCCCGAGGGTCAGTTTCTGGAGAAGAAAAGTAGAAAACACCCAAGACGACACACTATGACCTCACATGCTGATGCCTGGCTCAACAGGCCAGATAGTATCAGCCCTCCCGTTCACTCCTCCCTACCTTTGATTACCCTGAGACCAGGAAACGGATAATGCTCTGTGTTGTTAGTGAGGAGAGGGACCGCCAATGCCAGCGCCGTGGCCCCAATGATGGCGTCGACGATGCCCACGGTAATCCCCTTCAAACGGAGATGGCCCAGCAGGGTACCGGCCTTCCTGGCTATACTGACATCTACCGGCATGGAAGTCAGCCCGTCGAGGAACGCTTGTGTCTCCTGTTCCTCGGCCGGGCGCATCCCCAGGTAGATCTCCAGGTGGGTCAAGGTGCTGACTGCCAAGAGTCCCTGACGAGACCAGCGATCCAGCAACTCCTCGGCGTACTCGTGCCCCCTCAGGTAGTCAATGACGATATCGCTGTCCAGCAGGCAGGAAACCCCTTGAAACTCCCCGGCCCTCATCTTTCGCCCTCCAGGCGGGCCAGGCGTTCCCTATCTGCCTCCCGCAGGGAGCGCACATAGACCACTGTATCCTCAGGCATCTTGAGCTCAGGGTGATTTTCAGCCGTCCAGGCTCCGAAGCCCCTTTCTAAAGCGGTTCTCTGCCGGTGCTGAGCTAAGTATCTTTTGGCCGCCTCAGTGAAGAAAGCGCTCATTCCTCTCTGAGGGACCAGGCGTCGGATCTCAGCGGCCAGCTCCTTGGGCAGAGTCACTGACAGTTTCTCAGCTCTTTCTTCCTTGGCCACCTCTTTATCCTCCTTTTAGTCGTATCAATAGGCAGACTTATTATACTACTAGCGTTCTGTACTGACAAGGTACAGTTAGAGCAGATGTAGGAGTGGTCAAAGTCTCCGAGCCTGGTAAATGACAACATTCACGCCTCTGAGGAAGCTAAATGAGCGCTTATGGGGGACAGCGCAAAGAAAGTTTTGGCCTTTGTTTCTCAAATTCCTATAATGGTTGATATGTTGATTTAAGAAAGTTGAAAGATAGGATTATCTTTGAAGGAAATAAGAATACTCAATAAAAAATCTGGAGCATTCCACAAGGGATCTCCAGAGGTCTGACATAAAAAATGGGTTCTTCCGGTTTTAGCATGGGTATCTAGCCATAGATAGCGATTTATGATATAA